>JALWLU010000176.1 GCA_026996325.1 Sulfurovum sp.
AACAAGCTCATTCTGACACTCTCTACGCTGGCAGCGATCGTAGGGGTGGGATTCCTTTTTTGGATTCTCATCACACTCAGCTACAAAGGGATTATGGCGATTCACTGGACCACCTTTACCCATGACTTGGTTGATGGCGGTATCCGCAACCTGCTGGTAGGACAGTTCATGATGGCCATTCTTGCCAGTGCCATTGCCGTACCGGTGGGGATGATGGCGGGTATCTACCTGCGTGAGTACGGGCACGGCAGCAAACTGGCAGCAATCATCCGAAACCTCAGCGACGTGATGATGTCGGCCCCCTCCATCGTCATCGGTGTCTTCGTCTTTGCGATTCTTGTCGACCCTTTTGGCGGCTACAACGGTTTTGCGGGAACGGCGGCACTGGCGATTATGATGATCCCCATCATCATCTCGACAACGGACAATATGCTGGGGCTGGTACCCCAGGAGCTTCGTGAAGCGGGTATCGCACTTGGGGGAAGCAAGCACAGAATTATCGTTCAGGTGGTTATCAAGGCGGCCAAGGTGGGTATTATGACCGGTGTGTTGCTCTCTTTTGCACGTATCATAGGAGAGACCGCACCGCTGCTCTTTACCTCGGCGAACAACCAGTTCTTTACGATGGATATGACTGGACAGTTCCCCTCATTGACGGTCAGTATCTACAACCTTGCAACCTACCCTGACGCACCGAGCCGTGACCTGGCGTGGGCCGCATCGTTCATTCTGACCGTGATCGTACTGATCATCAACCTCTTTGGACGCTTTGTCGTACGAAACAAAAAATAAGGAAAGACAGATGAAAAATGTAGTGATGGAAGTCAAAGACTTCTCCTTTATCTACCCGGGTGCGCAGGCGCCTTCGCTAAAGAAGATCACCCTCCCGGTCGAAGAGAACAAGATTACGGCGATGATCGGCCCAAGCGGCTGCGGAAAGTCGACACTGCTGCGTTCGATGAACCGTATTCATGATCTCTATCCGGGAAATACTTATGAAGGAGAGATCAACCTCTATCATCGTGACGGCAGCAAGGAGAACATTCTCAAGCTCAAAAAGGAGAACGACTTCATCCGTCTGCGTCAGGAGGTGGGGATGATCTTCCAAAAGCCTACGCCTTTTCCGATGAGTATCTTCGACAATGTCGCCTACGGGCTGCGTCTTGCAGGCATCAAGAACAAGAGCGAGCTGCAGGACAGAGTAGAAGCGGCACTCAAAGGCGCAGCGATCTGGAACGAGACCAAAGACCGCTTGAACGAGAGTGCACTGGGGATGTCCGGCGGGCAGCAGCAGCGTCTGTGTATCGCCCGTGCGGTAGCATTGAAGCCTCGTGTACTCCTCTTCGATGAGCCGACCTCCGCGCTTGATCCCATCTCCACAGGTGCGATAGAGGAGCTTATCAGTGAACTCAAATCGGAAGTATCCGTGGTGATCGTCACACACAATATGCAGCAGGCAAGCCGTCTGAGCGACTATACGGCATTCATGTATCTTGGCGAGCTGGTCGAGTATGACAAGACGGAGACGATTTTCCTCAACCCCTCCAAGAAGCTGACAGAGGACTACATTACCGGAAGATTCGGATAACACAACAAGGAAGGATAAACGATGCTGACACAATATGAACAGGCAAGACACGCCGTGCGTGCCGAGGTGCTGGAGACCATAGAGGTACTGGCAAAGACGAACAAAGAGGGATATGAAGCGCTTGGCGCAGGTGATACGGGACGTGTCGAAGAGGTGCGAAAGAACCTCAAGTGTGTGACAAGCTGTACCGAGAAGATCGATAACGACATTGTCCTTATTTTTGCACGCTACACTCCGGAAGCAAGAGACCTGCGTGAGATGGTCTCCTACCTGAAGATCACCTCCGCGCTTAACCGTATCCGCACCAACATCAACAACTACCTCAAGAATATGCAGGGGATGATGGCCGAAGAGGATGTGAACATTATTCAGTTCATCAAAGAGTCGCTGAGTATCAACCGCTGTACGATCAACGCCTTTGAGAAGACCATCGAGATGCTGAAAACTTTCGATGATAATGACAAGATCAAGCAGCTTGCCATCGAGATCGATGTGGAGTATGCCAAAACCGACGATATCTACGCACTGCTTGAGAAGAGTGTACTACAGAAGATGGGCGAGGCGGACGGAAAGGCAGAAGAGTACTTCAATCTGCTCAAGTACATCCGAAAGAACCTCAAGATTATCGACCGTCTCGACAGCATCGCACAGCGCGTCATCTTCGCGCGAATGGGTGGAAAACTCTAAACAATCTTTCTTTTGGCTTCAGGGCTGAGTTGCAACCTGAAATCGGGTATACTTTCGTAAAAACGGAGTTGCCCGATGCGTAGAGTGCAATGGTTCGCCTTTTTTCTTATCTC
>JALWLU010000177.1 GCA_026996325.1 Sulfurovum sp.
CACAACCAGCGAGTATGACAAAGAGAAGCTCCAGGAGCGTCTAGCAAAACTCGCAGGCGGCGTAGCGGTCATCAAAGTTGGTGCTGCTACAGAAACAGAGATGAAAGAGAAGAAAGACAGAGTTGATGATGCACTCTCTGCAACCAAGGCTGCAGTGGATGAAGGCATCGTCATCGGTGGTGGTGCGGCACTCGTACGTGCAGCCAAAGCGGTCAAGCTTGAGCTTTGTGGCGATGAGCAGGTCGGTGCGGACATCATTATCAGAGCCGTCTATGCACCAATGAAGCAGATCGCTGAAAATGCAGGCTTCGATGCAGGTGTGGTCGCCGACAAGGTTGCCAACTCAGACGATGCAAACATCGGATTCAACGCAGCAACCGGCGAGTATGTCGATATGCTCGAAGCGGGTATCATTGATCCGCTCAAGGTCGAAAGGGTCGCACTGCAGAACGCAACTTCCGTTGCCAGCCTGCTGCTGACCACCGAGGCAACCGTCTCCGAAGTCAAAGAGGAGAAGCCTGCAGCTCCTGCAATGCCTGACATGGGCGGTATGGGTGGAATGGGAATGATGTGATACGCGTAAAGAAAACGACAACTGCTTGTCGTTTTTAGTGTCGAAACCGAAGCGGTCGTAGTGAAGCGAAGCCGCGGAGGTTGGAATTCCCCCCCCTCTGCTTGACCTTGCAGAGCGGAGGACAAGTTCCTCCACATCTTACTTTCCTGCGAAAGCAGGAATCTAAGTTTAACTCCTGAAAAACTTCATTAATATTCCGAATAAAATACGGGATGATATAAAGCCAAATAAATATCGATTGTCATAGCAACTTTCCAGAGAGTGGCAGATATTTGACAACCCGTCAGGGCATCAGCTTTTCTTTTTTCTTTACTGAAGAAACTTTTGCTGTCGCAAACCGCTAATCGCTAGTTTTGCTTCGTTTCTTTTTGCTTTGTGCTGCTACAAAGAAAAAAGAAATGAAAAGGAACTTTTAACACACAACCATGTCAAGATCCCGCATCAAGTGCGGGATGACAACTTCATACTTCTCTTCGAAACTACAAAATACTCCAAAGCCGAAATTTTACAGCCGTATCATCTCCTGAAACTCATACGCAGGAATCGGTTTACTGAAGTAGTAGCCCTGGAGGTAGTCCGCACCAAACTGCGTCATCATATCTGCCATCTCATTGGTTTCGATCCCCTCGACGACAATTTTCATACCCAAATTATGTGCAAGATCGATCATCGCTTTTACGATACGCTGCTCCTCTTCATTGGTGGTGATATACTCTACCAGAGACTTGTCGATCTTCAACACATCGGCAGGAAACTTTTTGAGGTAGCCAAACGAAGTGTAACCTGTACCAAAGTCATCAAGTGCAATGGTCACACCAAGCTTCTTGAGTGCCTGAAGCTGCTGATCGGCCTCTGTCTCGTTTTTCATCGCTACACCTTCGGTAATCTCGAACTTGATCAGTTCCGGGTTGACCTGGTGCTCGACAAGCTGACGTGCCACATTTTCTACAAATCCCTCCGCTTCTATCTCAAGCAGTGACATATTGATAGACACTTCGATAGGCTTGAATTTGAACATCTCCCAACGCTTCTGCTGTTTGAGCACCTCAGAGAGAACGAATCGTCCAAGCTCTATGATGAATCCTGATTTCTCAAGCAGAGGGATGAAAACGTCAGGAGGAATTACGCCGTACTGTTTATGCGTCCACCGTACAAGAGCCTCCGCACCTATCACCTCGCGTCCCCTGCTTCTGACAATCGGCTGATAGTAGACTTCAAACTCTTTTTTGTCGATCGCTTCACTCAAAGCGTTATATATCTCTACCTCATCGTACTTCTTCTCATATTCGTTCTGAACATAGATGGATATCTGCCCCAACCCCCTCTTCTGTGCCTGAGCCAACGCCTTGTAGGCACGATCCAGCAGTACAAGCGTGGAGCCGCTGTCAGGATAGAGACTGATACCGATAGAGGCAGTCAAATGGAAACGTACATTGTTAACTGTGTAAAGTGATGCAAGACGCTCCTGAATCTGCCGTCCCAGATAGACTACCTCATCGGCAGTTTCCACTACCGGAAGACAGAGAAGAAAATGATTGCTGTAGGTGTGATAGACATAAAATGAAGAGGCTTTTGCCAGGTTCTTGAGGTACTGGGCGAATCCTATAATAATCGCTTCACTCTGGTCATACCCGATGGTTGCACGTATCTGTGACAAGTTGTCAAGCTCTATCAGCATCAGGGCAAGCTTCTTGTTATGCAGGTGAATTTTGGAAAAGAGTTTGTGAAGGTCTTCTTTGGCCTGAAGTTGATTGGGAAGATCGGTCAATGTATTGGAGTAGGCAACCTTGCTGCGCTCCTGCTCTTTGCG
>JALWLU010000178.1 GCA_026996325.1 Sulfurovum sp.
TAAGGATGTTGTCTACCGGCGCGTTATTGATGGCAGAGACGATCGTATCGACAATGATGTTGAGTGGTACAAGGGCACCTTTTGAGATGTAGCTGTCGATCTCTTTGCCAAGTGCTGAACCGCTTGCCACCTCTTCGCGAAGCATATCTCCCGTAGAGTAGTGGACGATCTTGTCGCTGTGTTTTTCGGCGATGATGCTTGCGTCAGTTGTCTTTCCTGAGCCTGGTGCTCCGATGATGAGGAAGAGTTTTTTCATTGGGTTTCCTTTGTTTAAATTTAATGTTTTTTATATTGATTAGCGTTTCTCTTCATTTCTTTTTTTCTTTGTTCACGTGACAAAGAAAAAAGAGAAACGAAGCAAAGAAAAAAAGAAAACACGATAATGCGTGATCTTATTCTATTTTTCCTTCAGAGATGGAACGCATACTATTTTTTAGGTTTTGTTATTCAGGAGTTGGAAATAAGACTTAGATGTTTTTTATATGTACCTAAATAGATGGACAGAAAGTACATACTTAAAATTCCTAATCCCTAATTCCTAATTTTCACGCTGTCGGTGTCTGACGGATACGCAGACTCAGCTCTTTAAGCTGCTCGTTGTCTACAGGACTCGGTGCCTGGGTGAGCAGACACTGTGCACGCTGGGTTTTCGGGAAGGCGATGACATCTCTGATGCTCTCTGTACCGGTCATGAGCATGATAAGTCTGTCAAGACCAAGGGCAAACCCACCGTGTGGCGGTGCACCGAACTTGAGTGCGTCAAGCAGGAAGCCGAACTTCTCCTGCGCCTCTTCTTCGCTGATGCCAAGGAGCTTGAAGATTTCTGCCTGCATCTCCTCTTTGTGGATACGGATGGAACCGCCGCCAAGCTCTGTACCGTTGAGGACGATATCGTAAGCGATCGATTCGATCTCTTCGATGTCGTCGAAGTCAAGAGATTTTGGCTGGGTGAAGGGGTGGTGGAGTGCTTTGACACGTCCATCTTCTACTTCAAACATCGGGAAGTCCACAACCCACAGGAACTCAAAGACATCTTGCGGGATGATCTCCATGATCTCAGCAAGGTAGAGGCGGAAACGACCCATGTAGTCGAGTACCACTTTTTTCTCACCGGCACCGAAGAAGACCACATCGCCTACTTCAAGTTCGCAGCGCTCAACGATCGCTTTGAGGTCTTCCTCTGTGAAGAATTTTGTCAGTGGGCCTTTAAGACCGTCCTCTTTCATCTGGAAGTAGCCAAGTCCCTGTGCACCGAACTTTCTGACGTAATCTTCAAAGCCTTTCATCTGGCGTTTGGAGAAGATGTTGTCACCGTTTGGCACTTTGAGTGCCTTGATACGGTTGCGCTTTGGTGCTTTGGCGATGTTGGAGAAGATCTCGTTGTCACAGCGTTCGAAGATGTCGATGACATCGACCATTGCCATATCAAAACGCAGGTCGGGTTTGTCCGAACCGTACTTCTCCATCGCTTCATGGTAGGTCATACGCTTGAAGGTTTTGGGGATCTCAAAGCCGCACTGGGTGAAGATGTCGTTGATGAGCTTTTCTGCTACAGCGATGACATCATCTTCACTGCAGAAGCTCATCTCGACATCTATCTGGGTAAACTCCGGCTGTCTGTCCGCACGCAGGTCTTCGTCACGGAAGCACTTGGCGATCTGGAAGTAGCGGTCAAAACCGGAGACCATCAGCAGCTGCTTAAAGAGCTGCGGAGACTGTGGCAGTGCGTAAAACTCTCCCGGATGTACACGGCTTGGCACAAGGTAGTCTCGTGCACCTTCAGGGGTGGATTTTGTCAGTACCGGTGTTTCAACTTCAAGGAAACCAAGCTCATCAAGGCTGTTACGCGCCGCGATGGTAGCTTTGGAGCGCAGCTTGAAGATGTCGTAGGACTTCTGGCTTCGCAGTTCGAGGTAGCGGTACTTCAGGCGGATCTCTTCGTTAACCTTCTCATCGCCCAAATCAAAAGGCATCGGCTTTGAGCGGTTTTCAATCACAAGGTTGTCGACAACGATCTCGACCTTACCTGTCTTGAGGTTGGGGTTTTCGAGTCCTTCGCCTCTGGCTCTGACCTTTCCTGTTGCAATGAGGACGAACTGGTCGCGTACCTCTTCGGCTTTTTTGTGGGCATCTGCATTGTCTGCAGGATCACAGACAAGCTGGACGACCTCGTCTTTGTCACGCAGGTCGATGAAGATCACCCCTCCGTGGTCTCTGCGGCTGGAAACCCAACCGGCTACGGTGACTTCTTCACCGATATGGTTTTCGTTAATGTCGGCACAATAGTGTGTTCTCACGTGCAATCCTCGTAGTTAAATAAGTTTCGCGATTATATCCAAAAGTTGTTTAGGATTCTCCAAAGTCTGTTTTGGGA
>JALWLU010000179.1 GCA_026996325.1 Sulfurovum sp.
GTGTATGGATACTCACAGGAAACTCCTTTGGAGTTTGATTGATGGTTGATAATTGATGATTGATAATTGGTGCATTTTGGGTTGCTGCCTTGTTGTCTGTATTTATAAATGAGATAATTTTACTCATTTTATCATATAATGTTAAAAATTTATGACATAAAGAAGCGATATTGAAAAAATTAGTTGCCTATATTACAACAGGATTCCCATCACTGGACTTTACCGTAGATGCCGCACTCGCACTTGCCGATGCCGGTGCAGATACCCTTGAGCTCGGTATGCCCTTCTCCGACCCCGTCGCTGACGGTCCCGTTATCGAAGCGGCCAACCTCAAGGCGCTGCAAAACGGTTTCAGGCTGCAGCACCTTTTCGATGCCTCGGCAAAGATAGCGCCCCACATCGACACACTCTGGATGGGCTACTTCAACCCCTTCTACCACAAAGGGATGGAACACTTCATAGACGAGGCGACACGCGCGGGTGTCAACGGTTTTATCATCCCCGACCTGCCGTTTGAAGAGGCACAGCCCTACAAACCGGCAGTAGAGGCAGCGGGCCTCAGCCTCATCGACTTCATCGCACCCACCGACTCCAAAGAGCGCATCGCACAGATCGTACCGGGTGCGAAAAAGTTCATCTACCTTGTCGCCTATGCAGGTATCACGGGAGCTGGTAAAAGCGAAGACCTGCAGGAGGTTGTCGCGAACATCAAAGCCCACACCCAGACACCCGTCTATGTCGGTTTCGGTGTCGACACGCATACGGCAAAAGAGAAGGCCAAAGGGGTCGACGGCGTCATTGTCGGCTCGGCATTTGTCAAGGTACTGCTTGACGATACCCTCAACGGTACACAGAAGATCGCCAAAATCTCCGAAGTCGCCAAAGAAATCAAAGAGAAGATCAACGCCTGACCCCTGCGCGGTTAAAACTTTTCAAGTATAATACCTCCACTCCATTGAAAGAGGTATGCTGTGACACATTTTGTCTGGAACGTCGACCCGGTTCTACTCCATCTTGGCCCCCTGCAGCTGCGCTGGTACGGCCTGCTCTTTGTGGGCTCCTTTTTTCTGGGCCTGCTGCTGCTTCAGTACATTTTCAAAAGAGAGGGCAAAGACCCCGCACTGCTTGATACGTTCCTTATCTACATTATGGTCGGTGCCGTCGTCGGTGCGAGACTGATGCACTGTTTTGCGTATGAGCCCTCTTTCTACCTCTCCCATCCTCTGGAGATCTTCAAGATCTGGAAAGGCGGTCTTGCAAGCCACGGCGGACTGCTTGGCTCCATCCTCGCCGTCTGGCTCTTCAGCAAAAAGTTCCGTTTCGATTTTATGTGGCTGCTCTCGCGTACCGCCATTGCCGGTACCATCACCGCTGCATTCGTACGCTTTGGCAACTTCTTCAACTCCGAGATCCTCGGCAAACCGACCGACCTGCCCTGGGCCGTCATCTTTGAACGTGTCGATATGCTCCCTAGACACCCTGTGCAGCTTTACGAAGCCTTCAGTTACCTCATCCTCTTTGCAGTGATGATGCTGGTCTACCGTAACACCAAACCCAAAACCGCCACACGGCTGCTGCCGGGGATCTTTCTGACTTACATGTTCACCATACGGTTTCTGCTTGAATACACCAAGACCAAACAGGCCGACTACACCTGGGACCTGCCGCTGACCACCGGCCAGGCCTTGAGCCTGCCATTCATCCTCATAGGCATCCTCTGGCTCCTCTACGCCTGGCGGCAGATACAAAAAGAGAAATCCGGAGAGAGCAATGCAGCCTAAAAGGCAACCTCTCAAAAAAAGCGTTGCAAAGCAACGCATACCCCAATTCCTAATTCCTCACTCCTCACTCCTCACTCTCCAAGGGACCTTTGAATGTATGCGCTAGGTATCGACATCGGCTCCACCACCGTCAAATATGTCCTCTGCGACAAAGCCTTCAACATTGTCGCCAAAGCCTACACCCCCCACGATACCAAACAGGCACCCACCCTTCTGAAGCTGCTTGAGACCCTCTCGAAAACCCACAAAGAGGCATATGAGCAGATCGAAAAGGTTTACATTACCGGTTCGGGAGCAAGCCGCATCGCCCCGACACTCAATGCCCGTTTCGTACAGGAGGTCAATGCAGTCGTGCTTGCCGTAGAGCATCTCCACCCCGATGTACGCTCCGTCATCGAACTGGGTGGCCAGGATGCGAAGATCATCCACTTCAAAGAGAGTGAAGACGGCAAAAAGACGGTACTGACGTCCATGAACGACAAGTGCGCCTCGGGTACGGGAGCGACCATAGAGAAGTGTATGATGAAGGTGGGTATGGAGCCCAAACAGGCTTCCCGACTCTCTTTCAGCGCCCAAAAGCTGCACCATGTCGCCGCCAAGTGCGGCGTCTTTGCCGAAACCGACATCGTCAACCTCGTCAAAACCTCCGTACCTGCCGATGAGATTATGAACTCCTTGGCCGATGCCATCGTCATGCAGAACCTCACCGTGCTCACCCGCGGCAATACGCTGATGCCCAAGGTTCTGCTGCTTGGCGGTCCCAATACCTATCTGCCCTTTCTGCAGGAGTGCTGGCGTATGCGCATCGCCGAACTCTGGGATGAGCGCGGCATCGCCTACGACAAAGCAAAGCTTGAAGAGCTTATCATCGTACCCGACAACGCCCAGTACTACGCAGCCCTTGGCGCGGTCATCTTCGGAGAGGGTGAAGCCAACCACGACAAGTGCTTTGGCGGGCTCATCGCGCTCAAAACCCTGGTTGAGAGCAGCGGCGTTTCGCAAAACGACACCGTAGATACGCCGCTGGTTCAGAACGAAGAGGAACTTAAAGCTTTCAAAAAACGCTACACCATACCGCCTTTCACTCCGCCAAAGCTTACTTCCAAAACCGTCTGTTACCTTGGCATAGACGGCGGTTCCACCTCCTCCAAAGCCGTACTTGTCGATGAGAAAGGTGAACTGCTGCTGAAGGTCTACCAGCTCTCCAAAGGCAACCCCATCACCGATACGGTCGAACTGCTGCAGAAGATCAAAGCGCAAGACCCCGAAGGCTGCTACGACATCAGGGGGCTTGGTGTCACCGGCTACGCCGCAGATGTGCTGGAGGGGGCACTCAGGGCCGATGCGAACATCATCGAAACCATCGCCCATATGAAGAGTGCGCAGGCGGCCTTTGGCGAAAGTGTGGATGTCATCTGCGACATCGGCGGACAGGATATCAAGGTACTCTTCATGGAGAACGGGATGATGAAAAACTTCCGCCTCTCCAACCAGTGCAGCGCAGGCAACGGTACACTGCTGCAGAGTATGGCAAAGCAGTTCGGTGTCCCTGTCGAAAAATATGCCGATGTGGCATTTGAGGCCAAACAGGCACCAAGGTTCAACTACGGCTGTGCCGTCTTTCTCGATACCGACCGGGTCAATTTCCAGAAAGAGGGTTACACCAAAGAGGAGCTCTTTGCCGGTATCGCCAAAGTGCTTCCCAAGAATGTCTGGCAGTATGTGGTCCAGGCTCCCAACCTTGCGATGCTTGGCCGTCACTTCGTCCTTCAGGGCGGCACACAGTACAACCAGGCAGCCCTCAAAGCACAAGTCGACTACATCCGCTCCCAGGTACCGGGTGCCACTATCGACGTGCACCCCCATCCCGGTGAGGCCGGCGCCATCGGCGCAGCGCTTGAAGCGCTCCACAGCGTCAACGCACGCGGACACGCCACCTTCGTCGGACTGGAAGAGGCACTGCAGATGACCTACACCTCACGCACCGACGAAGAGACGCGCTGCCGCTTCTGCTCCATCAACTGCTCGCGTACCTTTATCGATACACAAACCCCTTCAGGCAACACGGCACGCTACATTGCAGGCTTCGCCTGTGAAGACGGAACCGTCGAATCGGTCGAAGCACTCAGAAGCCTCCGCCAATCGCGTAAGGCACTGCAGGAGAGTGTTCCTAACCTCGTCAAGAAGGAGGCTGAAAAGCTCTTCGCCCCCCTCTACACCCCCGATGCGAAACCGACACCCGAACAGCAGGTTGAAGAGCAGCGCGTACGCGTGACCCTTGGCGGCTGGGGTCCCACCCTTCGCCACAGAAAAAAACGCCCTTTTCAGATCAGCTCACCCGAAGATGCCGCCTACAGAGCGGGAGTTACCGTTGCCATTCCAAAGGTACTCAACGTCTACTCCCTCGCACCCTTTATGCGCACCTACCTCGAAGCACTTGGCATACCGCGCCACAATATCCTCTTTTCAACCTTCTCGAACGAAGATATGTACCTCGAAGGGGCCAAATATGGCTCGGTAGACAGCTGCTACCCTGCCAAAGTGGCACAGTCACACATCTATCAGCTGCTTTTTGCCAAAAAGTACGCCAAAAAGGGCATCGACTACCTCTGGTTCCCTGCCGTCACCCACCTGCCGGGCTATGTAACACACTCGATGGGCCAGACCTCATGCCCCATCGTCTCGGGTACCCCCAAAGTGGTCTACTCCGCCTTTACCAAAGAGCGCGACCTATTTGCCCAGAAGAACATCATCTTCGTAGATGAGGCACTCGACTTCGACAACCGCGCACTGTTGAAAAAGCAGCTCTTTGATGTCTGGGGAAAGCGGCTTCGCATCACCAAAGATGAGAGCGACTGGGCGGCCGAAGAGGGATGGAAGGCGCTGGCAGAGCAGGATGCCCAGATGATGCAGGAGGGAAGAGCCATCCTCGATGCCGCAGAAGAAAACGGCGAAGTGGCCATTTTGATGCTCGGTCGCCCCTACCACTCCGATCCGGGCCTCAACCATGAAGTACTTGATGAGTTCCAGTCTCTTGGCTTCAAAACCCTCTCGATGCGCGCCATTCCAAAAGAGCGCGACTATCTGATGCGCTTTTTCGGCAAAGAGGTGAAAGAGGGTATCATTGCCGATCTGTTCGACATCCGCGATGTCTGGAAGGAGAACTTCTCGACCAACTCCGCCCAGAAGGTGTGGGCTGCCAAATTCGCAGCACGCCACCCCAATGTCGCCGTACTTGATCTCAGCAGCTTCAAATGCGGCCACGACGCCCCCACCTATGCCATCATCGACAGGATCCTCGGCGCCTCCCGCACCCCGCACCTGACCCTGCACGACATCGACGCCAACAAACCCGGCGGCTCCATCAAGATCCGCGTCAAAACCTTCGCGTACACGCTGGAGCAGTATGCGAAAGAGTTAAAAAAGAAAAGGGGGAAATTAAATGTTACCCAACCCGACACCCCAGTAACAGAAGGAGTCTCCTAATGCACCCACACACTCCAACAAATAAAAGCATTGCGCAGCAATGCATACCAAAACTATTCACTATTCACTATTCACTATTCACTGAAATCTCCAAAGGAGATTTCCAATGAGCCTCTCCTGCACCAACCTCAAAACCCCCGACAATAACGGCGACTTGCGCTTTCTGCACCAGACACCCGACCAGTGGCGCGAAGGTCCTGCAAAAGCGATCGACTACGCCCCAAAAGAGGAGACCGTTTTCCTCTCCGGCGGCCTGACACTACTACAGGACAAACTCATAGAAGCAGCACTCAACAGCCTTGGCATTACCTTCACCGCCCTGCCAAACCCCGACTTCAAAGCCTTTCAGAGCGGCAAAGCATTTGGCAACCGCGGGCAGTGCAACCCCACCTACTTTACCGTGGGCAACCTTGTGAAGTATCTTCAGTATCTGCGTGACGAAAAAGGGCTCTCCACCGAAGAGATCGTCAGAAAATATGTCTACATCACCGCAGGCGGCTGCGGGCCGTGCCGCTTTGGCATGTACATCACCGAGTACAAAAAAGCGCTTGCCGATGCGGGGTTCGAGGGTTTCAGACTCACCGCCTTCGACCACGAAAAGGGGATCTTCCAGGGCGATGAGATTGAGGAGCAGCTGCTTGACTACACACCGACCTTCTTCATCACCCTCGCAAAAGCGGTCGTCATCGGTGACATTGTCAACCTGCTTGGCTACAAGATGCGCCCCTACGAAGTGGAAAGAGGAGCGACCGATGCCGCGCTGGAAGAGTGCAGAGCGATCGTCTCGAACGCCTTTTTGAAACATAAAAGCCTCATAAATGCAATGTGGCAGTGCAGAAAGGTGCTCTCCGAAGTCAAACTCGACCGTCTGCAGGTCAAACCAAAAGTGATGGTGATGGGGGAGTTCTGGGCGGCCATGACCGAAGGGGACGGCAACTACAACCTCTACCGCTTTCTGGAGGCCGAAGGAGCCGAGTGTATCCCCCAACCCATCATCAACCGCCTGATGCTCAGCCTCTGGGAGGCGGAGCAGGAGAACCTCAAACAGCAGCATCTCCCCGGAGAAAATACACCCGCAATCGATTTCTCCAGCCTCAAGAGCCGGCTGTTCATCAAAGCAGGAAAGGCAGCAGTCAAAACACACTTCATGCTCTATGCCAAAGCGATTGGCCTGCACGATTACACCGTACCCGACATCGACAAGCTAGCCAGCCTTGCAAAAGAGTACTATACATTAGAGTGCAGCGGCGGCGAAGGGCACCTGGAAGTCGCACACCTCATTGAAGCGGTCAAAGACAACCTCGCCCATCTGGTCATCTCGGTCAAACCCTTCGGGTGTATGCCAAGCTCGGCCGTAAGCGACGGGGTGCAGTCACTGGTGACCGCACGCTACCCGCAGGCGAACTTCCTCAGCATCGAAACTTCCGGAGAGGGAGCAGCGAACTTCTATAGCCGTGTGCAGATGGCGCTCTTCAAGGCCAAACAGGCAGCCAAAGAGGAGTTTGAATCCACGAAAAAAGAAGCACATATTCCTGAAAAGGTAAACAACTATCTCTACCAGCCGGTTAATGACAAAGTCGGTACGGCAGCAACGCTTTTACAGAGTCTTTGCCTTTCAAAGTAAACACCTTATCCTTTTACTCTAAGTAAAAGATACTTATAATAGAGAAGAGCATTAAAGGAGGGGGATGTGTATCTGTGTATATTACTTTTTGCGCTTACGCTACTCCTCTTGCTTCTCTTCTACTATTACCACAAAATCTCTTTTGATCAGCACCTGCGTACCTTTATTGAGTTCAACAATGATATCGCTGTCATTACAGACCGTATGCATATCCTGGTAATGAACCAGACCGGGCTACGTTTTTTGGGACAAAAAGACATGAACGCACTTCTTTCCAAGACACGCTATTTAAGCAAATTGATCAAAGAAGAGAGCACAGAAGGCAACCGCTATATCACATCCAAAACATGGGTCACAAAAATAGAAAGGGACCACCCTATCAAAGTAACGATCTCCCGTCCGGCTATCACGCATACTTTTATGATGTATGTAAGTAAAATAAACAGCCATCGCTATTTGATTACCTTTCAGAATATCTCCAAAGTACTTGCCGAAAAAAATGTTATGACACAAATTGCCGAAAAAGACGAGCTGACCCAAATCTACAATCGTAAAAAATTCAACAGCATGCTTTCGCTGGCAATTCGGGAGGCAACGGTATACGCCACCCCTTTCACCATCACTCTCTTTGACATTGACCACTTTAAATCTGTCAATGATACCTATGGGCACAATGTTGGAGACAAAGTATTGATTCAAATGAGTGCGTTAGTCAGGAATCTACTGCGAGGAGATGACCTTCTCGCACGATGGGGAGGCGAAGAGTTCATCATTCTGTCACCCTCTACACGTGAAAATGATGCGTATGAGCTTGCCAACCGCCTGCGCAGGGAGATTGAACTCTTTCCATTCACAGATGTAAAAAAAATGACATGCAGTTTTGGGGTTGCCGAGTTTTCAAAAAACGATACCGCAGCCGAACTGATCCAAAAGGCGGATAAAGCACTCTACAAAGCTAAAGTTTCCGGCCGCAACAAAGTCAGTATTGCCGAAGGCTAAAACCTTTTTGCCAGAATGTGGATATAGCGTCCCATATTCCTGAAGGTCGGCTTGCGACAGTAGCGGTACTCCACCTCCATCAGCTCTTCAAGGTCGGTACTCTCCAGCGCCTCTTTACCCATATAGTCGTAAAAGACGCGGATACCTGTCTGCACTTCGATCTCAAAGCCATTCTCTTCCAGCCACGCAACGAGTGTTTCCGGTGCCTGCGGATGGGGCGGTGTGAGGCGTTTGCCCCTGCCGTACCAGCGGTTTTGCAAAATGGTCCCAAGGCGCCAGCTTCCCTGCATGACGTTACGGTAGATGAGTGAGTGCTGGTTGAAAAAAAGAAGCGAGAGGTAGCCGCCGGGCCTCACACGCCCTGCAACCACTGCCAGTGTCTCCAGCGGCTTTGCCGTCCACTCAATGACAGCGTGGTAGAGTACCAGGTCCTGCAGCGGCAATGTGACAGCAACCTCCTGTGCGGATGCTTTGTGGAACACTGCCGTACAACCCGCATCTGCGAAGTGCTCCTGCGCCTTCTCCAGCATTTTGAAAGAGATATCGTTGCAGGTAAGCGCGTGCCCTGCCTTGGCAAACCAGAGTGCCATCTGCCCCAGACCGCATCCGGCATCCCAAACATTGAGCCTGGGGCCATCGTGCAGGTTCTGCAGATCCTCCTTGAGCAGTTTCAGCCGCCACTCACCCTTAAAGGAGCCGTAGATGGACTTTTCGAACTTCTCGACAAACCCGTCGAAGTTGTAGTCATATTTTCCGCGCTCTTTTGCCACTATGCCTCTCCGTAGAGTTTGTCAAGCATTGAAAGCGGGTACTCTTTCATACTTCCCTCTTCAATGAACCAGAGCCGTGTCGCCAGCGCCTTGGCCTCACCCACATCGTGGCTTATCATCAGGGTCGTCATCCCGAAACGCTCATGCAGTGTTTTGATCTGGGTGCTGAGTTTGCGGCGCATACGCGGATCGAGTGCCGAGAGGGGTTCGTCCATCAGCAGTAGTTTGGGACGGCGCATCAGCGCCCTTGCCAATGCCACGCGCTGCTTCTGCCCGCCGCTAAGCATCGTCACATTGCGCGCTGCGATCTTTGCTATCTCCATCACCTCAAGCAGTTCGTCAGCCAGCCTTTCATCACTGTTGACAAAGAGCAGGTTCTCCTTGACACTCATATTGTCAAAAAGGGCATAGTCCTGAAAGACAAAGCCGACATTTCGCTGCTGGACAGGCACCGTTCTTTTCTCTCCCAGCCATACGACACCGTCACTGACAATGCGCCCCTTGGCCCTCTCCAGCCCGGCAAGGATGCGAAGGAAGGTGCTCTTTCCCGCTCCGCTCTCACCCATGATGACAATGAAGTCTCCCCTGTCAACCTCGATATTGACAGAGAGTGTCATCTTTCCGCTGCTGCCGTGCAGCGATTTTTCTACCGCTATCTTCAACATCCTACACCATCCCCACTCGCATCTTCTGGCGATGGTTGAAGAGGTAGACGCCCAGCAGCACCGTAAAGCTGAACGCCAACAGCACACCAGCATAGATGTTCGCCTGGGCGTAATCCATCTCTTCTACCAGGTCATAAATGGCCACCGATGCCACCCGTGTCTCATGTGGAATGTTGCCGCCCACCATCAGGACGACACCAAACTCCCCTACCGTATGGGCGAAGGTGACGATCACTGCCGTCAGCAGCGAGGGCTTGATGTTGGGAAGTGCCACTTTCCAGAGCGTGGTACGGGTACTTTTACCGGCAAGGTAACTCGCTTCGATCATATGCGGGTTGAGGGACTCAAAACCGCTCTGCAGCGGCTGGACCATAAAGGGAAAGGAGTAGAAGCAGCTGGCCACCACCAGTCCGGTGAAACTGAACGCCAGTTTGATACCGAGCGCCTCTTCAAAAAAGTGCCCAAGAGGAGAATTGTGTGAAAGCAGCAGAAGCATATAGAATCCGAGCACCGAAGGGGGAAGCACGATAGGCAACGCCGTCACCGCTTCAAGCATCGGTTTGAAGCGTGACCTGCTCTGCGAGAGGAACCAGGCAAAGGGCAGTGCGATGAAAAAGAGGATGGCTGCCGTCAACCCCGCCAGCTTGAATGAGAGCAGAAACGGTGCCCACTCTATCTGCTCCCAAAATGCCATATCTCGCTCCTACTTTTCGCTCTTGGGTACGCTGAAACCGTACTGTTTCATGATCTGCTGCGCCTTTGGTGTCTGAAAAAAGTCATAAAAGGCTTTGGCAAGCGGATTGCTGCTGCCGTGTTTTGTGATACCATACCCCTGTCTGAGCGGCTGATGAAGGCTGTCGTCAATCAGGTAGTAGGCAGCGTGTTCGCTT
>JALWLU010000180.1 GCA_026996325.1 Sulfurovum sp.
AGAAGGACCCAAGTTTTCCGATCCTATCGCTTCCCAGGAAGACCTTGACAGACTCATCGGCGGCGAAGAGGCGGCAAACAAGCTGACCTATGTCTACGACACGATCAAGCTGCTTAGAACACAGCTTGATGCCCGTGGTGACGAGAAGGCACTCATCGGGTTTACCGGCGCGCCGTGGACACTTGCGACCTATATGATAGAGGGTCAGGGGACAAAGACCTACAACATCTGCAAAAAGATGATGTACTCCAACCCCGAGCTGCTGCACAACATTCTTGCCAAAGTGACCGAAGTGGTTAAGTACTATATGGAGAAGCAGATCGAATCGGGCGTCGATGTGGTACAGATCTTCGACAGCTGGGCGGCGGCGATCGAACCGAGCAAATATGACGAGTTCAGCTGGAAGTATATGATCGAGATTGTCGATCACCTCAAGGCCAAATATCCTGAAATTCCCGTCATTCTCTTCCCAAAAGGGGTAGCGGCATTCATCGAGCGCGGACTGGTCTACGGCAACTTCGATGTTATGGGTATCGACTGGGGAACACCAATGGCACTTGCCAAAGAGAAGCTGGGAGACAAATATGTCCTCCAGGGCAATATGGAACCCTGCCGCCTCTACTCCAAAGAAGCGACTACCGAATGCGTCGAAGCGATCCAGGAGATCATGGGCGGCAAACGCCACATCTTTAACCTCGGACACGGTATTCTCCCCGATGTTCCGGTGGAGAATGCGAAGCATTTTGTGAGGGAGTGTCACAGGGTGAGTGCTAAGGATTAAGTGTTAAGGTTTAAGGAAGGGGGGGGGAGGATGTGTAGGGTGCGTAGTCACGCACCTTTAGATGATTGCGATGAAGGGACAGTGGTGTGAAATGTGAAAACTTAGATGTATGGAAGCGTAGCTGTCGTTTATCCGTAAATATTTATAAGCATTTTAAAGAATCACGTGATTTTAGCTTTAAAGACCAGATAACACGAAGTGCCTTGTCAATACCAAGCAATATCGCAGAAGGCTTTGAAAAAGAATCAAGCAAAGAGAAGATTCGATATATTGAAATTGCCAAGGGATCTTCTGCAGAGCTGATTACGCAAATTTATATCGGTATTGAAATCGATTATATAGAGAAAAAAATAGGTTTGGTATGGATTAAAGAACTCAATGAGATATTGTCTATGCTAAGCGGCCTAAAGAACAAGCATGCCTCCCTTAACCCTTAATCCTTACACCTTAATTCTGGAGGTGCAAATATGAGTATCATTTTCGGGCCGATATCCTCCCGTCGATTCGGCAAATCCCTCGGCATCGACCTGAGCCCGGGCAAGAAACAGTGCAACTTCGACTGTCTCTACTGCGAGCTCGACCCTGCCAAGACGATGGCGAAGCAGGATGAGGTCTTGCCGGTGAAGCAGATCGTCAAGGCTGTACAAGAGGGTTTGCAGGAGCATGGCGATATCGATGTGCTGACGGTGACTGCCAACGGAGAGCCGACACTCTATCCTCATCTTGGCGAACTGATTGATGAGATAAACAGGATCAAGGGCGACACCAAAACCCTCATACTCTCCAATGCCGCGACGATCGATGATCCTAAAGTGCAGGAAGCCCTGTTGAAATTCGATGAAGTGAAGCTCTCGCTTGACTGCGCGACACAGAAGTGCCTGAAGAAACTGGACCGTTCGCATGAGGGGATCAACGTGGAGCACATCAAAGAGGGGATGCTTGCTTTCAAGGAGAAGTACAAAGGTGCATTGATCATCGAAATACTCGTTGTCGCCACCCTCAATGACAGAGCTGAAGAGATTGCAGCGCTCAATGACTATCTTCTGAAACTGCGTCCTGACCGAATCGATCTTGGCACCATAGACCGTCCTCCGGCATTCGATGTCAAACCTGTCAGCTATGAGACACTGCTTGCCATCAGTCACCGGTTCGACCCCTCGCTGCCGCTCTATATCGCATCGAGAAAAAAAGCCGACATCACCCCTTCATCATATTCGAATAAGGAGATACTCGATACGCTGCTCAAGCGTCCGCTTACGCAAGAAGACATTGAAGCTTTGATGGATGAGGAGAGCCAAAAACGCTTCAAGCTTTTGAAAAATGAGGGGAAAATCGTACCGGTAGACTCTAACGGTGTCGTTTTTTACAAAAAGGCTTGAAAACCCCTTGACTTTAAAGGACATTTTCTCTATAATCTCACTCCACAAAACATAGTGTATGTAACGATTCCGGCATAGCTCAGCGGTAGAGTAGATGACTGTTAATCATTTGGTCCCAGGTTCGAATCCTGGTGCCGGAGCCACAACCTTCGTTTTGTGAAACTTTTTTCTCTGTTCCGGATTAGCTCAGTGGTAGAGTAGATGAC
>JALWLU010000181.1 GCA_026996325.1 Sulfurovum sp.
TCGTCACCCAGCGCATGTTCAATTTCTATAATACGGTTGTACTTGGCAAGGCGCTCACTGCGTGAAGCCGAACCGCTCTTGAGGTGTCCGCTCCCCATAGCGACTGCGAAGTCTGCGAGGAACGTGTCTGCCGTCTCACCGGAGCGGTGGGAGAGGAACGCCCGCCATCCGTTTTCCAGACAGAGTCTGACCGCTTCGACCGTCTCGGTGACCGTACCGATCTGGTTGAGTTTGATCAAAGAGGCGTTGGCGGTATGTTCCGCAATCCCCCGTGAAATGAATTTGGTGTTGGTGACGAAGATGTCGTCGCCGACCACCTCTATCTTGTCACCCAGTGCTTTTGTAAACTGAGCAAAGCCGTCCCAATCCTCTTCTGCCAGCGGGTCTTCCCACAGAATAATAGGGTATTTTTTCACCCACTCCTCTGCCAGAGCGATGAGGTCGCTGCTTTGCATTTTCCCCGCACCCGACCACTTCAGGTCGTAGTGTCCTTTTTTATCCGTGGAAAACGAAGTAGCGGCACTGTCGATGGCGATGGAGATATCCTCTCCAGGTCTGTAGCCGCTCTTTTCGATCGCTTCGACGATGAGCTCTATCGCCTCTTCGTTGCTGCCAAGGTTGGGGGCGAAACCGCCCTCGTCACCTACCGAAGTGGCAAGTCCTCTATCGTGTAAAAGTCCTTTTAGCGTATGAAAGGTTTCGGCAACGTAGCGCAGCCCCTCACTGAAGCTTGGTGCGCCATGCGGTACTGCCATAAACTCCTGAAAGTCCACGCTGTTGTCGGCATGCTCTCCTCCGTTGAGGATATTCATGCAGGGAACGGGCAGTCTGCGGGCCTCTGCACCGCCAAGGTAGCGGTAGAGCGGTGTTTTCTGGCTCTGTGCCGCCGCTTTGGCTGCTGCCATGGAGACACCGAGAATCGCATTGGCACCCAGACGGCTTTTATCATCAGTGCCGTCAAGCTCGATGAGCGTACGGTCAATTTTCGCCTGCTCGGAGGCATTCATCCCCTTGAGCACCGGCGCGATCTGTTCAATGACATTGGCACACGCCTTGCGCACGCCTTTGCCTTTGTAGCGGTGCACATCCCCGTCACGCAGTTCATGCGCCTCATACTCGCCCGTACTGGCACCTGATGGCACCGAAGCACTCACTTCCGTACCGTCTTCAAGTGCCATCAGCACCCTCACTGTCGGGTTACCTCTTGAATCGAGGATCTCCACCGCATCGATCGATTGTATGTCACTCTTTGCCATCATCTGCTCCTATCTGCCCAGTTTCTTTTCAAGATCGACGATCTTGGGCAGTGTAGAGAGTACACTGTCGGGGTTGAGGCTGATCGAGTCGATGCCAAGCTTCACGAGGTACTCCGCCACTTCAGGGTAGTCAGACGGTGCCTGTCCGCAGATGCCGCTGTGGCGGTTGTTGCGCTTGGCGCCCTCGACGGCCATCTGAATCATCTTCAGTACGCCCGGGTCACGTTCGTCGTAGTCGAATGCGACAATCTCGCTGTCACGGTCGACACCCAGTGTCAGCTGTGTCAGGTCGTTGCTTCCGATACTGAAGCCGTCGAAGATCTTGCTGAATTCGTCAATGGAGATGACATTGTTGGGGATCTCGCACATCACATAGATCTTCAGGCCGTTCTCGCCCTGTTTGAGACCATATTTCGCCATCGTGTCGATGACCCGCTCTCCCTCCTCCACACGGCGGCAGAAAGGAATCATGAGTGTGACATTGTCAAATCCCATCTCGTCACGCACGCGTTTCATCGCCGCACACTCGAGTGCAAATCCCTCTTCGTAGGCGGGGTGTGCATAACGTGCCGCACCGCGGAAACCGATCATCGGGTTGTCTTCACTCGGCTCGAAGAACTTCCCACCAAGTAGGGAGGCGTATTCGTTGGACTTGAAGTCGCTCATTCGCACGACACACGGTTTGGGGTAGACTGTTGCGGCAATGGTCGCCACCCCCTCGCTCAGCCGCTTGACAAAGAAAGTTTTAAAGTCTTCATACCCCTCAGTTAGTTCCGTCAATGCTTTTCTCGTGGCATCGTCGGTCTTTTCAGGATGACGCAGTGCCATCGGGTGTGCCTTGATGTCGTTGTTGATGATGAACTCCATACGCGCCAGCCCAATGCCGTCTACCGGCAGCGAAGCCAGAGAGAATGCGATGTCAGGATCACCCAGGTTCATCATGATCTCCGTTTTGGTTTTCGGCAGCGCGCTCAGGTCAGTCTCCTGGACATCAAAAGGCAGTATGCCCTCGTAGACATAGCCCGTTTCACCCTCGGCACAGCTGACGGTTACCTCCTGTCCGTCTTTGAGCACCTCTGTCGCATTGACTGCACCGACCACGGCAGGCAGGCCCAGCTCACGGCTGACAATGGCAGCATGGCAGGTACGCCCGCCCTTGTTGGTGACAATGGCGGAGGCTATCTTCATCACCGGCTCCCAGTCGGGTGTGGTGATGTCGGCGACAAGCACTTCACCGGGTTTGAAGCTGTCCATCTCCTTGACGTCGTTGATGATATGCACTTTCCCCGCACCGATCTTGGTACCCACGGCACGTCCTGTCGTGAGCACTTTTCCTTTCTCTTTGAGGCGGTAGAGTTTGAGTACGGAGCCTTTTTGCTGCGACTCTACCGTTTCGGGACGTGCCTGGACCATATAGAGGTGTCCATCCTCTCCGTCTTTTGCCCACTCCATATCCATCGGCTTGTGGTAGCCGGCTTTCTGGGAGTAGTGGTTCTCTACCTTGATAGCGTAATCAGCCAGCACCATCACATCCTCATCGCTCAGAGCAAAGCGTTTGCGCTCATCAGGGGTGGTTTCAATATTCTTCGTATATTCAACAGCCATATTGCTTACATTGGCCTCTTTGGTAAAGACCATTTTAAGCGCCTTGCTTCCAAGGCGCCGCTTGAGTACCGCACGGTACCCCTTGTTGAATGTCGGCTTGTGCACATAGAAGCTGTCTGGGTCGATGGTGCCGAGCACCACATTCTCTCCCAGACCGAACGCGGCATTGATGAATACGACATCACGAAAGCCCGTTTCGGTGTCAAGACTGAACATCACACCGCTTGCACCGATGTCGCTGCGTACCATTTTCATAATGACCGCGGAGAGATAGACCTTGTAGTAGTCGAAACCGTGGTCGTACTTGTAGTGCAGGGAGCGGTCGGTGAAGTTGGAGGCAAGACAGCGCATGTACGAATCGAGCAGCTGCTCTTCGTTCTGTATGTTCAGGTAGGTTTCGTTCTGTCCCGCAAAGGATGCTTCGGGGGAGTCTTCGGCCGTAGCGGAGGAGCGTACGGCGACGGAGAGGTGTTCGCCGTACTCTTCCTTAAGTTTGGCGTAGTTTTCTAAAATTTCGGCTTTTAAATCATCGGGAATAGTCGCATTGTAAATCAGGTCACGGCACACCGCACCGCGTTCCTGCAGCTGCTTGACATTGTCGGGGTCAAGGTCGTCAAGCTGCGCGTGGAGTTTCTCCCAGAGGTTGTTGTAATCCAGAATGTATTTGTACGCAGAAGCCGTTACGGCAAAACCGTTTGGCACACGCACACCCTCTTGTGTAAGGTTTTGGTACATTTCGCCAAGAGAGGCGTTCTTGCCTCCTACTTCGGCGACATCCTCAATGCCTATTTCACTGAACCACTTGATATTCTGACTCATTGTGCATCCTTTTTTGGGTTTTGTGTTCTCTTCGCTGCGCGAATGCGCCTCTGATAAAAGTATACTCCTATTTCTGTTTACTATTTGTTAGACTTATCATTTTATAAGAATCATAAGTCCTGCTTCTATCTGTGAAAAATATCACAGCGACTCATCAGTTTCTTCAGGTCCTTTACGGCCAGCTTCCCGCGCTTGGAGAGAATGATCTCCTCCTCCTTGAGCTTCTGCATCTGCGTAGAGACCACGGAGCGCACCGAACCGATGAGTTCTGCAAGCGATTCATGCGAAAGGTTGTTGATCAGCCGCACCGGGTAGTGCCCCTCCTTTTCGTCCGGGCACTGGCTGGTATGGTGCAGAATGAGATTGGCAAGGCGTGTGGTGGTGTCGTGGAAGACCAGCGATTCACTGAACGCTTCAACCTCTCTGAGCCGCTCTCCAAGGTAAGGCAGAAAAGACTCATTGAACTGCGGATGTTCTTTGACCCACTCCCGTGCACGCTGCAGCGGGATGCGAAGCAGCTTCATCGGCGCCATCGGAATGGGAAAGACAATATGCTCCTTGCCGTCAAGCAGCGTAAAAATGTCGAAAATGTCTCCGGGAGCGAGCAGGAAAAGTGCAAGGCTTCTGCCTGTTTCTGGGTCGACCTGCGTCACTTTCATCTTTCCATCGATAACGATATGCATATACTTCGTGCTGATATCCGGATCGATAGACTCTCCCTTTTTCCACCCTACGGGTGTGCACTCCTCAACGAGACTGCGTCGTGTCTCCTGATCAAGCCCGCCAAAGAGCGGCGTGTTTCTAAGTACTTCACAGGCGTTGGCGTAGCAGGGGTGGTCACTGGTCATAATGGGGTGTCCTTTTTTTATGCAGGTTTACGTATCTATTATAACCAAAGCGTTCTGCCATTTTCCTAAGCCTGGAAGCAGCATTCATCTCAAGCCCCTCAAGCTTGGCAAAGAGCCTGCCATGGCCCCTCTCGCTGGCGTAGTGACGCAGACTCTCCACGGAACCTTTGATACTGTTCTCTTCACTTGCAAGCACCTCGTTGAATCGGTGCTGTGCTGTATGCATTCTATGCTCTTCGCAGGCAAGCCTTTTGAGCGCATCTTTGTGGATGGTTTCGACAATCTGTTCACTCGCCCTCTTCAGGTATGACTCCCTGAAGTTACCGGAATCACGAAGCGCGGACTCTATCCCTTCGAGCATTTCATATACGACACTCTCAAGTGAGATACCCGCCTTTTTAGACTCTTCCAGCGCTTTGCCAAAGAGTTCCGAGACCGCTTCTTCAGTGGCTTCTTCGGCAGATTTTGTCTGCAGGAGTTTTGCCAGGGTATGTTTCATCTTCTCTTCATACATTGCAAATCTCCTCTCATGGTATGCCGCTATTGTAGACAAAGCGCTTTGTGCTTTTCTGTAAGCTGGCTGACATTCAGGTTTTCTATGGGGTGCTATAATAAGCCGAAATTCCAAACAGGAAAGGATAGTAGATGTTAAACAGCAACACCCTTACTTCATCTCAACCTTTTCATTTTGATGCTGGCGTTTTTCGGCAACAGGAGAGATTGAGGGTTAACCTATCAATGCAATAACGTTTTGCTGCACCTGGGTTATGGTCTCAGCAGGAGCAGAACAGATAAATGCAACATTTCTTGCCTTGAAGTCAAGGCTTTTAACCTGATCGGACAGAATCACTCCGCCAACTTCCAAACCTTCAGGTAAGGGAACTTCAAAAGGGTATCCTTTAATCTTTGAGGTAATGGGAAGACAGATACAAAGTGAAGTCTTCTCATTGTACATTTGAGGTGAAATAACAAGTGCAGGCCGTTTTCCTCTCTGTTCATGTCCGCTTTGCGGTGTGAAGTTCAGCCAGACGATGTCACCTCTTTGCGGAATATATGTCTTACCAGACTTCATTGCCTGTTGCCCCGTCTGTGGTTATCTCTTCATGCAGATTGCCTGTGTCGATACCGGAGACAAGCTCTTCAAGACGTGTTTTGTTCTGGGGCTTGACAACCAGTGTACCGTTTTCAACATTGAGTTCCAACAGGGAGTTGTTGGTGACATTGAGGGTTTTTGCAATATCTTTGGGAATACGAAGCGCCAGAGAGTTGCCCCATTTTTTTAGTGAGACTGTCATGGTTTCTCCTTATTGTATATACATAATAATACATAAAAGAGCGCAGAATGTCAAATTCATGGAGTGTGACCAATTTTTGCTGATTTCCTAACATTTGGTAAGGTATCATAAGTAATCAAAAAAGAAAAAGGTGTAATAACAATGCGAAGCATCGGACTACTAGGCGCAATCTCCATCGGTATCGGCGGTATGGTCGGCGGAGGGATCTTCGCCGTTTTGGGTGAAGCGGTATCACTTGCGCACGGGGCAACGGCGGTGGCATTTGCCATTGCAGGGCTCATTGCCATCCTGACAGCCTACTCCTACGCAAAACTCTCGGTGGCCTACCCCAGCGAGGGAGGGACAGTGACGTTCATCGACAAAGCCTTTGGAGACAATGTCCTCTCAGGCAGCGTCAACCTGATGCTCTGGCTGAGCTACCTGGTGACCATATCACTCTACGCGACCGCGTTTGCCTACTACGGTGAAACCTTTTTCACACACAAAAGCGTCTGGCTGCATCACGGACTCATCACCGCAGCCATTATCATCCCCGCACTCATCAACCTTGTCAGCGCCTCCTTTGTCGGCAAGAGCGAAACAGTCATCGTCGTACTGAAGGTCTCCATTCTGGTGCTGGTCATCGTCGCCGGGGCATCACATGTTGACCCTGAGCGTATGTCTCCCCAGCACTGGGGTACGCCTCTCTCCATCGTCACTGCGGGTATGATCATCTTCGTTGCCTATGAGGGGTTCGAACTCATCGCCAACTCCGCAGAGGACATTGTCAAACCGGCTAAGAACCTGCCGCGCGCTTTCTACGCGTCGGTCATCATCGTCATCGCACTCTATGTGCTCATCTCCATCATCACCGTTGGCAGCGTACCCGAAGCAGCACTGATGAAAGCCAAAGATTATGCACTTGCCATCGCCGCGCAGCCTGCACTTGGCCATACCGGATTCGTATTGGTCGCCTCCGCCGCCCTGCTCTCTACCTTCTCCGCCATCAATGCAACAATTTACGGCAATGCAAGGCTGGGCTATATCATTGCCAAGTACGGCAAACTCCCCAAGGCGCTGATGGATGAGGACAAACGTTCGGGTGTCCCCTTCAAAGGGGTGCTCTACACGACGCTTTTCAGCCTCGTGCTTGCCAATTCCATCGACCTGACACAGATCGCCATTATCGGAAGTGCCGGATTCCTGCTCATCTTTTTTATCGTCAATGTCAGTGCCTACCGTCTCCACCGGACCATAGGTGCCAGCCGAATGATTCTTCTGACCTCCTCCACGCTTGCGTTTCTGGCACTCTGTACCCTGCTGCTGCACACCTACCGAACCAATCCGGATGCGGTGATGATCTTTATGGGATTCATCATCATCTCCGGCATGTTCGAACTCATCTACGGCCGCTATGTACGTGGCCAGCTTTTTGACAGAAACTATCCTCTTTCATCGCAAAAAGACAAAACATCCTGAGATGTGTTGAGAGCGTTTCGGGAAAGAGGTTGAACACCAAAAGTGTGAAGAGCTTTGATATACAGGCAAAATACCTGATATAATGGTTCTATGAGAAAACACAGACATAACATAGATCCCAAAGACCTGATGGCGGTGGAGCGGGCCACGACAGCACTGATAGGCACGGCAATCTCCCTGATAGTACTTGGCTTCGTGGTTGAAAAGTTCGAACTCTTTTTGGATCTCCTTGCTACGGAGCTTCAAGGAAAAGAGGCTGCCAGCCTCCCCTCTCAGGTTGCGCATGCGGGTTTCTACAACTATCTTGGCATCGCCATTGTTGCTGCGGGGATCATCCTTGCACTCTATACCTACCGTTACTATACACGATGGGTACGCCATCTTGAAGAGGGGCGTATCGATACGGACAAGAACATCTATCTCATGCTTTCGGTATTCATCGCCCTTATCGGCGTGGTACTGCTTGCAAGCATGATCATTCTTTAAAGGAGAGCCAATGGATATGCAGAAAGCACTCAGACAGCAGCAGAACGAGATTAACGACTACGCACTCTACACGGCAATGGCCCACCGCCAGAAAGAGGAGCACAACAAAAAAGTCTTTGAGGAGATAGCTGCAGAGGAGAAGACGCACTACGAGTTCTGGAGAGATATAACGGGTAAATCACTCAAACCAAACCGCCTGCTTGTGGGCTGGTATATCCTGCTTGCAACGCTCTTTGGCACTTCGTTCGCTCTGAAACTTGCAGAAAAGCGGGAAGAGGATGCCGAAGCTTTCTACAAGTCGCTCTTTGACAGTTACCCTCAGGCAAGAGAGATCTATGCGCAGGAGATGAAGCACGAAGAGGAGCTCATCGATATGCTGCATGACAAAAAGCTGCTTTATGCCGGCGCGATCGTACTGGGGATGAACGATGCGCTTGTGGAGCTTACCGGAACACTCAGCGGTATCGCCCTGGCATTTGACAAGAGTATGGTAGTGGGTGTCACAGGTGCCATTATGGGTATCGCAGCATCCCTCTCCATGGCAGGCTCATCCTATCTCGAAGCCAAAGAGAGCCCGGTCGAGGGTATCACTGCGGGCGTTTACGCTGCCTACACTGGTGTATCGTACATTATTACCACCCTCTTTCTTGTGCTGCCCTTTTTCCTCGTAGATTCCATCAAGGTCGCACTTGCCAGTATGTTCGCTGCGGCCTTCATCGCCATTGTGCTCTACAACTTCTACATCTCCGTAGCAAAGGATCAGTCCTTCTACCGAAGAACGGCCCAGATGTTCGTCATCACTTTCGGTGTCGCACTCATCTCCTTTGCCATCGGCTATGTCGTCAAACACTACTTCGGAATCGAAATCTGACCCCGTTTTTTGCTATCTGTTAGCCAGCTGACAGATGTAGTTTACGTTCCCGCTCTATACTTGTTTTACACAAACACCAATACAAAGGATTACAGATGAAAAAGAACATTCTACTCTCGGCTGCTGCAGCCTTTCTGATTGCAGGTACTTCTCTCTATGCAACATCAAACAAGGAACTCAAGGCAATCGAACATGCCGATGTGCCCATTCACCACTTCTGGGCGTTCGGTGAGGCTCCTGACCATTTGACAAAAGAGCAGCTCGCCTACCTGAAGTCGGTCGGGCTGCTCAAAAAGCATGCCCTTATAACCAAAGAGGTAAAAAAGCTCGTTCACAAGCAGAGCGAAGCCTCAAAAGAGGTAACGGCCGGTCTTGTCGAAACGCTCAAAGCCATTGCCAACCTTGAGAAGAAAGATACAAAATCGGCAGAGAAACACTTGAAACTGGCAAGTGAACTCTTTGAAAAAGCGATCAAAAAAGAGCCTTCGCTCAAACTGATTCCAGTCGATGAGGATATCAATCTCGTCGAACACCCGATTACGCTTGAGGATGCCAAGAAGATCAAAAAATCGGCCATCAAACTGCTTGAAGAGAACCGTCCGCAGGAGACCATTGCACTTTTGAGTGCATTGAAGAACCAGATTACCGTTTCTACCACCTCCATACCGATGGATCTCTATCCAGCAGCAACCAAAAAGGCGTATGAGGAACTCAAAAAAGGCAAAAAGCCTGAAGTCGCCCTGCAGACTCTCGCTGCTGCGCTCGATACCATCGTGACGGTCGAAGTGGTTGTACCCATTCCTGTTCTGGTAGCACAAAGCGCCATCACAGAAGCGTCAAAACTGCCAAAAAACAAAGGAAAAGAGGTAGAGAAACTGCTTGAGATTGCACAAAATCAGCTTGATCTGGCACAGTATGAGGGATACCTCTCCAAATATGACAAGGAGTACAAGGTGCTCAGTGAAGAGATCAAAGTGCTGAAGAAAAAAGCGGGTGATGGCAATATTGTCGAGAAAGACTTCGAGAAGATAAAATCCTACTTCGACAGCCTCTTCAAGAGGCTGCACGAGGGGAAAAAGAGAGGCAAATAGTATGCCTCTTCTATCACTTCTCTGCCCAAACGGCAGAGAGGGGTAAAATTTTACGCTTGCACAAAGTGCAAACGTAAGCTACTGCGTCACTTCAGTTTTTTCTTCAAGTCTGCTTCAGCCTCTTTTTTAAACGCCTCTGCCTTTGTCTTTGCAGCCTCCCGGTCTTTCTTTTCAAGCTCTTTTACTTCAGTAGCCTCATCGACTTTTTTCTCATCCGTTTTTGCTTCCTTGGCAAACTTCTCTCTGTCGAGCTTCGCTTTAAACTCCTCTTTGGCTGCCGCCTCTTCCACTTTCGCTTTGGCAGCTGCTTCACCTTTGACTTTGCCCTTTGCCAGTGCGGCAGCCTCTTTTTTCGCTACTGTGTCAGTCAGGCTGTTTGCCGTAAGTGTCGTTGTTCCAAAGAGTATGGCAGCAAGGGCTGCAGAGATCATTACAGTTTTTTTCATAGTATTCTCCTAAGATATAATTTTAATAATATTC
>JALWLU010000182.1 GCA_026996325.1 Sulfurovum sp.
CCCCAGATCATTGAAGATCAGGGAACCTATCCGCTTGTATCGCAGTTTCTTGCCATCTCGAACATCGAAACGGTACGTGGTTTCTCCACCTATGAAAATGCACTTATTTACATTATCTTCAAAGAGGGTACCGACCTCTATTGGGCACGTTCACGTGTGCTTGAACAGTTGGCATCCGTACAGAGCCAGCTTCCTGCCGGGATGGAGGTTACACTCGGTCCTGACGCATCCGGTGTCGGCTGGGCATACGAGTATGCGCTCACCTCCAAAACAAAAACACTTGAGGAGCTTCGCACCCTTCAGGACTACTACTACAAATATGCGTTGATAGGCGTTGACGGCGTTTCGGAAGTAGCGACGATCGGCGGTTTCATCCCCACCTTTCAAGTTACGGTCAACAACGATGCACTGGTACAGTACAACCTCTCCATACAAGATGTTGCACGTACGCTCAAAAACAACAACAACGATACCGGAGGGCGTATCGTCATCCAGAACGGGTACGAATGGATGGTACAGGCCAAAGGATATATTAAAGATCTTGCTGAGATACGCAACCTTGTCATCACCACAAAAGGAGGCGTGCCGCTGACACTTGGCGACATTGGCCGTGTCGAAAAAGTACCTGCTGCCAGACGCGGTATGGCAGACCTAAATGGTGAAGGAGAAGTTGTAGGCGGCATTGTCATGCTTCGTTATGGTGAAGATGTCTACAGTGCCCTTCAGCGTGTCAAAGAAAAAATGAAAGAGCTCAAGGTGGACGGTGTCGATGTCGTAACCACCTATGACCGTTCCGACCTCATTTCAAAAGCCGTCGATACACTCAAACGTACACTCATCGAAGAGAGTATTATCGTTGTGGTGATAATCGGGCTCTTTTTGATGCATCTGCGTTCATCACTCATTGTCCTGCTTGTCCTGCCGCTGACCATTGGTCTGACATTTTTGCTCATGAAACTCTTTGGTATCGGCAGCAATATCATGAGTCTTGGCGGTATTGCCATCGCTATCGGTGCGATGGTCGATGCCTCCATTGTGATGATAGAGAATGCACACAAGGCGATCCACAAAGCCGAAGGTGCTCTGGAGCGCGACTTGAGCAACAAAGAGCGCATCGCCGCCATCGTCTCTGCCTCACAGGTGGTGGGACGGCCTATCTTTTTTGCGCTTGCACTGGTTGTGGTCTCGTTTCTGCCTATCTTTGCACTCTCAGGACAGGAGGGACTCCTCTTTAGCCCGTTGGCGTTTACAAAAACCTTTGCCATGACAGCGGGTGCTCTGCTTGCGGTCACACTTGTACCGGTACTGATGATCTATTTTGTCAAAGGGAAGATCAGACCCGAGTCAAAAAACCCGATCAACCGCTTTTTTATCTGGCTCTATCATCCCATTCTGGTGTACGGGCTGAAGCTGAAATACCTTGTCATCACCGTCGCTGTGGCACTGCTGCTTGCTGTTCCGCTCTACCAGAAGCTCAACTGGGAGTTTATGCCGATGCTCGATGAACAGACCGTGATGTATATGCCCGTAACCCCCTACGGTATCTCCATCGACCAGAGTAAAGCACTGACACAAAAGACCGACAAGATCATCAAAAGTTTTCCTGAGGTTGCCACAGTCTTTGGCAAAGGAGGACGTGCCAACTCTGCAACCGACCCTGCACCGCTTGGAATGCTGGAAACCATCATTACTTTCAAGCCAAAAGATCAATGGCGTCCCGGCATGACCACCCAAAAGCTGATGACACAAATGGACAAGGCACTGCAGGTGCCGGGTCTGGTCAACTCATGGACCTACCCGATCAGAGGACGCATCGATATGCTGCTCTCAGGCATCAGAACCCCGCTTGGCATCAAACTCTACGGCAAAAATGCCCAAGGACTTCAAAAGGTTGCACAAGAGATAGAAAAAACCCTGCGAAACCTCAAAAGCACCCAGTCGGTCATCTCCGATCAGGCAAGTGCGGGATACTTCATCGATATCGATATCGACACCGAAGCACTCAAACGCTACGGTATCAGCAAATCGGTCATCCTCGACTACACCTCCGCAGCTATTGGAGGGAAGAAGATCACCACTATGTACAAAGGTCTGGAGCGCTACCCTATCGCCCTGCGTCTTGAAGAGGATGAACGTCGCAACCTCGATGAGATACGCAACATCCAGATCAAGACACCGCTTGGTTTCGTACCACTTTCTACATTTGCCAAAGTCGCCTATCATCAAGGGGCGTCAGTCATTAAAAGCGAGATGGCGACACCTGTGACTTTCATCTACATCACACCGCAACTGGGTATGAGTGTCGTCACCTACAAAGAGAAAGCACTCGAGGCACTCAAAAACCTCAAAC
>JALWLU010000183.1 GCA_026996325.1 Sulfurovum sp.
CCTTTACCTGCTTGATCCAGCGGTTCTTTGAGGGGAAGTGCGGATGTTGGATGAGCGGGAAGCTGACGGTACCGTAGTTCCTGGCAACCTCACAGGCAAGATGTGCCTGCCAGTGCGGGTAGTCGCTGCCGCCCCAACCATGCAAGATAAGGACTTTCATGAGAATCTCCCTTGGAGATTCTCAAATGAGGAATGAGGAATGAGGAATGAGGAATTTCGGTATGCGTTGCGTTGCAACGCCTTTATTTTGATGATCTGGTTTCGGTTACTCATTGCTCATTACTCCGTTGCACATTTGCACATATTTTCTTACCTCTTCATCGATTTTAATAATGTCGTCAATGCTATTTGGCTTAACATCTTCAAAGTGTCTATAGGCATCAAGGACGATATCGCTCATACCGAAAAAGGAGCACTCCTCTTTCTGGAATTTGTCGATGGCAACTTCGTTGGCGGCGTTGACGATGACACCCAGATGCGGGTGTTTTAGAATGTGCTCCTTAATGCTCCAGATGGGGTATCGGCTCTCTTCGATGGGGAGGAACTCCAGCGGGCCTGTCTCAAGGAGGTTTATTGGAGGCAGGATGGGCTCTTCGACACGTTCACGCAGTGCGAATGCGATGGGAAGCTTCATATCCACACCGGCAAAATGGGCGGTCGTCGAGCCGTCTACGAATTCGACAAGGGCGTGAATGATGGAGCGTTTCTCAATGAGGGCATCGATATTGGCAGTGCCAAAGAGCCACTTGGCTTCGAGCAGCTCGAAGAGTTTGTTGGTCATCGTCGCAGAATCGATGGTGATCTTGTTGCCCATCGACCAGTTGGGGTGCTTGAGCGCGTCGGAGAAGGTGGCCGTTTTCATCTTTTCGGGTTCCCACTCTCTGAAGGCACCACCGCTTGCGGTGATATAGAGCTTGGAGATGGGGCGGTCGTTCATCAGGTACCAGAGACCGAAATGTTCGCTGTCGATCGGGGTGATACGCGACATATCGATGAATGCACCGGCAACGACAAGTGATTCCTTGTTGGCAAGGGCGACCTTTTTGCCAAGCTGGGTTGCCTTGAGGGTGGGGGCCAGACCGATGTAGCCGACCAGTGCATTGACCACTGTGGGGCTTTGTGCCTCCTCTATGATGGAGAGAATGCCCTCTGTGCCGACACGTACATCGGAGTGGTTGACACGTGCTCTGTCTCTTTCGTGGGCAATGGCAACCATTTTGGGATTGTAGAGGGCGATCTGTTCGTTGAGCAGGTCGATGTTGCTGCCGGCAACAAGGGCTTCGACGGCAATGTTGTAGCGCTGGGCTATCAGCAGGGTGTTGACCCCGATGGAGCCGGTAGAGCCAAGAAGAACGATGGACATCGGTTACAAAAACGCTCTGAGGGCGATCACCATCATCGGTGCGCCAAAGAGATAGCCGTCGATACGGTCAAGGATACCGCCGTGTCCGGGAAGCAGGTCGCCGCTGTCCTTGACACCCGCTTCACGCTTGAGGTAACTCTCGAAAAGGTCACCGAAGACAGAAGCGACGGAGGTCAGCAGCGTCACCGCAAAGGCGATCCACCCCGGTGCGACATAGAGACCTGCGTAGGTGCCTGCAGCCGTAGCGAAGATGATGCCGCCGATCACACCCTCAAGCGTCTTGTTTGGGCTGGTGTCGGAGAACTTCGTGCGCCCTATCGCCTTGCCGGTGAAGAAGGCCATTACATCGGTCAGCGCAACGGTCACCAGCAGCCAGAACATCGCTTGTATGCCGAAGTCGTCATAGAGGATCAGAAAGAAGAAGATGCCGCTTACAGGGTAGAGAAAGGGAAGAATGAGCCGTTTGTCGAAGTTGTGGAAGTAGGCGATGGAGCCGCCGAAGATGATGGCGACAAAGTAGAAGAGGTCGTCGGGGTTGGGGTAGAAGTAGGCGACCACCCACAAGAACGCAGCCCAGAAGTAGGCTGAGGGGCCGACCAGTCTGAAGAGTTTCATCGATTCGTAGAAGGCGAAGATGTAGATGACACCCAGAAAGGCCCACATCACGAAAAAGTTGTCCATCCAGCCGATAAAGCCGACCACTGCCAGCAGGGCGATGCCTGTCAGCCAGCGCTCCTGATGGTCTGTAAATATCTTGATCATGATCCTGTCCTTGCTTCTTATAGGCATTGATTATAGCAGTTTTTGCGTTAGGAGGGGCTAAGCTACTATAACGATATTTAAACATTCCAAAATTTAAATCTGAAATGCAATTTCTAAAAATCTGATAGGAGAAGTTGTAATTTTTGGATTTGAAGAGGTTAAATGCTAAACTCTCTTCTTTATCCGACCAAAGAAAGGAAGAGAATGTCTAA
>JALWLU010000184.1 GCA_026996325.1 Sulfurovum sp.
CATGCCATTCGTCCAAACGAAACCCCGCTTGATGCACTTGGCGACCAGATCATCATGCTCGATGAGATCAGCAACTCCGACAATGTCGGTGCCATCGCCAGAAGTGCCGCCGCACTGGGTGTCAACAGCTATCTCCTCCCAACCCATGGACCCCACCCCTACGCCAGACGTGCCGTACGCATCAGCATGGGACACATCGGAAAACTGCATTACCACCGCTACAGCGACATCAAAGAGACGCTCAAAGCGCTCAAGCAGCTTGGCTACCGTATCTTTGCTGCAGAGGTCACCCCAGACTCTACCCCGCTCTCACAAGTCAAAGTCACCCAAAAGTGGGTGCTTCTTATGGGGCATGAACAGCTCGGTATTTCGGAGGAGATTCTGGCATTGTGCGATGAAGTGGTCACCATAGAGATGGAACCGGAGATCAAGAGTTTCAATGTGGCGATTGCGGCTTCGATTATGATGTATCAGTTTAAGAAAGGAGCGTTGAGCGTTGAGCGTTGAGCGTTGAGCGAATTTTGCATTGTTTGTTTGAAGTGAAGCTTAAAATCTATGAAAATCTTACCGTCAATAAAAGCTTTGCAAAGCAAAGCCTACCGACACTCCTACCTCCTACTTCCTCACTACTCACTCACTAAAAAGCAACCGCTTTTTAGTGCAAAAAGTGTCTTACAGTCGTAAAGTAAAGTGCGATGCCATGTTCGTTGGCAGCTTCGATGACCTCGTCGTCACGGATGGAGCCGCCCGGTTCGATGATGGCGCTTACACCTGCTTCGGCTGCAGCATCAACGGAGTCTCTAAATGGAAAGAAAGCTTCACTTGCCATCGCGGCACCGGTCACGTCAAGACCCATCTCTTTGGCTTTTTTGAGTGCACACTGTGCGGCATCGACACGGCTGGTCATCCCCATACCTACAGCCACCATAGCAGAGTCTTTGACATAAACAACACAGTTGGACTTGGTCAGCCCTGCTACCTTCCATGCGATCTCAAGGTCTTTCATCTCCTGCGCGGTCGCCTCTTTTTTGGACTTGAGGTGCGCGTTGTGTACTTCGTTGTCACAGATGCAGTCGGCATTTTGGAAAACAAATCCTCCGTCAACATGTTTGAAGTCATACTTGTCGCCTGCCATTACCAGTTTCTCACCGCCCTGAGCGAAGAGTTTGATACGCTTCTTCTTCTCGAACACTTCCAGTGCATCAGGTGTGAAGTCTGCCGCCATGATCACCTCAAGGAAGATCTCATTCATCTTCTGGGCCAAAGCTTTGTCTACCACACCGTTGACCGCTACCACACCGCCAAAAGCTGATACCGGATCACACTTAAGCGCTTCGGTATAGCTCTCAAGCAGTGTATCTTTGATGGCAAATCCGCAAGGGTTACCGTGTTTCACAATACAAACAGCATTCTCATCCCCAAAGCTTGACGCAATCTTGAGTGCGCCGTTGACATCGGTCAGGTTGTTGAAACTTGCTTCACCCTTGAGCTGTTTGAAGTTCTCGCTAAAGAAGCCGTCAAACTCATAGAGTGCCCCATCTTGGTGAGGGTTCTCTCCGTAACGCGTCTGGAACGCTTTTTTACCTGCGATGAACTGATACTCGCCGAAACCGTTATTGAAACGTTTATTCATATAGTTGGCAATCATGCTGTCATAGGCTGCGGTATGTTCAAAGGCTTTGATCATCAGATCACGTCTGAACTCGAAGCTATCCTCACCCTTTTCAAGCGCTTCAAGCACAGGAGTATAGTCCGCTGCATCAGTGACAATGAGTACATCGTTGAAGTTCTTCGCTGCAGAGCGTACCATGGTTGGTCCACCGATGTCAATGTTTTCAATAATCTCATCAAAGTCATCGGTACGCTCGATAGTCGCCTTGAACGGATAGAGGTTGACACATACAAGATCGATGCCCTCAACGCCAAGCTCTTTAGCCTGTGCCACATGCGCCTCATCACCACGCTTGTGCAAAATCCCGCCATGCACATAAGGGTTAAGCGTCTTCACACGCCCCTCAAAACACTCAGGAAACTTCGTTACTTCATCGATCTCGATGACCTTTACACCCGCCTCACTCAGCTTCTTATAGGTACCGCCTGTTGAGATGATCTCCCATCCAAGCTTCTCCAGCCCCTTGGCAAACTCAACAATCCCACTCTTGTCACTCACACTCAATAATGCTCTCATTTTCTCTCACTTTTTCTAATTTCTAATTGATGCATCTGAATCATTAAACACTGAGGTTTCATTCGATGGCGACAAAGGAGCACCCAACCCGAAGGGCGGCGCCTCCATGGCTACGCTTCGCTACGACCTTTTCGGTTCCGAAGCTACG
>JALWLU010000185.1 GCA_026996325.1 Sulfurovum sp.
CACCACAGGGTGCGTTTTACCTCTTTGTCAATACCAAAGATATCTCCAACGACTCCATCGCATTCTGCAAAGAGCTGCTGCAGGAGACCGGTGTAGCGGTGGTCCCTGGCATCGGTTTTGGAAGCGAAGGCTACTTCCGCTTCTCCTTTGCAACCGACATCACCACCATCCGTGAAGGAATCAGACGCATCGAAAAGTTCGTACAGAAGAGAAAGGAGGCGTAAGCCCCTTTTCCCCTTCTTTTCCTATGAGAATATCATTCAAAAAGTCACTCTTTTTTCTGTCTCTTGCCCTGGCTCCTCTGTCCGCATCCGCAATAGAATCACGCCCAATCGACTTTTCTACCGTTATTAGCGGCGGAGTAAGCCTGGGAGCCTACGAGTCTGGCTATAACTGGGCGATGATCAAGATGCTCAGCACCCTTAACTCCTCACCAAAGTGGCACATTAAACCTAACCTGCGTTCGGTTGCGGGTGCTTCTGCCGGATCCATCAATGCACTCCTCATAGCTACCTACTGGTGTCAGAATCCCTCTTCTTCCTACGAAAATAGTGTTGAAGACAATCTCTTTTTTGAAACCTGGGTCAATCTGGGGCTTGAGGACCTTATCATCAAAGGCAGCGACCCACACAACAAGAGCACGCTTTTCAGCCGCAAGGCACTGAGGAAAAAGGCTGAGAAGATTATGGCCCATCTGGAAAAACCGGTCTTTAAAGAAGAGTGTAGCATCCCTATGGGCTTCACCGTTACCAAGGTCACCCCCATTGTCGAAACCTACCAGAATATTCCCATCAAGAACCAGAACTTTTCGGTACCTTTCGATTTCAGTGTACACCGTGGCAAAGTGACTATACGGAACAAAACAATGCCGCAAAAGAGTACCCTCTTCTACCTCTCCATTCCGGGTATCGAAAAGGACTATACCAAAATTGTCGACGTCCTCTTTGCCTCTTCCGCCTTTCCCGGCGCGTTCGAGCAGGTCAAACTGCGGTATGCCTACAAAGGCAGGGTACGTGAAAGCTACTTCATTGACGGTGGCGTTTACGACAACATTCCCTTGGGACTGGCAACGGTGCTCAATCCAAAAGCGAACAACTTCCTGCTGATCGACCCAAACAATATGCGCAAGGAGCCGCCCTCTTCAGATGAGGAGGAAGAGGAACCGCCTATCGGTTTTTTCGCCTCAAGCCTCATTCCCCTGGTCTCCTCCGTGGAGATCTTGCAGCAGATGAAACTCTACCAGGCGATCAACCAGTACTTTAGAAACCATCCCGAACGCAAACTGATCCTCTCCTCACGCTACCATCCGCTTACTGCCGGATTTCTTGAACACTTCGGCGCCTTTCTGGACAAGAACTTTCGCCTCTACGACTACCACGTCGGTGTCTACGACGCCATCTACCAGCTTGCAGACAGACTTGGCAAGATCGGTATCTACAGTGAGCTCTCCCAGCCAGAGCGTATGGACCTGCTGATGCAAAAACTTGCAATCGACAAGAGCAAAGAGGCCTACACAGCCTACCGATTCTTCAAGGCTACGGAGTTTCATCTGGAAAAGCCCGACAGAGACAACCGATACGCAGCCATCTACTATGCGTTCGACCGGAAACTTCCCGACAGCAAACGCTACACGGCAGATGCCTTCAAAGCCTTTCTTGCCAAACTCGATATGCGTTATCTACCTGTGAAGAAACGCTCATTTCTTTACTATGCCAGAAAAGATGTCGACAACTGGTACAAGCGTCCGCTGCGCTACCTTGTCGACCGCGTTACCTACCTTGAGAACGAGCGTGCCAAGGTCTACCCCGGCTACAAAACGACGGCAAAAGCATTGGGACTTGGTGCCTGGCTGGCGTCTGGAATGCTAAAGGAGCAGGAGGGGTGGGATGTTCTCCCCATCAATGCGCCGCTTGACCCCGAAGAGAGGGCTTACCGGAATATGCTGCGCTTCGTTCCCACGGAACTCTCGGTAGATACGGTCAATGGCGGCTTCTCCTTTGCCTACGAAGCCTACTGGTACCACAAGATGGGCTTTCTCAACGGCCTTGACTTCAAGGCCTCCTACAACGTGCATAAAAGTGACGGTGATTTTGTGAGGTTCGATGCCGATGCTTTCAGCGAATACAACGACTTTTTGACCGTGGGTGCGGGGGTCAGTGCCTTTGGGAATGTGGAGCGCCGCTTCTATGAGAGAGATACGGCATACGGTGGGAATGTCTATCTTGATGTGATGGATATCTTCCGCATGACCTACGTATACCGTCACGGCAACGTGCAGGACAACAACTACCTCTACTTCGGTGTAGAGAACCTGCCAAGCCTCATCTACTGGCTAAGCCGCTAAAACTCAGCGTTTTTTCATAAAGCGTGTCATCATATACCACAGCGTTCCCAGCACCGCAACGGCAAAGAGCGGTGCAAGCCACGGACGGTGCTTGAGTCCCTCGAACATCGAAATGATCGTCTCACTTGCAAAATAGGCACTTAGTCCAATGACACAAACAAAGAGAATCGACGCAAAGAAGTTGAAGAAGACAAACTTTTTGAAGTCATACTTGGAAAGTGCCATCGAGATGGGCACCAGCGTCTTGACCCCGTAGATGAACTTCTGTATGAAGATCGCCAGCACCCCGTACTTTCGCATAATCAGTGTCGCCAGCGCCAGTTTGCGCTTATGGTTCTTGAAATAGGGCATCACCTCTTTCTTCTGGTATTTGCCAAGATAAAACAGAAAGTTGTCTCCCATAAAGTTCGCAACTGCCGCAACTACCAGTGCCGTTGCCAGGTCCATATGCCCCATATAGGAGAATACCCCGGCTGCAGCTACAATGAAAAAGGAGCCGCCAAAGGAGAAAAAGGCTACTGCCAGATATCCCCAGGTCTCCAGTGAAGAAAAGTCCATAATCCAACCTCAAATAGAATGGGGTATCTTACCAAAACTTCACTAACACAGCACCTCCCATCACTGTCACTCCCCACTATCACTCTTCCCTATCACCAATGCTCTGCTATAATAATGCCCATGATAAACACACTGCTTTCCATCCTCTTTGTCTATGTCTTCATCGCCCTTGGCTACATCGCCAAACGTATCTTCAAAGAGAAGATGGACCCAAAGACCCTTACCCTGATGTCGGTCTACTTCATGCAGCCATTTGTGAGTGTCTGGGGGTTCAGTACGGCAAAGCTTCACTGGGAGCACTTCAGTGTGGCGGGCATCTACTTTGGGATCATCTTCATCCTGCTCATCCCATCCATTTTCATTGCCAAACTCATCTTCAACGACCCCAAAAAACGCTCCATCTTCTCCATCGCAGGGTTTGTGGGCAACACCGGCAACATCGGCATTCCGCTTGGCATTGCTCTCTTTGGAGAGCAGAGCGTCATCTACACCACCCTCATCAATCTTGCCAATGTGGTCGTGGTCTATGTGCTGGGGGCTTACATCTACTCACGCGGCAGTTTCGATGTCAAAACTTCGCTTCTGAACATTGTCAAAATCCCCATCATCCCCGCCTCAGCCGTAGCAATGGTCATCAACCTCTCCGGGGTGGCACTGCCTGCGGAGATACTGGAGTTTTTCAAGATGGGCGCCTACGCCGGCATCGTACTGCAGCTCTTTTTGCTTGGCACCTTCCTCTACGGTATCAAAATTCGTGAAGTGCACCCAAAACTCTTTGCCGGAACGCTTAGCCAGAAGTTTCTCTTTGTTCCCTTTTTCAGCGCGCTCATCCTCTCACTGACCGACCTTCCGCTCTTTGTGCAGGCGGTCATCCTCATGGAGATGACAACACCGCTTGCCGTTGCAAACATCAACCTTGCTTCACTCTACGACTGCCGTCCGCAGGATGTCACTGCACTGATACTGCTGAGTACCCTGCTTTTTGTTCCTGTGCTTTTTTTATTTACAATGTGGGTTGTACCACTCTATATTCGTTAGCAGATCACACTGTCACAATGTAGGTTTCAACTTCTCCGTCACATACTGGTGTATCAGTGAAGAGAGTATCGTCTGATAAGGAATGTTGAGCTCCGCACTCTTTCGTTTGAGCATAAGCATATCGGACTCCGGTATGCGTATATTGATGTTTTTGGTCTTGTTCAAAAAATTCTTTGCCGCCATTTTTGCTTCCAAAAGCTCATCTTCAAAGTTTTCCACTCTCTCAAGTTTTTCGGCACGTTCTACTGCTTCCAACAGTTCCAACTCATATTCATCCATCTGCATCTCCGACTCCTCTGTAAATCCTGTTCAGTTTTCTGCTTGGGACAATTGTCTTCAGCCATATCTCATTACCGTTTTTGACAAACGGTACCATATGCACATACCCTTGTATCCGAACGATATAGATGCTTTGGTGCGGATACTTTTCTCTATTGGGATGCGCGATGATATCAAGCGCTTTATCTTCATAGATCAAAGCGACCACATCTTCAAAACAGACATTGCGTTCACTTTTGAGCAACTTGTTTTTTTCTGCATCCCATCTAAAATTCATAACTTCATTATATTACAATCAATATTATATGTCAATACGCACCCGCTTTTCAGTACTACAATAACCCCAGTTATGCTAAAATAACGCTACTTATCCCCAAGGAGCTTCCATGTCAAAAAGAACCCTCATCATCGGTGCCGGCGGTGTCGGAAATGTCGTCGCCTTCAAGTGTGCGATGAATGCCGACACATTTGGAGAGATCACGCTTGCCAGCCGTACCAAAAGCAAATGCGACGCCATCGCCGAAAATGTCAAAGCCAAAACGGGTGTTGCCATCAAGACCGCGCAGGTCGATGCGGACAGTGTCGAGGAGCTTGTTGCGCTCATCAGAGAAACCGAAGCCGATATTGTCATCAATGTCGCACTCCCCTATCAGGACCTCACCATCATGGATGCCTGTGCGGCGTGCCAGGTGGACTATCTCGATACAGCCAACTACGAACATCCCGATGAAGCGAAGTTCGAGTACAAGGAGCAGTGGGCACGTGACCAGCTCTTTAGAGAACAGCACATCATGGGACTGCTTGGCAGCGGGTTCGACCCGGGAGTGACCAACGTCTTTGTCGCCTATGCGCAGAAGCACTACTTTGACGAGATCCATACCATCGACATCCTCGACTGCAACGCCGGTGACCACGGCTACCCCTTCGCGACCAACTTCAACCCCGAGATCAACCTGCGTGAAGTAAGTGCCAAAGGACGATACTGGGAGAACGGTGAGTGGATAGAGACTGAACCGATGGTCATCAAGCAGGTGTGGGACTACCCGGAAGTGGGTCCAAAGGACAGCTACCTGCTCTACCACGAAGAGATGGAGTCGCTGGTCAAGAACATCCCTCACCTCAAACGCATCCGCTTCTTTATGACCTTTGGCGAGAGCTACCTGACCCATATGAAAGTACTGGAGAATGTCGGTATGCTCGGTATCGAACCGGTGGAACATCAGGGGCAGAAGATCATCCCTATCGAGTTTCTCAAAACCCTGCTACCTGATCCTGCCAGTCTCGGTCCTCGCACCAAAGGCAAGACCAACATCGGTGTCTTTGTCAAGGGTATCAAAAACGGTGAACCCAAAACCGTCTACATCTACCAGGTCAGCGACCATGAGAAGTGCTACGAAGAGGTGATGAGCCAGGCGGTCAGCTACACCACCGGCGTACCGGCAATGATAGGCGCAAAACTGATGCTTGAAAAGAGATGGTACGAAGAGGGTGTACACAATATGGAAGAGTTCGACCCAGACCCGTTCATGGAGGAGCTCAACACACAGGGGCTGCCCTGGAAAGTGATGGAGCTTGACGCCGATGCCACGCTGGAAGTGAAAGAGAACTGAACGTGAACGCCGCCTTTTTACTAAAAAAGTTCATCTCGACCTTTCTTATGCCGCTGCCACTTGGCATGCTTATCATTGCTTTGGGGCTCTGGCTGCTCTACCGGCACAGAACCAAAGCAGGCAAAAGAGTGGTACTTGCCGGCCTGGGGTGGCTCTTTCTGTTCTCATACGACCCCTTTGCCAACCTGCTGCTCTACCCCATAGAGCACCGCTACCCCGCTCTGTTGCAACCGCCAAAAGATACCCGCTACATCTATGTGCTTGGTGGAGGGCATCATACGGACGCAACACTTCCAATAACCTCACAGGTAGTCCCTGAGTCAGTGGTACGGCTCAGCGAGGGCATCCGTCTCTACCATGCATTGAATGGCCGTGCCAGACTGATTGTTTCAGGCTATAAAGGTCTCAATGATCCGACAACCCATGCCAAAATGGAACAGCAGCTCGCTATCGCTTTGGGCATTCCCCAAAAGGATATACTTCTTGTTCCCGACGCACAGGATACGCAGGATGAAGCCGAAGCAGCCAAGGTCATAGCAGGAAAAGCACCGCTTGCTCTGGTCTCCTCTGCCTACCATATGCCACGCGCAATCGGCTGGTTTCAACAAGAGGGACTGCACCCCTTTCCTGCCCCGACATACCACCTTTCAAGCCTGACACATCCGCACTATTTTGAAATTTTCTCGGCCAATGCGCTTAAAAAATCGACCATCGCATTCCATGAGTATCTTGGCATGCTCTGGCAAAAAATCAAAGGAGCTTAAGTGTCTTTCAACGGTTTTCCCAAAAAGGGACTGCAGTTCCTCTCGCAAATCATCGCCAGCAACTCCAAAGAGTGGCTCGATGCACACAAAGAGGAGTATGAGCGTTACATTGTCGCCCCCAACAAAGCCTATGTCGAAGAGATGGGTGAATATCTGCAGATACTCGTTCCCACTATCCACGCCGAACCCAAAACCAACCGTTCACTCTTTCGCATCTACCGTGATGCACGTTTTCATCTCAATGACCCCATCAAGACACGTATTGGCATCATCATGTGGCAGGGCAGCGGTCACCGTATGCAAAGCAGCAGCTTCTACATGCACTACGACCCAAACGAGATCTTTGTCGCCACAGGCATCCGCAATTTCAAACCCACACTGCTCAAAGCCTACCGGACCTACATACAAAACGACGAGAGACGCAGGGAGCTTCATACCATTCTTGAAGCACTGAAGGCAAAAGGCTACCGGCTGCCCGAACCAAAATACAAGAAGTTCCCAAGAGGGTGTGACGGTGAAGATGAGTACAGCTATCTCTACAAAATGGGTGCCATCTACGCCTACACCACCTTCCCGCCGGACAACACCTTCCACTCCGAAGCGATCATCAACAGAAATTTCAAAATCTATGAAGATATGTTCGGCCTTCAGCAGTGGGTGTATGAATTGACGCTTACGTGTGATACGGAGGTGGATGCGTATCGGACAAGGGCTAAGGGCTAAGGGCTAAGGGCTAAGGGCTAAGGGCTAAGGGCTAAGGATAATATTTACTTATGCTGTATTAAACCTTAAACCTTAAACCTTAAACCTTAAACCTTAAACCTTAAACCTTAAACCTTAAACCTTAAACCTTAAACCTTAAACCTTAAACCTTAAACCTTAAACCTCATCCCTATAAGACTCATAAACCTCCCGCTGCATCCTCCCTCTTTCCGGTAAGAGAAGAAGTGTTCCACATCGCAGGCGGTACAGATATCGCTCATCTCTATATTCTCTTCGGCAATGCCGGCTTGCATTAACTGTACTTTATTTGCAAAAGGGAGGTCCAGCATAGCTTTGCCGTTGCCTTTTTGCCTCAACACTTGTGGCATATCAGAAAAGTGCGATGCGACATCCTCTCCCACTTCGTAGCAGCACTGGCCAATGGAGGGTGCGATACCGGCAATGATATTTTCAGGCTTTGTGCCAAACTCCTGCTGCAACGTCTGTACCGTTTTTTGCACGATATTGGCCCGGGTGCCTTTCCAGCCTGCGTGGATTGCCGCAATCGCTTCACTCTGCGGATCATAGAGCAACACCGGTACACAGTCGGCTGTTAGTACCCCGAGCACAACGCCTTTCAGGTTCGTCACCAGTGCATCACAGTCTGCAACGGCACTCTCAAGGCTTTCCCATCCTTTAGTTTGCAGCGCTTTTATAGTATGGACATGGTCACTGTGCGTCTGGTTGGCAAGTACGAAGTGGCGTACCTCTTCCTTTGTAAAAATCGCTTCAATCACTTTTCTGTTGGCAACGACTCTATCTTTTGGCTCACCGGTATGCAGTGCCATAGAGAACCCCAGTGGATGAGCCCGACTCTTCATCGTAACACCATGCAGACATCCTCTCTTTTGACCCAGACTTTCAAAACGGAAGAACAGTTCCATATTTTCCCCTCTTATTACTTTACGATATAATACGCTAATTTAGTTTAACGGGGAATGCACACATGGACTCTTGGCTTGATATCGACAAACGTATCTTCAAGCATTTCAACTACCTGTTGATACTCCAGCTCATCCCTATCTTTACCATCTCCTCCTACCTTGTCTACGAGATAAACCGCCATCTTTTTAACAAGCAGATGATCTACTACTTCATCGCATTTGTCGCCTTCTCCGTTGCGGTTGTCATCCCGTGGCGGCGCATAATGTGGTGGTTCGCACCGCTCTTTTACCTTGTCAATCTGGGGCTTCTCATCGCTGTGGAGTTTGTCGGTAAAACGATCCTCGGTGCCAAACGCTGGATAGAGATTCCCGGTATCCATGTCACCATCCAGCCCTCGGAGTTCATCAAGGTCAACGTCATCATGATGCTTGCCTACCTCATCCACAAAAAGCCGCCGCCGGAGAGCGGTTACGGACTTTTTCAATTCATCAAACTCTCACTCATTATCATCATCCCCTTTCTTGTCATCGCCAAGGAGCCCGACCTTGGTACCGCACTGGTACTGCTCATTACCGGCTACGGCATCCTCTTTCTCATCGGTGTCGACTGGAAGATATGGGTGACCATCGCCATCGTCGCAGGGGTGAGCGCACCCGTTGTCTACGAAAAGGGCCTAAAACCCTACCAGAAGAAGCGTATTCACGACATGCTCAACAAACCAAGCTATCAGGTACGCCAGGCACTTATTGCCATCGGGAGCGGCGGTATGGAGGGCAAGCCAAAAGAGTATGCCACACAGACACAGCTGAAGTTCCTCCCCGTCTCCTCGACAGATTTTATCTTCGCCTACCTCGGAGAACGCCTGGGCTTTAAAGGAATGGTCACTGTCATCGGCCTCTACATCCTGCTTATTCTCAACCTGCTCTACATTTCGTGGAAATACAAACGCGACTACTACATCAAGACCTTCGCAGGCGGACTGGCATTTCTCTTCTTTGTCTACATGGGGGTCAACATCTTCATGATCATCGGTCTTGCCCCCGTTGTGGGACTTCCACTGCCCATGTTCAGCCACGGTGGAACCTCGTTTATCATCTTTGCCGTGATCTTCGGGATTTTGGAAAATTTAATTGCATTCAAAGACTACAGTCGTTATACTTCCGACGAAAAACTTACCATGCAGCCCAAAGCTGCAATCACTCCCAAGTAAGGGTCTTTAGCTCAGTTGGTTAGAGCTCCCGGCTCATAACCGGGCGGTCCCGAGTTCGAGTCTCGGAGGACCCACCATAACTTACATACGACAAGATTCATAAAACATCGGTAATCTTCACCGAACTCCCCCATCGCTTCTTCAAAAACTGCTCTGGTCACAGTGGTTTATTTCAGGTATCTGTCCACAAATGCATTGCTTGTCAATATCTCTATCTCTTCGGAATAAAACATTTTATCATTCGTAACTATGACATCACACATCATTTTTTTTGCACTTATATACTGCAAACTGTCTTCCAGGTCATCATTTTCCAGTGACAGTGCTTCGTCAAACATTTTATTGATCCCGCCCACGACTTCAAACCTTGTGTTGACCAATCCCAAAAAATCTTTTACATCTCTTACCTGTTTGTTGGCAATATAGTCAATATTTAACAGAGTAATATCCAAAACCACACCTGCGTAAAGTTTTTTTTCTATCGCATTCAATATCAGCAATGCATCCTAAAAATTTTCTCTTTTTAAAATCAGAATACCAAGTTCCAACATATTAACTCCTTTGATATGTACATATT
>JALWLU010000186.1:0-1364 GCA_026996325.1 Sulfurovum sp.
AAGAGAAACAGAAAGAGAGTGTGCGTATCACCCGAAAAAATCTTGAAAAATTTGTGGACAAAAAGGTATTTGAGTTTTCTGCAATTGACAAAAAGCCTCAGGTAGGGGTGGTCTCCGGGCTGGCATGGACAGCAGTTGGCGGAGATGTCCTGACGATCGAGGCGATCAAAATTCGCGGAAAAGGCGGTCTTCAGCTGACCGGAAGTCTTGGTGATGTGATGAAAGAGTCGGTGCGTATTGCCCATTCGGTCGTCAAGATACTGATTGACAAACGAAAACTCACCATAACCCCTTCGGTGATCCCTCACACTGTCAAAGAACGGGAGGAGGGACTGCAGGTCGATCCAAGTGAAGTCTACAAGCGGTATGATCTGCATATTCACGTACCTGAAGGGGCGACCCCCAAAGACGGACCGAGCGCTGGTATTACGATGACTACGGCGATCGCTTCCATTTTGAGTGAGAAGAAGGTAGATAACAAAGTTGCCATGACAGGTGAAGTAACATTGACAGGTAAAGTACTGCCTATCGGCGGTTTGAAGGAGAAACTGATCGCTGCCTATAAAGCGGGGGTTAAGAAAGCACTCATTCCTGTGAAGAACTATGAGAGAGACCTTGATGACATTCCGGATGAAGTAAAAGAGAATATTGAAATTATTGGAGTGTCGAATGTAGAAGAGGTGTTGAAAGAAGCCTTACTGTAAGCAGGCTTCTCAAAGGTTTCATAGATAACGCTGCGGTTACCCTTGGTCCGACCACTGGTCTATTTTGGCAAAGAGCGCTTCCTCCTTGACCGGCTTTCTAATAAAATCATTGGCACCATTATCGTAGACTTCAGTTTTTCGTGTATCGTCTGTAGAGAGTACAATGACTGGTATGTGCGCGTTTTTCATATCAGCCCTGAATATCTTCAGAAACTCTATCCCGTCGACAATCGGCATCATGATGTCGAGCAGAATCAAGTTGATAGACGGGTCCTTTTTCATTTTGTCAAGTGCATCTGAACCGTTCTCTGCCTCAATGATCTCTGTGACCTTTGTGTTTTTTCTCAGTAGTGTCTTGAGTAACATTCTGTTGATCATGTCATCATCGACTACAAGTACTTTCAATCCCATACTTTCTATCCTCTATGTGCAGTTATCATTGTTTCTATCTCTTTTTTGACTGCGGCATCCGTGATGATCAGTATATCTTTTGCCGCATCTTTGAGCCTGTCGTCAAGAAGGGTGCTGTCTGTAAAGAGAATGTCGTATTTTCCGCTTTCGACAGCATCCTGAAGTGTTTCCACCTCTTCAATGATTTCGTAATCATACCCTAAGTTTTCAATGATCTTGGTAATGACCCTCCGCTCAAGCATCTGGGTT
>JALWLU010000186.1:1374-2308 GCA_026996325.1 Sulfurovum sp.
CTATCAGTATCTTTTTTTCCTTATCTTCCGAGTCAAAGAGGTCAATGACACCATCATCCTCCATAGGGGTTTCCGGTGTGGTCTCTGCCGGTGTTTCTTCCTTTTCTGCAGCTGTCTCTTCAGGTGCAGCCGCCTCTTCGCTTTCCTGCTGTGCAGCAGAAGTCTCTTGCTGTGGTGCCTCTTCAGGTTTTGCTTTTGCCGAAAGGAACTTGTTTAGAATATAGAGAAGTTCGGTTGTTTCGATAGGCTTGGTGATATACTCATCCATACCCTCTGCAAGGAAACGTTCTCTGTCTCCTTTGAGTGCGTTCGCTGTCAATGCGACAATCGGTACGTGCGGTACCTCTTCGTCCTCTTCATAGTCAAGGATCTCATGGGTTGCTTCAATACCGTCCATAACCGGCATCTGAATATCCATAAAGAGCAAATCGTAGTCATTGTTTCGACGTTTTTCAAAGGCTTCAAGACCATTGTTCGCGATTTCGACAGTAATACCGTGATCTTCAAGTACACGCTTGATCAGTTTCTGGTTGATGATGTTGTCTTCGGTGACCAATACTTTTGCATCGAACTGTGTTGCCTGAATCTTCAGTGCTTCATCCTGCAGTTCCGGTGTCTTGGCTGAAGTTTTGCTCAGGATCGACTTTAGTTTTGTCAGTGTAACCGGTTTGAAGATAACATTGTCCTGATCGATACCCATATTGTCGATCTTGCTTCTGCTTGTGACATTGGCGATGACAACCAGTTTGGATTTTTCGATATTTGCGACGGCATCGAGAATATTCTGCTTGGTTTTGTCAATATCGAGCCAGAAGGACTTACAGATGCCAAGATCGTTGAGCTCTTTGAGTTCGGAAACAGATTCGAAATATTTGACCTGTGGACCAAAGTAACTGAAGTATGCTTCAAGATAGGTATCGAGAACAGTTGGAAC
>JALWLU010000187.1 GCA_026996325.1 Sulfurovum sp.
TAACATCCATCATTCAAAATTTTTTATCGTATATAGTGTTTCTTTACATACTTGACGATAAGTGCTGCGGCTTCATCGGCACTCATGTTATCTGTATCGATGACGATTTCGGCATGCTGCGGCTCTTCATAGATATCGTTGATGCCTGAGAAGTTCTGAAGTTCTCCCCTGAGAGCTTTCTCATAGACACCCTTGTAGTCACGCTGCTTGCAGGTTTCAATGTCTGCTTTGACATAGACGACAATGTTGTTTTTGACCATCTTTCTGATGGCTTTTCGTGATTCCCGGTAGGGGGAGACAAAGGAGGCTACCGTGGAGATGGAATTTTTCTGCAGGGTTTTGATGAGGTGGGCAATACGGATCATATGGCGGTTGCGGTCCTCTCTGGTGTAGCCAATGTTGGGCACCAGCTCCCTGATGTCTTTTGAGTCTATCCGTTCGATAGGGATATGAAGTCTCTCCAGCTCCTCGTAGACTTTGTCCGCAATGGTACTTTTGCCTGAAAGCGGCAGGCCGGTGAACCAGAGGTTGAAAGGTTCGATCTTCTTTTTGCCCCAGTGGATCTTCTGCCACACCTTTTCATGCCCCCAGTAGAGGGCTACTTTCAGTACCGTCTCGATGAGTCCTGCGGCGATGGCAAGGTCGAGCCTGCCAAAGAAGACATAGACAATGATGATGGTCGTCGTGGTTGCCACTACGCGCCAGCTAATACCCTTGACGATGGAGCGGGTATTGGTCTCTCTGTACATTCAAAGTGCCTTTGAATGAGGGTTCGGGGTTCGGGGTTCGGGTAAACAATACCGTCCATTCTTCTGACTCCTGAACTCTGAACCCTGAATCCTGAACTCAACATTTCTTACACTCCCACTCAGGGAAGTTGTCTCTGATGTACTGGTTGAGTGCCCGCTCTGCATCGGTGTATTCGCGTGTGGTCAATTTCTGAATGTCTTCTTCACGCCGGCTTACGCCCACGATCATCCCCGCACCTACTGTGTTGTTGGTAATACGGTCGATGACAATGAAGGAGCCGGTCAGGCGGTTCTCTTTGTAGGCATCTGCCGCAATGGGCTGGGTAAGGACCATCTTGCACGAAGCGATGTCGTTCAGACCCAGTTTGTGGACACTCTGTCTCTCATAGGTATTGACATCCACTTTGTAGTTAATGTGTTCGAAATTGCCGCTTACGACGGTAGTGGCACGTTTGATATCGTAGACGGTTCCGGGTTCCATTGGGGTTTCATCCATCCAGACAAGCATCACTTTAAGCGAGTTGGAGACACGGGGGAGCGCTTTTGTGTGGACGATCATATCGCCCCTGGAGATGTCGACCTCCTCCTCTGTTGTAATCGTAACAGCCATAGGAGCATAGGCTTCCTCTGTAGTGACTTCTCTGCTCTTCTCCGTGATATCCCCCGCATTGATGATGCTTTTGACTTTGGTGGTCTTGCCTGAGGGAAGCACCGTAACTTCATCCCCCACCTTAACGGAGCCTGCTGCGATGGTACCGCAGAAGCCTCTGAAGTCGAGGTTGGGGCGGTTGACGTACTGAACAGGGAAACGGAAGTTCTCTGCTGTCTCTTTCCTTGAAATATCCATAGTGTCAAGAAGTTCCAGCAGAGGCTTCCCGTCATACCATGGCGTGTTTTCGCTCTTCTCTACAACGTTGTCACCATCAAGAGCACTGAGCGGGATGTAGTAGGTATGTTTGATGCCAAGTTCCTCTGCCAATGCGGTATAGGCTGATTTTATTTCCTTGAAAGTCTCTTCACTGAAGCCGACAAGGTCCATTTTGTTGATGGCAACGATAACATGCTCAATGCCAAGCAGGTTGACAATGAAGCTGTGTCTTCTTGTTTGGGTCAGAATGCCTTTTCTGGCATCGATGAGAATGATGGCAACATCCGCTGTGGAAGCACCCGTGACCATGTTTCTTGTGTACTGTTCGTGTCCCGGAGTGTCGGCAATGATATATTTGCGTCTGTCGGTTGCAAAGAAGCGGTAGGCAACATCAATGGTGATACCCTGTTCACGTTCGCTCTGCAGACCGTCGACAAGCAGAGCCATATCGATCTTCTCTCCGGTAGTGCCGTACTTCTTGCTTTCGCTCTCTGCGGCAGCCAGCTGATCCTCAAAGATCATTTTGCTGTCATAGAGCAGACGTCCGATGAGGGTACTCTTCCCGTCATCGACACTTCCGCAGGTCAAAAAGCGGAGCATATCTTTGTTTTCGTGCTCTTTGAGGTAAGACTCTATATCGGTGGAAATCTTGTTCTCTACAGACATATAGCACCCCTCTCATTCAACATCCAACATTTAACATTCAACATTTTAAAAGTACCCCTCTATTTTTTTCATCTCCATCGCACCCTCCTGGTCCTTGTCGATCAGGCGGCCTTCCCGCTCACTGCTGGTGGAGAGGAGCATCTCTTTGATGATCTCCGGCAGCGTGGAAGCAGTGGAGTTGATGGCACCGGTGAGCGGGTAGCACCCCAGAGTTCTGAAGCGTACCATCTCTTTTTTCGCTTTTTTCCTAAGCGCTTCTGGCATACGTTCATCATCAACCATGATCTTGGTACCCTCATACTCGACAACGTCACGTTCCTTGGCGAAGTAGAGCGAAGGGATGGGAATGCCTTCAAGATAGATATACTGCCATACATCCAGTTCCGTCCAGTTGCTGATGGGGAAAACACGAACGCTTTCACCCTTGTTGATGCGGGTGTTGTAGATGTTCCAGAGCTCCGGTCTCTGGTTCTTGGGGTCCCAGCGGTGGTGTTTGTCGCGGAAAGAGAAGATACGCTCTTTGGCACGTGACTTCTCTTCATCGCGCCTTGCACCGCCGATGATGGCATCATAGCCGCCGGCATTGAGTGCCTGTTTGAGCCCCTCGGTTTTCATGATGTCGGTATGTACTTTGGAACCGTGTTCAAAGGGAGAGATGTTCATCTCTTTGCCTTTGGGGTTGGAGTGGACCACAAGGTCGAACCCGAGCTCTTTGGTACGCTGGTCACGAAACTCGATCATTTCGCGGAACTTCCAGAGTGTATCTACGTGGAGCATAGGGAAAGGAGGTTTCCCGGGAGCAAAAGCTTTCATGGCAAGGTGAAGCATCACAGAAGAGTCTTTGCCTACAGAGTACATCATAACGGGGTTGGTAAACTCCGCAGCAACTTCACGCAGGATATGGATGGATTCAGCTTCGAGCTGTTTGAGGTGGGTAAGGCGCTCTTTGGTTATCACTTGTTTTCCTTATATTTTATTTAAATACCATTCAATAGTTTTCACGATACCACTATCAAAATTCTCATCTGCTTTTTAACCAGGCGCATGAGATAATTTTTAATTATGAATGTTGAGTTTTGAATTATTGTTCAAGATACTTCCTTAAATACCATTCTACCGTTTTGACAATGCCTGTGTCAAAGGTTTCTTCTGCACGCCAATGTAAAGTTTCTTCTATTTTGGTGGCATCGATAGCATAGCGGCGGTCATGGCCTGCACGGTCTTGAACGAAAGTTATCAAATCTTGATAAGATTTGAGTGATTTGTTATTGGTAATTAGTAATTGGTTTTTATCTGGCGGCACTTTCTTATCCAGGATTTTACAAATAGTATCTACGATTTGCAAATTGGTACGTTCGTTGCGGCCGCCGATGTTGTAGACTTCACCTTTTTTACCGGTGTGATAGACAAGGTCGATGCCTTTGCAGTGGTCAAGCACATAGAGCCAGTCACGGATATTCTTTCCGTCACCGTAGATGGGAATGGGTTCACCTGCCAGGGCTTTTCGAATGATGGTAGGAATAAGCTTTTCATCGTGCTGTTTGGGACCGTAATTGTTGGAACAGTTGGTAATGACACAGTTCATACCGTAGGTCTCTACGTAGCTGCGTACGATCATATCGCTGGAGGCTTTGGAAGCGGAGTAAGGCGAGTTGGGCGCATAAGGTGTCTTTTCGGTAAAGAGATCGTCTGGATCGTCACTGAGGGTACCGTAGACTTCATCGGTAGAGATGTGGTGAAAACGTGGTACCACGTTTTCAGGTGAAGAGTGAAGAGTGAAGAGTGAAGAGTTATTGTGTGTAGCTTCTCTTTCTTCTTTAATTCCCTTCAAATACCTATCTTTGTACTTGAATGGTCCTTCCATCCAGTGTTTGTATGCTACATCCAGAAGGGTAAATGTACCGTTGACATTTGTCTCTACGAAGACACCCGGGTTTTTGATGGAGTTGTCTACATGAGACTCGGCCGCAAAGTGGATAACACCATGGATGTCGTACTCACTGAAGATAAACTCTACAAGCTCTCTGTTGCAGATATCTCCTTTGATGAACTTGTATCTTGGATGATTCTCTACCTCTTTGAGGTTTTCAAGGTTGCCGGCATAGGTGAGAAGATCGAGATTGACAATGTTGTAGTTTTCGTATTTTTCCAAAAAGTACGGTACAAAGTTGCTGCCTATGAATCCTGCACACCCTGTTACCAGAATGGTTTTGTTGGCATTGTTGAACATCGTTATATCTCTTCTTCAGCTATTTCAAGCAAGTATTGGCCATAGCTGGTTTTTTTAAGCGGTTCTGCAAGGTTGATCAGTTGTGATTTGGAGATCCATCCGTTCCTGTAGGCTATCTCTTCGATGCAGGCAATTTTATAGCCCTGTCTGTGCTCCACTGTTTGGACAAAGAGAGATGCTTCCATCAATGAGTCATGTGTTCCCGTGTCGAGCCAGGCAAACCCTCTTCCCAAAAGTTCAACACGTAACTTTCCTCTTTTCAGGTACTCCTCGTTGACAGAAGTGATTTCCAGTTCACCTCTATGGGAAGGTTTGATGTTTTTGGCAATTTCAATGACATCGTTATCGTAAAAATAGAGCCCTGTGACAGCAAAGTTGGATTTTGGTTTGGAAGGCTTCTCTTCTATGCTTACTGCTTTTTTGTTTTCATCGAATGCAACGACGCCAAAGCGTTCAGGGTCTTTGACTTGATAACCGAAAACGGTTGCCCCCTCTTTTCGGGCTGCTGCATTTTTCAAAATAGGTGAAAACCGCTGTCCGTAATAGATATTGTCGCCGAGGATCAGGCATACATTGTCATCTCCGATAAATGTTTCACCCAAAATAAATGCTTGTGCCAGGCCATCCGGGGAGGGTTGTGCAACATATGAGAAAGAGATGCCCAACTCATGGCCGTTTCCCAATATCTCTTTGAACCTTGGCAGGTCATGAGGCGTTGAAATGATCAATATTTCTTTGATACCGGCCAGCATCAAAACTGAAAGAGGGTAATAGATCATAGGTTTGTCATAGACAGGAAGCAGTTGTTTGCTCACCCCCTTGGTAACAGGATAAAGGCGTGTACCGCTTCCCCCTGCTAAAATTATACCTTTCATTTTGCTACTCTCTCTCCAATATTTTTAATATACCATTCAATCGCCTCTTCCATCCCTTGATAGATATCATGTGTGGGTTCATACCCGACAATTGTTTTGGCTTTCGTGATATCGGCATTGGAGTGGCGGATGTCACCGGGGCGGAAATCTCGATAAATCGGAGATTTGGTGATTGGTGATTGGTGATTGGTAATTAGTGACTTGTTTAACTTATCTTGGATGAGCTTGTAGAGTTCGTTGAGCGTGTTTCTGCCACCTACCGCAACATTAAATGCTTCCCCGAATGCTTCGGGGTTGTCTGTCAGGCCTGCAAGGACATTCATCTGGATGACATTGTCGATGTAGGTGAAGTCGCGGCTTGTTTCGCCATCTCCGTTGATGAAAACATCTTCGCCCTTGAGCATGGAAGCTACCCATTTTGGAATGACTGCCGCATAGGCACCGTTAGGGTCCTGTCTTCTTCCAAAGACATTGAAATAGCGCAGTCCCAGCGTCTCCATGCCGTAGACTTTGTGAAAGACAGAGCCGTAGAGTTCATTGGTGGCTTTCATGGCAGCATAGGGCGAAAGCACATTACCTGTACGTGCTTCAACCTTAGGCAGCTCTTTGGAGTCACCGTAAACAGAGCTGGAACTGGCATAGACAAACCGTTTGATGCCTGCGTCTTTGGCTGCAGTGATCATGTTGAGAAAACCGGTAACATTGGAGCGGTTGGAGGTGACAGGGTCATCAATGGAACGGGGTACGGAACCAAGTGCTGCCTGATGCAGGACGATGTCCACTCCTTCGCACGCTTTTTGGCACGTCTCCATATCGGCAATATCACCCTCTATGAAAGTAAAGTGCTTTGCATTCTCTTCACCTACTTGAGAAAGTACATCATCGATGTTATGCTGATACCCCGTAGAGAAGTTGTCCAGGCCGACCACGTTCTGATTATGGTTCAGTAGAAACTCTGTGAGGTTGGAACCGATGAAACCCGCGTTTCCGGTTATCAGCCATGTTTGTTGTTGGCTTTTGAGCTGCTCTTTGAGAGCTTCAAAAGTTGTGATTTGTGATTCGTGATTCGTGATTTGTTCTTGATTCATTTTATCCTACTTTTCATATGTGTAATTAACCCATTTAACATCTTTTTGATTGTTGTAATTTCTTTTAAAATTATATCTATATTATTGACAAAGTTTAGTCTCTTTGCTAGCATTATCTGTGTTTCAACTTCTGAAAGTGATCCAAGAGAAATATACAAAAATTGTATAAACTCTTTATCCCCTTGTCTGGAAGCACCCTCTGCAATATTACTCAGTACAGAAACAGCAGCCCTTCTAATTTGTGATGTTAAACCATACATCTCTTCTTTAGGAAATTGACTACTAATCTTATCAATATTTTCAACAAAATTCATAGATTTTTTCCAAACATCCAAATCCATATGAGTTTTCATTTTACTTTTCCAATCACCCTTCACAAATTACCAATCACAGAGCAAAGCTTTAAAGCTTCCCGTCACTCTCTTTCAGCTTTGATTTAATGTCATAAACGACAGTGTTGTCGCCGTTTTTCAGGGCTTCAATATCAAGTTCGTCAAACTTGTCGTGTGCCACGGCTAAGACGATTGCATCGAATTTTCCCTCTGGAGAAGAGAGAAGGTCCAGGCCATATTCCCTTTTGACCTCTTCGGGATCAGCCCAGGGGTCATACACGACAACATCCGTTCCAAACTCCTTGAGTTCACGGATGACATCGATGACCCTTGAATTTCTGATGTCAGGACAGTTCTCTTTGAATGTGATGCCAAGTACAAGCACTTTTGCACCTGCAATCTTGTGCTCTTTCTGGATAAGGAGTTTAAGTACCTGGTTTGCGACGTACATGCCCATATTATCATTTAGTCGACGACCGGCAAGGATGATCTCTGGATTGTAGCCTACCTCCTGTGCTTTGTGTGTCAGGTAGTACGGGTCTACGCCGATACAGTGACCGCCGACAAGCCCTGGACGGAACGGCAGGAAATTCCACTTGGTTCCGGCAGCTTCAAGTACTGCCTGTGTATCGATGCCGAGCTTGTTGAAGATGATGGCCAGTTCATTGACAAAAGCAATGTTAATGTCACGCTGAGAGTTCTCGATGACTTTTGCCGCTTCAGCTACTTTGATGGTAGGTGCCAGATGGGTACCGGCAGTGATTACGGAAGCATAAAGCTCATCGACGATCTTGCCTATCTTGGGTGTTGAGCCTGAAGTCACTTTTAGGATTTTCGTGACAGTATGCTCTTTGTCGCCTGGATTGATGCGTTCCGGAGAGTAGCCACAGAAGAAATCTTCATTGAATTTCAGTCCGGAGAATTTTTCAAGGATAGGAACACAGTCCTCTTCGGTTGCACCGGGATAGACTGTTGACTCATAGATGACGATGTCACCCTTTTTCAGTACTTTTCCAATGGATTCACTTGCTTTGATGAGCGGTGTCAGGTCCGGACGTTTATGCTCATCGATAGGGGTGGGTACGGTTACGATGTAGATGTTGCAGTCGGCAATATCTTCGAGTTGATTGGTGAACTCCATGCCGTTGTCAATAGCTTCGTTGACCTGTTCGTCACTAAGCTCCAGAGTACGGTCGTGTCCGCTTCTAAGCTCATCAATACGCCACTGTGCGATGTCGAAACCGACCACTTTGTACTTTTTGCTGAATGCATGTGCTAAAGGAAGACCTACATATCCGAGGCCGATAACGGCAATCTTGTGATTCATCTTCATCCCTTTGATTTATTGTAAAAATAATTTGTCGCTTCAACAAACCCGTCAACGGATCCGCAGTCGAACCGCTTGCCTTTGAATTTGTAGGCGATGACCTTGCCGTTCTTTGCCTGCTCGAGCAGGGCGTCGGTAATCTGTATCTCTCCGCCTTTGCCGGGTTTGGTGTTGCGAAGAATGTCGAAGATATCCGGTGTGAGAAGATAGCGGCCGATGATGGCCATATTGGTAGGCGCATCTTTGGGGTCAGGCTTCTCTACCATGTCCGTGACACGGTAGGTGTCGTCGGTGTTGTCGACGAGGTTGCCGGCGATGACACCGTACTTGTGGGTCTGGCTCATCGGTACCTCTTCGATGGCGATGACAGAGCATTGGTATTTTTCATAGACTTCGATCATCTGAGAGAGAATCCCCTTTTGGGAGATTGAGGATTGAGGATTGAGGATGGATGATGAAGTGGTATGGTCATTGGTGGTGGGTGTTGATTCCGGACCGGGGTCCGGAATGACGGATGGAGTGCATAGGTCGTCAGCCAGGATGACAGCAAAGGGTTCGTTGCCTATGAGTGTTTCGCCGGTGAGGATAGCATGCCCCAGGCCCTTCATCTCCAGTTGTCTGGTATAAGAGAAGGTACACTTTGTGATCAGATCGCGGATTTCATTCAACAGTGGCTCTTTGGAGGAGCCTCTGATCTGATGCTCTAGTTCATAGCTGATATCGAAGTGGTCCTCGATGGCGCGTTTGCCCCGTCCGGTAACGATGGCCATCGTGGTGATGCCCGCTTCCAGTGCCTCTTCGACACCGTACTGGATGAGCGGTTTGGTCAGTACCGGTAGCATCTCTTTGGGAGTTGCTTTGGTGGCCGGAAGAAAGCGGGTGCCGTAGCCTGCTGCGGGGAAGAGACACTTTTTGATCATCTGTTTTCCTTTGAGGTGTGTAGACGATCAGATTGAAGATTGAAGATTGAAGATTGAGGATTGAATAGATACATTGGTTGAAATGCCTCGGTTATAAAGTTATTGGGTGTATTATAACGAAAAGCGTATTAAGTGTTGAGGGATGATTATTTTATGTCGTCCATATATCGTAATGTCGTCTGGATGATTTTAATAAGCTGTTCGGCGGTTGTTTCTCAAGGAGTTGTCTGTCTAAAAGCAGTTTTTCTCTCATCACAGCAGGACCGCCTTTTGAAAAATATGTTTTACGAAGGGGGTTTTGAGTTCTCCGTTGTCAAGTACGATATCAAGCTTCTGCTCGCCAAAATGCTTGAAAAACTCAACCCTTAACACTCTGAGGTCTTTTTTTGTAAGAGTATCGTCTATAATGAGAAGATCGATATCGCCGCCCTTTTTGGTGTCGTCCATACGGCTTCCGAAGAGATAGAACTTTGCCTTCTCTGAAAGAGAATAAAGCTTGTTTTTGAGTACATCGATCTCATCATTGGAAAGTCTCATCTTCTCGCTTCTTGCACATTGCATCTTTTGACTTGAGCAAAATCCATCATCTTTTTTCTGATAGCTCTATTTTAGCATAAAATTTTGGCAAAAAATAGTGAGTGATGAGCGTTTAGTGTTTAGTGTTGAGGGGAGTGAGAAAGATTAAGGTTTACGTGCTGAGAAATTGTCGAAATATGTAGCCAAATGTAACATGCTTAAATTCATATTATCACAAAATAGACAGATTTACTTATATATTAAAATTTGTTTAATATTTGGATTTTTATAATTTGGCGTTTGAAGGCCAAAACTGCCGTGAGGCGGTGACGGAAAGCCACGGGTCTGACAGTGCTTTTTTATGCA
>JALWLU010000188.1 GCA_026996325.1 Sulfurovum sp.
ATAAAATCAATAAGAAACTTCTGATTAATAATTATAAAACACAAAATATCAATAAGTTCAACAACAAAGATAATTTTGCCAATTCTTTTTACAGCATACTTTACGAACAAGACCTTGATTACAATCCTTTTTTTTGGGAACACTACAATATTGTTAAAACTACGCCTTTGCAGGATAGTATTATGCGGCAGTTGCAACTGTATCAGAGTTTGGAAGAACAGTATGCTACACAATTTATAAAAAATGATAGTTTGAAAGCACCTGTTGCAAAAAAAGTACCGGTAATTAATCCCTTTACAAAATTAGAAGATGATTATTTTTGGATGCAAAATATTAAAAATCCGGATGTTTTTAAATATGTTGAAGCTGAAAATAAATTTACTGAAAACGGAATGCTTCCTTTAAAACAGTTAAGAAGAAGCCTTTATTACGAAATGCTTGACAGGGAAATAAAAGACACAGCCATAGATAAAGCAATACTCAAATCCGGAGACTATATTTATTTCTTTAAAAAAGAATCCGGCAAACATTCAGAAAATATTTACCGTAAAAATATTAAAACATTAAAAGAAGAACTTATATTGGATATTAATAAACTATCCATGGGGAATAATAATTATTCAGTTGATAATATCTATCCGTCCCCTGATAACAAATGGATAGCTTATACCGAAAGTTATGGTATGGGTTATGAAAATTCGCTTATAGTAAAAGACATTGAAGCTGATAAGATAGTGGCAAAGATAGAAAATGTAGCAAATGTTTTCTGGAAAAATAATCAAAATGCTTTTTTATATACTACATGGAATTCTACAAATAAGGTAAACAGATTATTGTATCATAAAATTGGCTCAAACCCTGATAACGATAAAGTTATTTATTATGAAAAAAACGAACTGAAACGAATTGTTCTTTCTTTGTATCAAAAAAGATGGCTGATACTCTATTCAGAAGATGATTTTCATTATGGAGATGCATATATTCTTGATTTAAATGCAGAAAATAATAAGTTGAAAAAAATTATAAATTCAAAAAACGGACATATAAATTATGTTCAGGTGTATAATGATACATTATACAGTTTATCACATGAAAACGGTACTTCAATAGTGTATTACTCAACAATGAAAACGCCCGAGAAAAAGCATTGGAAGGTACTGTTGAAACAGCAAAATGAAAACATGCGTCAGCTTCTGATATTACCTGACTATATCGCCGTTAAAGAGATTAACAATATGGTATTTACTTTTAATATTTATTCAAAAAATGGTCTCTTTATTAAAAAAGTTGATTTTGAGAAAGTTCCAAACAAAATAAATTTTGTTAATGATAAAATTGCGCAAGACAATAATAAAATACGTTATATATACAGTTCATTAATTACCCCAAATACTATTTTTGAGTATGATATCAAATCCGGTAAGCAAAAAATTATCGAACAAAATAAATTTAATTTTAAACAAGATAATTATAAAACAAAACTGCTTTGGGCAAGTTCTAAAGATGGGACATCGATTCCTGTTTCGTTAGTTTATAATAAAAAACAAGCAAAGATTAACGGGAAAGCATCATTATATTTATATGCGTATGGAAGTTATGGCAGCAGTTCTACATTCCCTGAATTTATGCCGGAAATATTATCGCTACTTGACAGGGGTATAATCTATGCTACGGTTCACGTACGTGGTGGCAGTGAATTAGGCGAAAAATGGCACGTGGATGCCATGCAAATGAAAAAGCAAAATACTTTTAACGATTTTATTGCAGCAGCCGAATATTTAATCAAAAATAAATATACTTCAAAAGGAAAAATCATAGCTGCAGGCGGTAGTGCCGGAGGTTTGGTAATGGGGGTAGTTGCTAATCAAAAACCTGATTTATTTAATTCAATAATATTAATAAGTCCTTTTGTTGATGTATTAGGTTCCATTACAGATTCAACTGCAAAATTCAATAAAGAAGACTATGCTGAATTTGGCAATCCCGCTGATCCTGAAATTTATAATTATATAAAATCGTATTCACCCTATCAAAATATAAAAAAACAGAATTATCCGAATATGCTTTACTATATTGGCTTAAACGATAACAGGGTAGAATATTGGCAAAGTCTGAAATCAGTGGCAAAGTTACGGGCTTTAAAAACAGATAACAACAAATTGTACTTAAAAACGGAACCTTACACAGGACATATTGGATATAAAGGCACAGAAGCCTATTACATCTTTTCGGCATATCTCTATGCCTTTATTTTAAACAACTTAGGTATAGGATATTAAAGTTTGAATG
>JALWLU010000189.1 GCA_026996325.1 Sulfurovum sp.
TTGCACTCTTCAAAGACGTCCTCGAACAACTCAACGAGCTTACGCCCGAGGAGCTAAGTGAGATCAAGGCCGATGATGCGGCATTCTTGAAGATGGTACACCGTACCGATGTACTGGCGCGTGAATGGGAACTGCTGGTCAACGAACCTCCCAAGGAGCACGCGCGCATTGTAAAGGAGGTGGCACGTTTCAGAGAACGCTATATTACCCCCGAACTTGTCGAACACTTCGAAACGCTCCTGGAGCACAACAAGATCAAAAACATTAGTTATGTCGTGAAGTTCTACACGACTCTAGTGTGGCACGGACTCATCTTACCGCTTGATGCATTGCGTCAGATCATTCGTTTTTCTGCCTACGACAAGATAAAGACCAGTGATCTTTTCTACTATGAACTGGCAGCCTACAGGTTTCTGGTGGTTGAGAGGTGTGAAAGCCTTTCGGAGTGTCAGGAGGAAAAAGAGAGCCGCCCGATGTCTGAACGAAGACGGGCACACTTTGAGGATTTCCACCGAAAGAATATGATCCGCCAGCTCTTCAAGATTTACAAGAACGAGTCACGCTTTGCCTTTCTGCGTGCGAAGTTCCGTTTTGAACATTTGACCGGAACACGGTTCAAGATGGACCACTTCAGTGAGAAACTGAGTGGTGCAATCGGGAGTGTTTGAAAAAGTTGGAGATCTAACCGCTTGGAATACGTTTCTAAGACTTTTCTGCCGGATGACTCTTTGCATACAAAATTGCCAGCGGCTGTGCACTGAAGCCGTGCAGGAAGATACTCAGTACGATCGTCAGTGAAGCAACGGAAAAGATGGTCTCATGTCCCTCTACACCGCCAAGCTGATGTACCGCTATTAGGATATAGAGAATGGAGGCGATGCCTCTTGGGCCGAACCAGCCGTAGAAGAGGCGGGTTGCGAAGTCGATCTTGAAGAAACCGAAACTCAGCACGACAGGTACCATACGCAGCACCGTCAGGCTCAGTAGCGCAAAGGCGAAAGCTTTGAAGTCTCAGTAGGGCAGCGAGGTGGGAACGAATATCATACCGAAGATGAGAAATGAGACCATAATGAAGAGCTCTCCCTTGCTCTCTGCAAAACTCTCCACATGTTCGCGCAGCACTTCGCTGGTATTGCCCAAAAAGAGTCCGGAGAAGAATGCGGCGATGTAGCCGTTGCCGCCAAAGTGCTCCAAGAAGTAGAAGGAGAGAATGGCCAGCGCAATGGGGGCGAGGTTGCTGTACTGATGTACCATCCACCCTTTTTTGACAGCTTTCATCATCACTATTGCTCCTGCCCATCCCACAAAGGCTCCTGCAATGGCACCGATAGCGATTTGCTGGGCAATGTATGCCATCCAGCCGCTCTCTGCCGTGGTGCTGTTGGAGGCGATCATCGCAAGGACCGTAAGCAGTACGGGGAAGACGATGCCGTCATTGAGGCCGCTTTCGACATTGATGGTGTTTCGCACCGTAGAGGGGATACGCTCGTCACTGACGACGATCTTTCCGAGCGCGGCATCGGTAGGCGCAAGGATGAGCGCCAGCAGGAGCGCGTAGAGGGTCGGTTCATTGGGGTAGAACCACATAGCCGTAAGGGTGGCAAGTACAATAGTTATCGGCAGTGCGACAAAGAGCAGCCGCACGGGAAGACGCCAATGGGCTTTGAGCTGCTGCAGGTTGAGTGCTGCAGCATCGCTGAAGAGTACGATGATCAGCGTGATCTCCGCCAATATCTGTACCGACTGGGCATTGGCATGGATCTGTTCATTACCAAAGGCCAAGGGAGAGATGAGCACCCCGACAATCGTAAAGATCATGGGGCCTGAGATGTTGTATTTTGCAAGCACCTTGGAGAAGAGACCGTAGCCGAGAATGACAAGGCTGATCCCCAGAAAGACGAGATGTTCATGCATCGCTATCTGCCTTTGGGTGCGGGTTCGCTTTTGGGTCTGTCGAAGCTGCCGCCAAGTGCGAGGTGGAGGTTGATACGGTTGACCAGACGATCTTTGTGGACCTGAAGCTTGAGAATCTGTGCACTGATCCATTTTGCCTGTACGGTCAGTACATCGATGTAGGTCCCCTGACCGATCTCATAGTTGGATTTGGTCATGTCGTAGGTAATTTTGTACTCTTTGACCATCGTGCTGATGTAGCTGTATCGTGTTGCAAGCTGCTTTTCGAGTGCCAGTGCGTTCACGTCCTGTGAGTAAACCGGGTAAGAGACCTTCGACAAGACCATCCACACGTCCGGTGCAGAAGCCGAGTACACGTCCATCGACCAGACCG
>JALWLU010000190.1 GCA_026996325.1 Sulfurovum sp.
GTGCGAGACCGCTTTCGATTACCGACTGTCTGAATTACGGAAACCCTGAAAACCCTGAAGTGATGTGGCAGTTCGCCCAGGGGTGTGAGGGGATCAAAGAGGCGTGCAGCGCGCTGAACACTCCGGTAGTCTCCGGAAACGTATCACTCTACAACGAGACCAACGGTGTCTCTGTTTTCCCGACACCCGCCATTGCGATGGTAGGACTCAACGACGATGAGAACAAGGTACTGCCTTCTTCGTTCCAGAAAGAGGGATCGCACATCATCCTTGTGGGTGAGACCAAAGGGGAGTTTGGCGGATCGCTCTATATCAAGGAGCTCTACGGCGAGACGGCAGGCAAACTGCCAAGCTTTGACTACGAAAAGGAGCTTGCACTCTGGGAACTGGTCATCGAAGCGAACAAAAAAGGGCTGCTGCTTAGCGCCAAAGATGTCAACCTCGGCGGTGTCGCCATTGCGCTTAGCAAGATGGCGGCAGTGGGTGATAAGGGTGTCTTTGCCGATTTCGAACTGGAGAATAGCAGAGATATCTTTGACGAGTCACAAAGCCGTGCACTGCTTGAAGTAGGCAGCATCGAAGATCTCGATGCGGTGATGGCGATGGCGAATGAGCTTGGTCTCAAAGCCCAGGTGATTGGGAATGTCGGTGGCAAGGATGTGAAGGTCAATGAGGTGGTGATGCCGTTGGATCGCGTTAAGGATATTTACTTCAATACCTTTGCGAGAACCATTGAACAGGATCTGTAGGTTTTTCGTCATTCCTGGCTTGACCGGGAATCTTGATGTTGAACTGCTGTTGTCGGTTTAACGTTTCTTTTCCACCTTTTTAAAAAAGGTGGAGCCAAAAGCGTTACTTTTGCAATTGTGCAGACGGTGGCTACAGCGCCTTGCTTCGCAAATATGGGCGCTTTTGCACCTGCACAAAGAGTGCAAAAGTAACACAAAAAATTTGTTTATGAAAAAGTGAGAGAAGATGAGAGCATTATTGAGTGTGAGTGACAAGAGCGGGATTGTGGAGTTTGCCAAGGGGCTGGAGAAGCTTGGATGGGAGATTATCTCAACAGGCGGTACCTACAAGAAACTGAGTGAGGCGGGTGTGAAGGTCATCGAGATCGATGAAGTGACGAAGTTTCCTGAGTGTTTTGAAGGACGTGTGAAGACTTTGAACCCGTATGTACACGGCGGGATTTTGCACAAGCGTGGTGATGAGGCACATGTGGCACAGGCTAAGGAACTAGGCGTTGAGGGTATCGATCTTGTCTGTGTCAACCTCTATCCGTTCAAAGCAACCATCGAACGTACCGATGATTTTGATGAGATCATCGAAAACATCGACATTGGTGGTCCGACGATGGTACGCTCTGCAGCGAAAAACTTCAACGATGTCCTTATCGTTACGGATGCTGCAGACTATACCCCTGTGCTTGAAGCGCTTGAAAAGGGTGAGGACAGCTTCGAGTTCAGACGCGATCTGATGATCAAAGCCTTTGAACATACTGCAGCCTACGACAGCATGATCGCCAACTACATGAACCAACGTTTCAACAACGGTTTTGGGGAGTATCAGTTCATCACAGGTAAAAAAGCGTTCCAGACACGTTACGGAGAGAACCCGCACCAGGATGGCGCACTCTATGAGTTCGACGGTTTCTTCAGCGACAACTTTAAACAGCTCAAGGGTGAAGCGAGCTTCAACAACCTGACTGATGTCAACGGTGCACTCAAGATTGCTTCAAGTTTCGGGGACGAGAATGCCGTCTGTATCGTCAAGCACGGCAACCCGTGCGGATTTGCCATCAAAGATACCCTGATTGAGAGCTATACCGAAGCACTCAAGTGTGACCCGGTATCCGCCTTTGGTGGTGTAGTAGCAGTTAACGGTGTGGTAGATAAGACGTTGGCTGAGAAGATGAACGAGATCTTCCTTGAGGTGATCATGGCGGCAGACTTTACACCTGAAGCGCTGGAAGTGTTCGAAAAGAAAAAGCGTATCAAACTCTTCGCTCAGGGCGGCGAAAAATTGGTAATGGCAGGCGACAAGTACGACTTCAAGCATGTCGATGGCGGCTTTGTCTTCCAGAACGCCGACTGTATCTGTGACAACGAAGTGCATAATGCACAGCTCAAGTCCGAAAAAGAGGCGACACCACAGGAGATGAAAGACCTCGAGATCGCATGGAAGGTAGCTGGGCTTACCAAGTCCAACTGTGTCGTCTACGTCAAAGACTCTGCTATGGTGGCTGTAGGTATGGGAATGACCAGCCGTGTCGATGCCG
>JALWLU010000191.1 GCA_026996325.1 Sulfurovum sp.
GGCGAGGGAGTGGATATTGGCTAAGTAGCAGGCTTATTCGACAGTGTCGGGGGTAAGGCCTACCTCTTCGAGCCAGTGGCGAAGCATCACCACTTCATCTTTTGTCAGATGGTCGCCATGCGGCAGCGGCAGAACGAACTCGCTTTCGTTGTAGAAGAGTTTCGCTTTGTGTTTCTTTGTCAGTTCTACTTTGACACCGTAGTGCTCCAGTGCCGAGATCAGTTTCTTGACGTCGATATTGGTAGAGATGGGGTGTTCGAATACTTTTTCTATTTTCGCTTTGTGTCTGTGGCTCATTGTCTATCCTTTGAAATAATTTTATGCAATCATACCGTAGTTTTGTTTGAAGCGATGTAACCTGGGTTGCATTTCAGGGAGCTGTTGTGCCACGCTTTTTGTAAAAGGCTTTTCTGAACGCTTCGAAACGCTCCTGCAAAATCGCCTCTCTCATCTGCTTCATCAGATCGAGATAGTAGTAAAGGTTGTGGATGGTCGCCAGACGAAAGTATGTGATCTCGCGGGCTCTGAAGAGATGACGCAGGTAGGCGCGTGAATAGGTACGGCAGACCATGCAGTCACATTCAGGATCGATGGGCTCCACATCGGTGGTATAACATGCCTTTTTGATGTTGACCTTGCCAAAGGAGGTAAAGAGGGTACCGTTTCTGGCGTTGCGTGTGGGCATGACACAGTCGAACATGTCGATACCGCGGTAGACATTCTCGACCAGGTCTTCAGGCGTGCCAACCCCCATCAGGTAGCGCGGCTTCTCTTGTGGCATGAAAGGGGTGGTCCAGGCGACTGTCTCGTACATATCCTTATTCGATTCCCCTACGCTTAGCCCGCCGATAGCAAAGCCGTCGAAATCGAGCGCACAAAGTTCTCTAGCGGACTTTTCACGAAAGGCCTTGTCAGTACCGCCCTGGATGATGGCAAAGATGTTCTGGTCAACGCCGATCCCCTCTTTCTGTTTTGTACGGAAGTACTCTATGCTCTCTTTTGCCCACCGCGTCGTTCTGTCGATACTGGCGGCGATGCGCTCCTGTGTAGCGGGCAGGGCGACAAGGTCGTCCAGGATCATCATAATGTCCGAACCCAGATTGTGCTGTATGTCGATGACCTTGGTAGGGGTAAAATAGTGCTTGGAGCCGTCGAGGTGGCTCTGGAAGGTAATGCCCCCTTCATCTATCTTGACATTATCCGAAAGGGAAAATGCCTGAAAACCGCCGCTGTCGGTAAGGAAGCTCTTTGGAAACTTGGTAAAGCCGTGCAGTTTCCCCATTTTGGCAACGACATCGTCACCGGGGCGTATATACATATGGTAGGTGTTGGCAAGGATGATCTGGGGCTTGAGAAAGGTCTGCAGGTCCGTTGCATCGAGCGCCTTGACCGCACCTACGGTGCCAACGGGCATGAAGACAGGAGTCTGGATGGTGGAGTGTGCCGTTTTGATGGTGCAGGCTCTGGCGTTGCCGTCGGTTTTATCTATCTGAAATTGCATTGTGTTATAATTTCCTTCCGTATGAGTACGCGATTATATCGAATTAGGGCATAAATGAAGAATATACTGATACTTGCCGATGGCAGCATCGCAAAACATTTCATCGCGTGGATAGGGCGAAAGCGGGTTTCTGAGAACCGTTACTATGTCACCTGCTTCAACGATGATGCCGTACCAGAGAAGATGGGCAAGAACATCACCCTTATCAAGGCAGACCCCACCAGCTATGCACGTATCAGGCATATTATGTCCGAAACATCTTTTGTGCAGGTATTCGTGATCATACAGGCGCATGAAGACGCGCAATATGTCCTGAAGAACGTACGGCTTGTCGATGACAAGATCCGCATTGTCATGGTCAACCCCTGGGACGATGAGGAGATAGGGTGTGACGACAAAAACATCACCGTACTCAATGTCGACGAACTGATCGCGGCACATCTCTACGACCACCTGCCAAACGTACCGGTAGTCGCACAGAACGTCGGGCTTGGCAAGGGTGAGATTATGGAGGTGCTCGTTCCCTTCGGCAGTACCTTCGCTTTCCGTCATGTCGGTTCAATCCTACAGCGCAAATGGAAGATTGCTGCAATCTATCGCAAAGAGAAGCAGATACTGCCTACCAACGCAACGACGATCCTTCCGAACGATACCCTGCTCATCGTCGGCAAGCCGCTTGTGCTTGATGGCGTTTATAAGACGATAAACGAGCGTATCGGTCTCTTCCCCGAACCCTTTGGCAAAGAGCTCTATCTGATTCTCGATATGCGTTTTGACAGGGAACTTATGACGCTCTATCTTGAGGAGAGCCTCTATATGCTCGGGAAGCTCGATGACCGAAGACTCTTTGTCCGGATTCTCCATCCCAACGATTTTGGTATGATCGAAAAGATAAAGTCATATGAGAGTGAAAGAGTGAATGTCTCAGTCTGCTATGACAACAGCAGTGTGGAGCACCTTATCGAGTATGATATTCAGGAACACGATGTCGGGTTGGTCCTTGCCAGCCGTGAGACTTTTCTCTCCGCTTCGATGCAGCAGACGCTCTATCTGCTAAAAAAGGTTGTCTACCTCTTCGGATTGCAGCGCCTTTACAATATCAAAAAAAGTGTCATCCTGATGGAGAACGAACAGAAGATGGAGTCGATCTCCTCTACAGCATTCGATGTATCGGAATCTTTGGGACTGGAACTCTCTTTGTGTGATTTCGACCCTGAAGGGGAGTTCGAGAGCAAGAAGATCATCATCGAGCACTATGAAACGCTTGCACATATCTTCTCTATGGAGATAAAGATCGAGCAGAAAATTTCCAATCCGGTCAGAGAGCTGGCACAGATGGACAATGTGCTGCAGATCGCCCCTTTTGAGAGGAATATGCACGGAACAACGCTCTGGAAACTGCTCTCTACACGGATCAAAGACTTTCTGCTTACAAGCGACAAGCATCCCAAACTGCTCGTTCCGTATGCATCGGATGAGGAGAACCAGTCCTGATCTGCCGATCATCCCGGGATTTAAGTGCTTATAAGATAAAATAAAGCACATTATTATTTTGAGGATATTTTGAACCACCTCAGAAAAACATCATCGAGCAAGGTTGACACGTATGATCGTCCCCATTGAACTTCTCCCCTCCAAGCCTGTCAGGTATGATATCACGATAGATGCACTTCCAGAACTCACTTTCGATACCAAGGTCGTGGTGGTTACCAACCCGACGGTGGCAGGATTTCATCTTGACACACTGTTGGCAAAACTCAAGGCCAGACAGCTGCATGTGGTAACCGTGCCAGATGGCGAGCAGTACAAGACGCTACAGACTGTCGAGCAGATTCTTGATGAGTGTTTTGAGCAGAAACTGGACAGAAAATCACTGCTCATCGCCTTTGGCGGCGGAGTCATCGGGGACATGACGGGCTTTACCGCAAGCCTATACCAGCGCGGTATCGATTTCATCCAGATCCCTACGACACTGCTCAGCCAGGTGGATGCGAGCGTGGGCGGCAAGACCGGCGTGAACAACAAATACGGCAAGAATCTCATAGGTGCCTTCTACCAGCCAAAAGCGGTCTACATCGATACCGCTTTCCTGAACACACTTCCCAAAAGGGAGTTTGCCGCCGGTGTGGCCGAGATTGTCAAGATGGCGGTAATGTTCGACAGAAAATACTTCGATTTCCTCAAGACGGCAGACCTTAGCGATGAAGCGCAGCTCAAAGAGGCGATCAGGCGCAGTGTGGAGCTCAAAGCGTGGGTCGTCAACCAGGATGAGAAGGAAGCAGGTATCCGTGCCGTACTCAACTACGGCCACACCTTCGGTCATGTCGTGGAGAACGAAACGAACTATACCACCTATCTACATGGTGAAGCGGTTGCTATCGGGATGGTCATGGCAAACGCACTGGCGGTCGAGCTTGGCCTGATGCAGCCAGCAGAGGCTGAGGAAGTGAAGAAGCTGCTTGAAAAGTACGCGCTTCCTACCGATTATCTGATTGAGGATATCGATGATTTCTACGAGCACTTTTTCCTCGACAAGAAGAGTGCTAACGACAGTATTAAATTCATCCTCCCTGAAGGCATAGGAAACCACAAGATTGTCAAGGACCTTGACGAAAGAGTGGTCAAACGCGTACTCTCACAGTTTGGAGCAAAACGATGACCTTCCGTCTCCTGCGCATACTGCTTTTGCTTGTCGGTGTGAGCCTGATGCCGGCATTTGCCACAGGAGAGAACCGTGCCGGTGAAAAGGTGCCTGTCATGGCAACAGAGGCTTCAGCCCAAGGGTCCGGCAAGCATACTGAGACGCTTTCTCGACTGATAGAGGAGAAGAAGAATCTGGATGTACAGCTCAAAGAGAACAATATCTGGTCGAAGATCTACAGTAACTACCATGTCTACAAAGAGCTCAAAAAGCAGGAAGAGGTGCTGGACAGAAAGATAGATGAACTGGAAAAGCTCTCCAAAAAACGACTGCTCAACAAGCAGCAGCGGGAGATCCTCAAAGAGCTTCGGAGCAAAAAGAAGATTCTGCTGGGAAAACTGCAGCTGCTCAAAGAGTATGAGAAGGATCCTTTCAAAAAGTTCCTTACCCCGCCTCTAGTAGGTGAAATCCCTACTGTTCAGAATCCTCTCGCGATCATTTCCGCCCTCTCTTTCATCGAGAAACTGAAAAACGATGCCAAGGAGTACAATGACCGTTACAACTCCATTCAGCAGGTTATGCAGGAGCTCAAGGAGAAAGAGCGTATCATACATGCTCTTATCGAAGAGAAGCCGGACCGAATGGAGTATCAAAAGGAACTGCAGGAGACGATCGATCAGATCAACACCTTTACTCCAGTAGTGGAGATATTCAAGACAACACAAAATGTCTATACCAAAAAACTCGATGAGATCATGCTCAATCTTCGTGCCGATATCAAAAAAGAGGTGGAGAAGGCGACGACGATCGGTATCATCATTCTGGTATTCCTGATTATCATCTTCTTCATCAAATACCTGGTGCGCCGCTACATGTCGGATAACGAGCGTTTCTATACGATCAACAAGGCGCTCAACTTCACTTTCATTACACTGATGGTGCTGATACTGCTCTTTGCCTACATCGAGAATGTCAGCTATCTTGTCACCATTCTCGGATTTGCCTCAGCTGGTATCGCGATCGCGATGAAGGACTGGTTCATGTCTATTCTTGGGTGGTTCGTCATCATCATCGGCGGTGCCATTCATGTGGGTGACCGTGTAAAGTTCGTACGTAACGGCATGGAGTACGTCGGTGACGTGGTGGACATTTCGCTGTTGCGTATGACCATCCAGGAGGACATCACGTTGACTACCTACATGCACAACCGCAGAGCGGGGCGTATCATCTTCGTGCCCAACAACTACGTCTTTACCGATATGATTGCCAACTATTCGCATGCGGGGCTAAAGACGGTCTGGGACGGCATCGACTTTACGATCACTTTTGACTCCAACGCAAGCAAGGCAAGCACCATCGCAAAAGAGGTGACAAAAAAGTACTCAAAAGGCTACACCGACATCACCCGTAAGCAGCTCAACAAGCTGCGCAGCCAGTACAGTATGAAGAACACCAATGTTGAGCCGCGTATCTACAGCTTCATCGAACCCTACGGCATCAAGATCTCCGCATGGTATCACACCAACGCCTATGCGACTCTGACGCTTCGAAGTACCATCTCTATGGAGATCATAGAGCGCATTCAGGCCGAAGAGGATATCCGCCTTGCATACCCAACACAGTCCATCTACATCGACAAGGATGTACGCAAACCGGCTGCACCGCAGCCGACACTCTTTGACGGGGAGCAGGCATGAAAAAGGTCTTTTTCAAAACCTTCGGCTGCCGTACCAACCAGTTCGATACACAGGTGATGATGTCCAAACTCAAGGAGTTCGAACTAAGCCAGGATGAGAACAGTTCGGACATCATTGTCGTAAACTCCTGTACCGTCACCAACGGTGCGGACTCTTCGGTGCGAAACTACATCGCTTCGATGAGGCGCAAGAATCCAAACGCCAAAGTGATTTTGGCAGGCTGCGGCTCCCACTCCAAGGGTGAAGCGCTTTTTGAGGACAACAAGGTTTTCGGTGTCATGGGTCACTCCGAAAAAGAGAACATCAACGAGATACTCAAAAAAGAGACGCGTTTCTACGAGATAGGCGACCTCGAGCATATCGATTCGACAATCGTCGAGGAGTTCGTGGGTAAGAGCAGGGCCTTCATCAAGATACAGGAGGGGTGTGACTTCCGCTGTTCGTACTGCATCATCCCTTCAGTAAGAGGTAATGCGCGCTCACATAGAGAGGAGACCATTTTAGAGCAGATACGCAAACTTGCCGCCAACGGTTTTGGGGAGTTTATCCTCACAGGCACCAATGTTGGAAGTTACGGCAAGGACCACGGTACGAGCATGGCGAAACTGCTGAAGAAGATGAGCCTAATACGCGGCGTGCGTCGCATCCGAATCGGCAGCCTGGAGCCCATCCAGATAGACGAGGAGTTCATGGAACTGCTGAATGAGCCATGGATGGCCAGACATTTGCACATCGCATTGCAGCACACCAGCGACAGAATGCTGGAGCTGATGAACCGCCGTAACCGTTTCGAGAGTGATATCGAACTCTTTAACAGCATTGCAAGCCGCGGCTACGCACTGGGGACGGACTTCATTGTGGGGCACCCGGGTGAGGGTGAGAAGGAGTGGCAGGAGGCCATAGCGCGTGTAAAAGAGCTGCCGCTTACCCACATTCATGCCTTCTCCTACTCCAAGCGTGACAATACCGCTTCAGCAACGATGAAGCCCGAAGTACGCGGCAACATAGCAAAAGAGCACCACCGTGAACTGACAGCATTGATAAAGGCGAAGAACTATGCTTTCAGGCGTTCACACAATACTAACCTTGAAGTGCTGCTTGAAACTGGCAAAGAGGGTATCTTCAGCGGTTTTGACCAGTACTTCAACCGTGTGGAGGTGGCAAGCGAAGAGGAGCTTTCAAGCAACTGGGTGCTTTTAAACGATGTGGAGGTGGGACCGGATGGCAACCGTGCGACGCTTTAAGAGAAAACTTCTGGTTCAAAAGAACCTAAAGATCATTATCGGCCTGCTGGCTGTATTGCTGCTGCTGGTAAGCTTTGCTCTGCTGCGTGACGGTGCGACACTTATTACCCACAAGCAGGCCAATGCACTCTATAAAAAAGATGTGATCGAAAAGCTGGTGATTGACGGTGACTATGTCCGTCTGGTCACACCATCGGGTGTCTACAAAGTCTATAAAGATGCCATCAACAAAAACGCCTTTTTCAGCAAATACCCCGTAGAGGTCAAGGGCTCCAACGAAGAGATCTATAACATTCTGACACTGCTGTTGCTCCTTGGTGCCTTCGCCTATCTCTTCCGTTTCATGGACAAAAGCAGACAGCAGCAGCTCGAGCGCATCGAAGCGGTGCAGGAGGGAAGCAAGGCGAACGACAGCCCCATCCGCCCCATCACATCGACCGTGACCTTCAAGGATGTTGCCGGCATTAAAGATGTCAAAGAAGAGCTCGAGGAGATCATTGACTTCCTGCGTGAACCGCAGAAGTACCGAGAGCTCGATATCCGTCTGCCAAAAGGGGTTTTGCTGGTGGGGCCTCCGGGGGTGGGTAAGACGCTTATCTCCAAGGCGGTTGCCGGTGAGGCGGGTGTTCCCTTCTTCTACCAAAGCGGCGCATCGTTCGTGCATATCTATGTGGGCATGGGCGCCAAGCGTGTAAGCGAACTCTTTCAGAAGGCGAAGCAGCATGCGCCAAGCATCATCTTCATTGACGAGATTGATGCGGTAGGCAAGAGCAGGGGAGAGTTCAGAAACGATGAGCGGGAAGCAACACTCAACCAGCTGCTTACAGAGATGGACGGCTTCGAGGAGAGTTCGGGTGTTATTGTCATCGGTGCGACGAACAAGATCGACGTGCTCGATGAAGCGCTGCTGCGTGCAGGACGTTTCGACCGCCGCATCCATATCTCCCTGCCAGACCTTGAGGACCGCAGGAAGACACTGGAGCTCTATCTTGCACACAAGCCCCATAATGTGGATATTGACGCCATCGCACGCATGACGGTAGGCTTCAACTCCGCTGCACTCGATACGCTCACCAACGAAGCGGCCATCCATGCGATGCGTGAGGGACGAAGTGTCGTGGAGACCTCCGACTTCGAAGCGGTCAAGGAAAAAGTGCTGCTTGGCAAGCGCAAGATCATGAGCTTTACCGAAGAGGAGCGCAAGATCCAGGCGTTCTACCAGGGAGCCAAGGCTGTCGTAGCAACATGGCTGGATGTGGAGTTCGAGAAGATAGGTATCGTCAACACACGGCTGATCATGCAGGAGCATGAGATATTGTCGCGCTCGACCCTGCTCAACCGCATCAAGGTTTACCTTGCCGGAAGCGTTGCGACACAGATGCACTACAACGAGCAGTTTACCAATGCCAGCGAAGACATACTCCATGCAAAAGAGCTGATACGCAAGGTTATCTACGAGTATGCGATGAGTGAGAACTTCGTTGTCTCCAATGTCGAAGAGGAGGTACTGATGAAAGAGTCCGTTTCCGAACTCAAAGCACTGCTCAAGCGCCTTGACGGAGCACTTGCACAGGTCTCCGATTATCTGCTTACACATGAGAACATCACCCACGAAGCGTGCAGGAAAATCCTCCTTGAGATATTTTAACGGATTCTCCCTCCGTGGCGAGGAGCGCTTTTTTACCCCATGGCTGATAGAGAGCGACTATGCCATTGCAGGCTTCAGCTACGGTGCGCAGCTGGCGTTCGAAAATGCCCTGCAGAGCCAAAAGCGCATCGACAGACTGCTTCTCTTCTCTCCGGCCTTTTTCCAGAACCAGAAACCCGCTTTCATCCGTGCACAGCTGCGCTATTTCGATGCCGGACATGATGCCTATGTGGCACAGTTTCTTAAAAATGTCGCCTACCCTTCAGGTATCGATCTGAAGGCATATCTACAGACAGGCAGCAAAGAAGAGCTTGAAGCGCTACTGACATACCGGTGGGAGGAGGAGAAGCTTAACGCGCTGCAGCAAAGAGGTACGGTCATTGAAGTCTTTCTGGGAGCCAAGGACAAGATCATCGATGCCGAAGCGGCAAAAGCCTTCTTCGCGCCGCTTGCGACGACCTACCTCTTCAAAGAGGCAGGGCATCTGCTTCAGGCCTGAAACAAAGGAGAGCAAGTGTCAGAGTATACCTATCCGTTCGAACCCAAAACACCCTACCTGACTACCGACGGTATTATTGAAGTATACGATGGTGACACCTTTCTTGGCATCGTACTCATCAAGCGGAAAAATCCGCCTGTCGGTTTGGCACTGCCCGGAGGGTTCGTCGATGTGGGTGAGCGTGTGGAGGATGCGCTGGTGCGTGAGATGAAGGAGGAGACCGATCTCGATGTACAGATCGTCCGTCTGCTCGGTGTCTACTCCGACCCGAAACGTGACCCGCGTTTTCATACGGCCAGTGCTGTCTATGTCGCCCGTACCGAGGGCACTCCCAGAGGCGGTGACGATGCCAAGGAGGCGCATGTCTATCGGCTAAATGAAATTGCATTTGACGAGCTTGTCTTCGACCATGCTAAAATTCTGCAAGACTATCTAAAGAGTAGAGATGTCCATAACCAACAGTGCTGAACTGCTCACTGTACTGAAGCGGGCGGGATACCTCAAAAACGAGCGCGACCCGCTCTGGTGGCCCAACAGCGGCAGTTTCGAGGTGGTGGTCGGTGCACTGCTGACACAGCAGACAAAG
>JALWLU010000192.1 GCA_026996325.1 Sulfurovum sp.
GCTTTTGTCTCTGCCACACTGCTGCCGCTTGGCAGTGAAGCGTTACTGCTGTATGATGCTTCACAAGGAGAGTCCATCTGGCTGCTTTGGCTGGTGGCTACAGCAGGCAATACCCTTGGTGCACTGTTGAACTACTGGTTGGGGCTGAAAGGAGAAGCCTACCTTGAGCATAAAGGCTATCTTGACAAAGAGAAGATGCAGCGCGCCCACGCTCATTTTGAAAAGTGGGGCGGCTTGGTACTGCTTTTAAGCTGGATGCCGGTGATCGGTGATCCTCTTACATTTGCGGCAGGAGTGCTAAAGTATGATCTGTATAGATTTTTTCTTATCGTGGCACTTGCTAAAGGTATCAGATATGCTGTACTTGTAAGTGTGATATAGTAAATAGCAATATAAATGAGAGTATATGGACGCTATTATATTTTTCTGGTAGAATTGTCTTTGGGCACATCTCATAACTATAGAGATTGATCCATGATTATGAGAGGTGCCTTTAATCATACTCTTAAGAGGAGAAAAGTATGCGAAAACAGCATTTGACAGTAATAGGATTGACCATAATAGCGCTAATTGTGGGATATCTTTTTTTGAATATTCCTCTGATACCGCTGCTTCTTGGCGAAACATCATTCCTGTTGCTATATGTATTGTTTCTCTATATTTCCGAAAAACATCATGTGGAAAATACTGAAGTGACCGCTCCAACAGAAGAGAAGGCGGATTATCTACAGCTTGAAGAAAAGTACAGAGAGGTACTGCAACGGGCAGAAAAGCTTGAACAGGAAAAGAAAATGACAGAACTTTTTCTTGCAAGTATGTCACACGAGATCCGTACACCGCTAAATGGTATTATTGGACTTACAGAAGTCTTGGACGGTATGGAACTGAATGCAGAGCAGAAGGAGTTTGTTTCGATGATCCGCGAGAGTTCCAACAATCTTCGTGTGATCGTTGATGATGTATTGGAGATTTCAAAACTTGATGCTGGCAAAATGGAACTCGAATCCATACCATTTGACCTAAGGCATAAGATCGAATCCTCTGTTGGACTTTTTAAACCACGATTTGACGAGAAGGAGATTGTGCAAACGACACATATCGATCCTGATATCCCTCATGTGGTACTTGGTGATCCAACCAGAATGACACAGGTACTCACCAACCTCATTAGTAACGCTATTAAGTTTACACAGAAAGGTGGGCGTATTGATGTCAGTGCGAAAACAGTAGAAAAGAGCGATGATGAAGTTACATTGCGTATTTCTGTCGCAGACAGTGGCATAGGACTTAGCAAAGAACAGCAAGAAAAGATTTTTGATGCATATGCACAAGCGAGTGCAAGTACTACGAGAAAATCGGGTGGTACAGGCTTGGGGCTGACGATTTCGAAAAAGATCATAGACTCCATGGATGGTGAACTTGGTGTCGAGAGTGAAGAAGGAAAAGGTGCGACATTTTATTTTATTATTAGACTTAAAGTTGACAAGACTGCTATAGAGGCAGCGGTCCCTGAAGAGCAAGCTGTTCCAAGGGAAGCAGTACCTGTACAAAAATCCAGACAGGAGCTACAGGTACTGGTCGCCGAAGATAATCCTATTAACCAAAAACTGATACAGATCGTACTTGAAAAGCTTGGGTTGCATGTCATGCTTGTAGATGATGGTGAAAAGGCGTTGGAGGCACGCAAAACGATATCGTTTGATATGATTTTTATGGATGTTCAAATGCCGGTGATGGGTGGAGTAGAGGCGACTCACGCTATACTTGAGTATGAAAAGGAGCATGGATTGAAGCATATCCCTATTATAGCTTTGACAGCAAATGCTCTTGCGGGTGACAGAGAGAAGTATATACAAGAAGGGATGGATGATTATACGACCAAACCATTGGATACCAAGGCGATTGAAAAGCTGGTAAAAAAATATTGTGGTGTATAACGATAAGTGGTTAAACTTTATCGTGTACACTTACGAAAAAAAAGGATAGAGATGATGAAAAATATTGTTTGGGGTGCACTATTGATGTGCAGTACACTTTTTGCAGAATTAAAAACAGTCGATGCAGACACTTTTGCCAAACTTCAGGCTAAAGGATATCCGGTTATAGATATCCGTACACCGATGGAGTGGAAACAGACAGGTATCATTAAGGGAGCACACAAGATGATGTTTTTTACCCCCAATGGACAGCCTGATCTTGCAAACTGGTTTTTTGAACTCGGACATCTTGTCAAGAGCAGGAAAGACCC
>JALWLU010000193.1 GCA_026996325.1 Sulfurovum sp.
AAAGATAACTGTACAGCACTCATAAATAGGTAGCTCCATATATTTTTATATAATCAGGATGTAATGGTTCACATCTATAATCTAATGTGATCTCAGTATCCCTTTTAATATCATGTACTGCCACTATCCTTAATGGATATTTTTTGAGTTGTGTATTGGGATGCCTATCATGATTAATATAACTATATTTTGTTCGTAAAGACCTAACCAATAAAGTTGTTTCATCCAATGCATTCCACTCCATAAAGAAGTATTGGTCATATGGTTCTTGAACTTTGTCACGTAAATTATTGACAAGTATTTGGTACATATCCCATGATACAATCTGACCATCCAAAGTACACAAAATATCCCCCTCATGTATATCAACTTTTGCAAACAGTCCATACCCATGTATTTTACTAGGTGCAATATACCCATGAGGAATATTATCGATAATATTTTTTTCTATAAAGTCATAAAGTTTCATTCAACTAAAAGTCCACTTTCTCTTTGGCACTCTCGATCATGGAGATGACGATGGTGTAAACGTTGGCAACGACCGCACCAATGACAAGCCCCACTGCCAGCGTATGGTTCTCAGGAGAGAACTTCATGACAAAGAAGGCCGGAATGAGATGTAAATCAGCCACCAGCGAACCCGCCAACAGCTCTGCAGAGAGCAGGTTTCTCACCCCGATCTTGAGAATGGTCGAAACGACATTGACCGAACCGGCAATGAAAAGCGCCACCAGCGCCTCATCGTACAGAAACGCCGCCGATGTCGTCAGTGACATCAATGTAAAAAAGATATAAAAAACCTTACCCCACTGCATACCTACTCCTTCTTGCTAATGCTTTTTACTCAAAAGGCCAATATAATAGCATTTTCAATAAAAAGCTTTTCCCATAGGAAAAGCATACCAAAACTCTTCACTCTTAATTCTTAACTCTTCACTCCTAAAAGCGGTAACCCGCTTTTAGACCGTTCCCTGTTCGTACATCGCTCTCATCTTCTCTTTCTCTTTCTCTCTTTTGAGCTTTTCAGCCTCTTTTTCACGGAAGCCTTTAACCGAGAAGCCAAGCCACATCAGAATCGGAGAAGCGACAAAGATAGAGGAGTAGGTACCGACGATGATACCCACCAGCAGCGTGAAGCTGAAGCCTCGAATGATCTCTCCACCAAAAAGGAAGAGTGTCAGGACCACGAAGAAGGTGGTCAGTGAGGTCAGCGTCGTACGTGAAAGGGTCTGCGTGACCGACTCGTCGATGATCTCGGAGAGGATCACGCGCTTGCTGGTCTTGATACCCTCACGGATACGGTCGAAGACGATAATGGTATCGTTAAGCGAGTATCCCAAAATCGTCAGCAGCGCTGCCAGTGTATCGAGGTTGACCTCGACATTGAAAAGTACTACCGCTCCCATGGCAATGGTCACATCGTGCACCAGCGCCATCACCGAAGCGACGGCAAAACGCCACTCGAAACGGAAGGAGACGTAAATGAGAATACCCAGAATTGCCAGTACCAGCGACATGATCCCCTTCTCTCGCAGTTCCGAACCGACCTTCGCGCCGACCATATCGACCCTTCGTACTTCGAAGTTGCCTGTACCTTTGAGCAGTTCGCGCATCGTGTCACCCATATCCTTACCAAGCGATTTGGAGCTGGTCTTGGTACGGATGATCACTTCGTTGTCATTGTCGAAGTAGGTCACACTTGCATTCTCGTAATTCTTGTCTGCAGTGATCGCTTTTCGTATCTTGTCGATGGGGGCTTTCTGGTCATAGTGCACCTGCACCAGCGTACCGCCGGCGAAGTCAAGACCGTAGTTGAAACCCTTGGTGAAGATCAGTGCCAGAGAGATCAGTACCAGCGTCACGGAGAGGATACCGAAACGCTTCGCTTTGCTCATCAGTGCGATCGGTTTGTCATACTTGAAGATTTCCATTACTTTTTCCCCTCCGTTTTAATACCGAACCAGAAGCCAAGCCGCTTTCTGTCGATCTTTGGCAGCAGCCACTGGTAGATACCGTGTGTTCCGACAATCGCCGTCAGCATCGAAGCGAGGATACCGATACCCATTGTCAGCGCGAAGCCCTTGAGCGGGCCCGTACCGTACGCCCAGAGTACCACTGCGGCGATCAGCGTCGTCACGTTGGCATCGAGGATCGCGGTAAAGGCTTTGTCGTACCCCTCTTCGATCGCCTTGGCCACCGACTTGCCCTCATGCAGCAGTTCACGTATACGCTCGTTGATGATGACGTTGGCATCGACTGCCATACCCACCGTCAGGACGATACCCGCCATACCCGGCAGCGTCAGCGTCGCGCCAAAGAGCGACATGATCGCCAGAATCAGGAACAGGTTGCCCACAAGCGCCACATCGGCAATGACACCCGCCATTCCGTAGTAGAGCACCATGAAGATGACAACCAGAATGAAGCCCAGTGCCAGTGCCATAGAGCTTGCCTTGATGTTGTCCGCTCCAAGGCTTGGACCAACGGAGCGCTTCTCCATGACATAGACCGGCGCCAGCAGCGCACCCGAACGCAGGGCAATGGCAAGGTCATGCGCCTCGTCAAGCTTGAAGTTCCCCGAGATCTGCACACGCCCGCCACCGATACGCTCGCGTATGACCGGTGCGGAGTAGACCTTGTTGTCAAGCACGACCGCCATACGCTTGCCCACCGCCTTGGCTGTAAAGTCACCGAAGATCTTCGCGCCCTGTCCGTTGAGGGTGAAATTGATCACCGGCTGGTTGTTCTGATCGAACCCCACCTTCGCATCGGTAAGCATAGAGCCGTCAAGCACCGGAATGGCACGCAGCAGATACTTCTGCGATTCGTTGTAGACATCGGGCAGAATGACATCACCGTAGCTTCGCGCTTCGTTGGGACTCATCGTTCCCACGCGTGCTGCACGGTCTTCATCCACCGCCATCAGCTGCAGGTTTGCCGCACGGGCGATGAGCTCACGGATACGCTGTTCATCCGCCTGTGTCTTGATACCTGGTACTTCGACAAGGATCTTGTCCTCGCCCTGTTTGGCGACCGTCGGTTCTGCCAGTCCGAACTCGTTCAGACGGTTACGGATCGTATCGACAGCCTGGCTGATGGCATCTTTTTGGGTACGTGCAATCTCTTCGTGCGTCATTTTCAGCGTAAACTTCAGTCCATCGTATGTCAAGACCGTGCCGGGGATCTCCTTGCGCAGCAGTGCCGTCGCTTTTGCGACATCGTCCTTGTCGAGCAGTTCGAAGGTGACAACACCCTCTCCGGCGATGTGCAGATCGTCATAGATGATATCCGCATCGTCAAAGAGGTACTTGACACTTGCTGCGATCGACTTGGTACGCGACTCGATAGCCACATCGCTCTTGACGCCAAGCAGCATATGCAGACCTCCCTGCAGGTCGAGCCCCAGGGTGATCTTCTTTCCGCTCTCGCTCTGCGTCAGCGACGGAATGGAGAAGACCACCCCGAAGATGAGCGCAAAGGCGAAGAGTACCAGTCTGAAATTAAGCGCTTTCATTGCCTGTTTCGACCTTTCTGGCAACGAAGGCTCTGTCGAGCTTTACAACGGTTTCATCGTTGAGCTTGATCTTGAGGAAATCCTCTTCAGGCTTGACAATCGTCGCGATCAATCCGCCGTTGGTGATGATCTTGTCACCCTTCTGCAGCGATGCTAGCATCTCTTCGTGTGCTTTACGCTGTTTGTTCTGCGGTCTGATGATCAGAAAGTAGAAAATTGCAAAGAGGATCAGTAGCGGTACGAATGATCCCAGTAAACCTGCCTGTTGTTCCATTAGGAATCCTTTATGAATAAAATGAGACAATATTTTAGCAGTAATATATTAACAGGAGCCTTTTTGAAGCACCTACCAGCCCTATGCAGCACCCACACCACCAAAGCCGCTCTCCTCTGCGCTGCAGCCATCGCAGTGACCGGTTCGGCATTTCTCTACCTCTCCCACTTTGGTATCACGATCCCGTGGCTCAACAGCCTGCTTGGCCTGCTCTTTTTCTACCTTCTGCTGCCGGCCAATGCACGCACCTGGTTCTTTACAGGAACTCTCCTCTCCCTGCTCTGGTTCTGGTGGATAGCGATGAGCTTCCTCCACTACAACATGGCATGGGCCATCCCGCTCGTGCTTCTCTTCATCGCCCTCGTCTACGGCACCCTCTTCTGGCTCATCGCCAAAACCGCCGAATTTCTCACAAACAGACTATTCAAAAACAGAAGCGTTGCCACGCAACGCATACCAAAACTCTTCACTTTTCACTCTTCAGAAGGTGAATTGCAAAGCAAGAGAAGCTCCCCTGGGGGACTCTTCACTTTAAGCCTAAAGGGCCTCGGCCTTTTAAGTATGAGCTATATTCACCCTTTCACCTTCGACTGGTTCAAGCCGGAACTGGTCTTCACAGAGAGTGATTTTGGCATCCAGAAGTGGCAGTTTGCCATAATACTCGCAGCCCTTGTCCTTGTCCACTGGCGCAAAAGCCTGCTTTTCCTGCCGCTGGTACTGCTTGCCTGGCAACCCATACCGCAGAGCACCAAAGCCAATGGCGCCGATATTGCGCTGGTAACGACCTATACACCGGTAGAGGCGAAGTGGAACAAAACACGTCATCCTGCACAGTTTCAAAAACTCTTTTCCGCCATCGACAAAGCCATCGATGCCAACAGAAGCCTTGTCGTACTGCCTGAATCGGTTTTTCCCGTCTTTCTCAACCGCGACCAGAAACTTTTCGATGCGTTGCATGCGCGCGCAAAACGCATCAACATCGTCACCGGAGCACTCTACTGGGATGGCAAAACACCGCGCAACGCCGCCTACATCTTCACCAAAGAGGGCAAGGTGCGTGTGGCCAACAAGGTCATACTGGTTCCCTTTGGCGAAGCCAATCCCCTACCCGACTTTCTCAGCGACTGGGTCAACAGGGTCTTCTACGACAATGCCGTCGACTACAAGGCCGATGCAGCCATCTCCGACTATACAATAGAGGGCAAAACCTACCGCAACGCCATCTGCTTTGAAGCCACCAGCGAACCGCTCTACAAGGGGGGTCCGAAACGGATGGTGGTACTCAGCAACAACGGCTGGTTCGTCCCCTCCATAGAGCCGACACTGCAGCGAATTTTGCTACAATACTACTCCAGAAAGTACGGTACGTCCATCTACCATGCAGTCAATATGGCATCTTCGTACACTATCAAAAAGGGAAAGGTATCCTACCGCCCATGAGATTCAAAAAATTCTTCATCGCCCCCATCCGCGGTTACCAGTACATCTCGAAGATGTTGCCGGCAAACTGCCGCTACTACCCAACCTGCTCGGAGTATGCCGCGTGGCAGTTTCAGTTCAATGCACCCCACAGGGCCCTTGCGGCAAGTACGCTTCGCATTCTGCGCTGCAACCAGCTCTTTGCCGGGGGTATTGACTACCCAGTTGTGACATTCATACCGCCAAAGATAATTAAATCACTCGATATTAATGGACTTTGTGGCAAAATCAACATAGATTACTGGCTCGTCCCCAAAGAGGGAAGCACAGACCAATTTTACGTCATAAAGGATTTCGATGCCGTATCCAGACACGATCACTCTGACAAACCCGCTTGATATGCACCTGCATCTGCGCGACGGCGAGATGCTGCACAACATCGCAAAGGGCAGTGCCAAAAGCTTTTCGGGTGCGATCATCATGCCGAACCTCGTACCGCCTGTGAGCACCAAAGAGGATGTGACCGCCTACAAGGCGCGCATTCTTGAAGCCATAGGCGATGAGCGCTTCACCCCCTATATGACACTTTTTTTCAAACCAGGCTACGACAGAACCTTTCTTGAGAGTGTCAAGGAGGAGATTACCGCTATCAAACTCTACCCTGCCGGCATCACCACCAACTCAGAGGGTGGCGTGAGCGGATTTGACGTAGAAGAGCTGCGCCCCGCACTTGAGGCGATGGGCGAGCTTGGCATTCCGCTCTGCGTACACGGAGAGACCAACGGGTTTGTCATGGACAGAGAAGCGGAGTTCGTGCCCATCTACGAAAAGCTTGCGGCAGCCTTTCCAAAGCTCAAGATCATCATGGAGCACATCACCACAAAAGAGAGTGTCGCAGCACTCGACCGCTTTGAGAACCTCTATGCCACCATCACCGTCCACCACCTTATCATCACCCTTGACGATGTTGCAGGAGGTATGCTGCGCCCGCATCTCTTCTGCAAGCCCATCGCCAAACGTCCGGAAGACAGAGAGGCGCTGCTCAAGGTCGCGCTTGGGGCCCACCCCAAAGTGATGTTCGGATCCGACTCCGCACCGCATCCGCGCCATGCCAAAGAGAGCTGTGGCTGCGCAGCAGGCGTCTTCACCGCGCCCATCGCACTGCAGCTGCTGACACAGCTATTCGAACACCACGGTGCACCTCTTGAGAATCTGCAAAAGTTCATCTCCAACACCGCTCAAAACATCTACGGCATCACGCCACCTAAAAAACGTGTCATACTGGAGAGAAAACCGTTCACTGTACCGCAGGAGTACAACGGTGTCGTACCGATGTATGCAGAAGAGAACATTGACTACACCATCAAGGAGATCATCAATGGATAACAGACTCAAAGACTTCGAAACCGGCCATGAGAACTTCAAAAAGGTCAAGTTCAACGAAAATAAGGACCGCTTTCAGGCACTGGTTGAAAAGGGGCAGCACCCCAAAGCACTCTTCATCGGCTGCAGCGATTCGCGTGTGATGCCGGCAATGATCACCGGCAGCAAGGCAGGCGACCTCTTCATTGTCCGAAACATCGGCAACTTCGTCGCCCCCTTCCGTCCCGATGCGGACTACCATGCCACCGCGTCTGCCATCGAGTATGCCGTCAGCGTGCTTGGCATCTCCGATATCATCGTCTGCGGCCACTCCCACTGCGGCGCCATCGCTTCGCTCTACAAGGAGATAGAGGCGACACCGGAGAACATCCACACCATCAAGTGGCTCGAACTGGGGCATGCAGCCAAAAAGGTCGCACTGCTCTCACACAGAGACAGACCCCATGAGGAGCTGCTGCGCTACACCGAAAAGATCTCGGTCATCCATCAGCTTGACAACCTCCTTACCTACCCAGCGGTAAAGCGGCGTGTAGATGAGGGGAAACTCTTCCTCCACGGCTGGCACTACAATATCGAAACAGGTGACATCGAATACTACGATGATGACGATTACGAATTCAAGCCGCTGAGTCAAAAGTAATATTGGTGTATAATAATAAAATTGGTTATTAAATTATAAGTTTTTATTTAAAGGATGTCTCGTGATTGCTAATAACATCGAAGCCCTGGTAGGCAATACGCCGCTTGTACGTATCAACTCCCTTTCCAATGAAACGGGTACTACCATTCTTGGCAAGTGTGAATTCATGAACCCCACCTCATCGGTCAAAGACCGTATCGCCTACAATATGATCAACGAGGCGATGAAGCGTGGTGAGATCACCAAAAATACTACCATCATCGAACCCACCAGCGGCAATACCGGTATCGCGCTGGCAGCGATCTGTGCAGCCGAAGGGCTAAGGCTCATACTGACGATGCCCGAATCGATGAGTATCGAGCGGCGCAAACTGCTCAGCCACTTTGGTGCCGAACTGGTACTCACCCCCGCTGCCGAAGGTATGAACGGTGCCATCAGCAAGGCTGCTTCTCTTGTCGAAGAGCTTGATGACGCCGTTGTGCTCCAACAGTTTAACAACCCCGACAATCCGGCAATCCACCGCACGACAACTGCTGTCGAAATTCTTGACGATACAGAAAAAAATGTTGACATCTTTATCGCCGCCGTTGGGACTGGCGGAACACTCACCGGCACAGCCGAAGTGCTCAAAGAACAGCTTCCCAATATCCAAATTATCGCAGTAGAGCCTGAAACCTCTGCCGTGCTTGAGGGAAAACCTGCCGGACCGCACAAGATTCAGGGCATCGGTGCGGGATTCATCCCCGAAATCCTCAACACCGACATATACGACGAGGTGATGGCTGTCTCCAACGAAGCCGCGTTTGCAATGGCTGCAAAGATTGCCAAAGATGAGGGGCTGCTCATCGGCATCTCTGCAGGCGCGAATCTCGAAGCGGCATACCAGGCTGCCAAGCGTCCGGAAAACAGAGGCAAGACCATCGTCACCATTCTCTGTGACACGGCAGAGCGCTACCTCTCCACAGAGCTCTTCGACAACTGAGCCAATGGCAAAAACGCTGCTTGAGACCATCCGCATAGAGGAAGGCAAAGCGCACAACCTCCACTACCATCAGGCACGTTTCGACAGGAGCCGAAAAGCGCTTTTTCGTGCCACTACCTCCATTGAGCTGCAAAAGCATATTGTCCCTCCCAAAGAGGGCCTCTACCGATGCCGTATCCTTTATATGGAAGATATCGAATCTGTCGAGTACCTTCCCTACACGCCGAAAACAGTTAACAGACTCAAGGTGGTCAGGAACGATACACTCGAATACCGCTACAAATACGCCGACCGTACGCCGCTTGATGCCATGCTTGAAGCACACCCCGATGCCGATGAGATCATCATCGAACAAAACGGTCTGCTGACCGATACCACCATCGCAAACATCGCTTTTTATGACGGCAGCCGGTGGCTTACGCCCAAAACCCCGCTGCTTGAAGGGACGATGCGCGCAAGCCTGCTAGAGAGCGGCAAGCTCCGGAAGGCTGATATCCGCGCGCATGACATAGCACGCTACACACACGTGGCTTTAATGAATGCTATGATAGGATTTAAAATTCTAAAAGCGGTGACCATCACATGAGACTCTCCATCCCAACACAAGGCAGGCAGCTATGACCATCAACCTCTTTCAGACCAAAGAGTACAAGGCGCTGATGACAGAGCATATCAGCAAAACCATCGCTTACCTTTTCAGCAAGAACCAGGAGTTCGCCATCGCTTGCGAGATAGAGCATATCGACTTCAATCCGCCGCTGCCAGCATCGATTATGGAGAGTTTTAACGATATCGTACTCTTCGTTCTGAGTGGATATACTTTCGAGAGTGCCAAACTTGAGGAGGAGTATTTTATATTCGAAGCGGGATTTGGAGAGGAGAATTTCGGATCGACGGTAACCATTCCGCTGCTTGCCATCAAGCAGGTGATCGTTGGCGAGCACCCTATTGTGCTCAACCTTGCAAAGCCCTCACCCAAACAGGAGCGCTCCACACAGAACTCCATGGAAGCGCTGCTGAAGAATCCCGAGAACAAGAGGCTTTTGAAAAAGAAGAAGCGCTAAACTTCGGCTTAGCACTGTCCTGCAAGGATATAGTCGACAACGTTGTCAACGTAAGCGTTATGCTTGTTCTCTTTGGTGTAGACAATGTAGAACTTGCGCTTCATCGTATAGCCGCGCAGTCTCGCTTCAAAAAGCTCCCCTTTTGCCACTTCATCTGCAATGGCATGCTTGGAGATGATGGAGACAACCGGATGCTCCGGATCTTTTTTCGCTCTTTTGATAGTCTGCAGTACCGCTGTGGTATTTCCTACTTCGGAAAGCACATTAAAGCTCTTACAGGAGACACCCAGCTCTTCAAAGACTTCGGCAACCACACGTCTTGTGTGTGAGCCCTCTTCACGACAGATCCACTGGAAGTCGTAGAGCTCTTCGGTTTTGACGATCTTTGGCAGAGGAGAGTTGCTTACCAGTACCAGCTCATCCTCCAGCCACTCTCTGTAGATCAGGTCGCTGTCCATTACCGGTGATTCGATAAGTCCTACATCAAGCTTTCTTTCTTTCAGTTTGGCAACGATATGGTCACTCGTGTCGATACTGAGGTTGATATCGTTGTTGATCGCTCTTCCCATAGTATTGAGACACTCGCCTGGGATGATGTAGGTCCCAATCGTGAACGATGCACCGAGTCTGAAGGTCATCTCTTTGTTGATGATCTTAAGTACATCTTTTTCCGCTGCGTGGATCTCTTTTTCAAGACGCGTAGCGATCTTGTAGAGCTCTTCACCCTCGGCGGTCAGCTTGATACCGTTCTTTTTTCTCTCGATAATTTTGACACCGAGATACTTCTCGATGAATTTGATCTGCTGGGTCACTGCCGGCTGAGAGATACCCAGCTTGGCAGATGCCTTGGAGAAGCTTCTCTCTCTCGCTACAGTTAGAAAGGTTTCCAGTTTGACAAAATCTTTTAACATTATATTTCCTTTGTAGTACATGTATAGCCATGTTTAATTAGTGGCATTATATCTGATTATACTTAATTGAACATAAGGGATGCTTATTGAGTTCGTCCTAATTCAACTTTACTTATGCACTTCAATCCTTGTGCAAGTATGGCATATATGGTTTAACCAAGAGTTGGATATAATCATAAGACTATAGGAGCAACAGAATATATGGAAGCAATACTCAACACCCTCAACCCCGCACAGCGTGAAGCGGTCGAACATATCGACGGCGCGATGCTCATCCTTGCAGGGGCGGGAAGCGGAAAGACAAAAACCCTTACCACACGCCTTGCCTACCTCATCGGCGAAGTGGGTATCGACCCGGCAAACACCCTGACACTGACATTTACCAACAAAGCTGCTGCCGAGATGCGTGAACGCGCACTCAAACTGATGCCAAACCGCGTCTCCTACCCTCCGCTGCTCTGCACCTTCCATAAATTCGGTCTGCTCTTTTTAAAGTTCCACATTGAAAAGCTCGGACGCAGCAACAACTTCGTCATCATCGACAGTGATGACAAGAAGCGCCTGCTTAGAAGCATTGCAAAAGAGCTCAAGATCGACCTCAATCTCTCCTTTATCGCATCGGAGATATCCAAGTATAAAAACACCCTTCTCACCCCTGAAGTGGTCATTCAGAAAGCGGAACTACCAGACTACAAAAAAGTCGCACAGATCTATGAAGCATACCAGTCGAATATCGTCGAGAACAACCTGGTGGACTTCGATGATCTTCTGATGCTGACATACCAGATACTCGAAAGCAACGACGATCTTAGGCGCGAGACGAGCGAGCGCTACAAGTACATCATGGTAGATGAGTACCAGGATACCAACGAACTGCAGTACCGCCTGCTCGAACTGCTTGCCAGCGAGCACGACAACCTCTGCGTGGTTGGAGACGACGACCAGAGTATCTACGGCTGGCGCGGGGCGAACATCCGAAACATCCTGGAGTTTGCCGACAACTTCAAAAACTGCAAAACGGTCAAGCTCGAGACCAACTACCGTTCCACGGAGCCCATTCTCAAAGCGGCCAATGCGCTCATCGAACACAACTCCACCCGTCTTGGAAAAACACTGACCTCCCACAAGGGTGAGGGGCCGGAGGTAAAACTGCTCCACTCCCTTGACGAGTCGATGGAGGCCAAAGCGATCGCACACCAGATACACGACCTCATCGATCAGGGGGCGGACCCTGACGAGATCGCCGTACTCTACCGCATCAACGCCCTCTCCCGTTCGCTTGAAGAAGGATTTACCAAAGAGGGGCTCAACTTCAAACTTATCGGCGGCATACGCTTCTACGAACGCGCGGAGATCAAAGACATCATCTCCTACTTCAGGGTATTTGCCAACCCCACGGATGATTTCTCACTGCTACGCATCATCAACAAACCGAAGCGGGGCATTGGAAAAGCCTCCATCGAGAAGCTGCAAAAGGCCGCCTTCGATGCCCAGCTGCCGCTCTTTGTCTACATCAAGGAGAGCCTCGAAGGGAAACAGCCGCTTGTCATCAGTAAGAAGGTAGCCGGCGCACTTGCCAAGCTCGTTGAAGACATCGAAGTACTGCGCGAAGAGATGGAAGAGAACCTCGAGAACTTCATTACCCTCTTTGAGGAGCGCATCAGACTCAAGGATCACTACGCCGGTATGGTGGACGGTTTTGACCGCATTCTAAATATCGACGAATTCTACGGTTACTTCCGCGACGCCGTCAGCAAGAACCCCGACCTCACACTCGATGAGTTCCTCAACGACATCTCTCTGCAGAGCGACCAGGACCAGATAGAGGAGGATGCCATCACCATTATGAGCATCCACGCAGCAAAAGGTCTCGAGTTCGAGCACCTCTTTGTCATCGGCATGGAGGAGGAGTTCTTCCCGCTGCTTGGAGAGGGCTGCAACATGGAAGAGGAGCGCCGTTTGGGCTATGTGGCCATCACCCGCGCCAAGAGCGACCTGACACTCTGCTACGTCGACAGCCGCTTCTACAAGGGTCGCCGAAAGATGCTTGACAAGAGCCGATTCCTTGGCGAAGCGGGCCTCATCCAGGATGCCTCACTGAAGATCACCAAACAGGCCGCATTCAAAAAAGGCGATCTGGTCAAACACAAGATATTCGGCATCGGCCGCGTTCAGGCAGCCAACAAGTCGGGCAAAGAGTACAAACTGCTCATCAACTTCGGCGGCAACAAGAAAGAGATCCTTAGCTCTTTCGTGCAAGCAGTCTAAATTAGTGAAGAGTGAAGAGTGAAGAGTGAAGAGTTCTTGTATGCTTTCCTATCGGAAAGCTCTTTTATAAATAGAAGCATTGCAAAGCAATGCATACCGACACTATTCACTACTCACTACTCACTACTCACTAAAAATTCTCCCAAGGAGAATTTTCAATGAACCGTCTTTTCGTCGTCAACAAACCCATCTTCGTCAGTTCCAACCGCTATATGGGATATGTCAAACGCAAGTACGGTACCAAAAAGGTAGGCTTCTCAGGTACGCTCGATCCCTTTGCCACGGGGTGTCTCATTGTCGCAACGGGGCAGTACACCAAACTCTTTCAGTACCTTGACAAAACACCCAAAACCTACCGTGCGACACTCTGGCTTGGGGCGAACTCTCCAAGCCTTGACATCGAAAATGTCGATAGCATCAAAGAGGTGGCTTCTTTTTCCAAAGAGCAGATTCTCTCCGCACTCTCTTCACTCAAAGAGAAGCTTACCTACTATCCGCCAAAATTTTGTGCCAAGAAGATTAATGGCAGGCGTGCGTATGAACTGATGCGCGAAGGCAGGGAGGTGAACCTCAAAACCATCACCTCCACCATTTACGACATCCAACTCCTGAACTACAACCACCCCTTCATCCACTTCGAAGCCACGGTAAGCGAAGGTACTTACATCAGAAGTCTTGGTGCGCTCATCGCTGACAAGCTCGGTGTCGATGCGACACTCAGCTCCCTGCACCGCGTAAGGGAAGGAAGGTTCCACTATGACAATGAGAAAGCACTCAACCCCTTCGATCACCTTGCCATCCCGCGCAACACCTACACCGGAGATGACGAATATCTTGAGCTGGGGAAGAAACTCTCGCTTGCATATTTCGACACCAAAGAGAATGGTACCTACCTTGTAGAGACCAAAAACTTCTACAGCATCATCGCAATAGAAGACGGCACAATAACCTACAAACTCAACCGCCTCGGAAAACCAAAGGAGTCATAAATGTATTATCCACCCACCTGCTCCCTGCTCCCTACTACCTACTACCTATCTCCTACCCTCTACTCCCTTTTTCATAAGGCAGTCGCCTTATGAAAATAACCGCCCACGCCAAAGTCAACATCTTTCTAAAGATCACCGGCCACAAAAACGGCTACCACACCCTCCTCTCACGCTTCATGCGCGTAGAGAGCCTCTACGATACGATCACACTTGTGCCGAAACACTGCGACAGCTTCACCATTGAGGGGTGCGACGGTGTACCGACAGCCTCAAACACTATCTACAAAGCTTATAAGGTCCTGCTGGAGTACACCGGTTCGAAAATACTTGAAACATTTTTTAAATCACACAAGGTGACTGTAGAAAAACGTATCCCCTCCCAGGCGGGCCTAGGCGGGGGAAGTTCGGATGCGGCAGCCTTTATGCGTCTTGTTAATGAGGTGTGTGGGCTGAAACTTTCTGTAGAAGCGCTTGCTGAACTTGGAAGCCGGATTGGCGCAGACCTGCCCTTTTTCATCCACAACTACCCTTCGGCAAACGTCTCCGGCTTTGGAGAGATTGTCGAACCCTTCGATGAGACACCGCTGCATATGGAGCTTTACACACCCGATATCGGCTGCGACACTGCCGTTGTCTACAAAACCTTCAAAGAGCACTTTCTTAACGACATCACCCCCTGCAGTTTTATGGGGTGGGAGAAGTACAAAAGCAGTGAACTGCTTGAGCTCATCGGCGATCCTGTAATGCTCAACGACCTCTACGCCGCTGCACTAGTCGCATACCCTGAACTTGAAAGTGTCGCTCCTGACGGGTGGTTCTTCTCAGGGAGCGGCAGCACCTTTTTCAGACCAAAGGCTTAGTGCTCCGCAGCGTTTGCCATGATCTGCTTTCGAATCTTCGCCGGGCTGATGTCGCTCTGCTCATCGAGCTCTCCAATGAGATCCTTACGGATGTAAACGGTCAGCTTCGCCAGCGCTTCAGCCAGCAGGTTCTCGTCAGAATCACTGACATGCTTGTCTTTGGCTACTTTCCGGTGAAAGACTTTCAGAAAGTTGTGATACTCCTCGAGTACGGCGGGAGAGGCTACGATGGCCAGCCGGTGGGTATGAAACTGCAGCTGTGTCAGTTCATCCTGCGTGATGTCACGGTGCAGGACGATCGACTCGATACGGTCTATCAGGTCACGGTAGGTTTCAGTCTTGAGTTCGATGAACTTGACACTCTGCTCCTTTTCAAGCTCGACAGAAGTCTGCTTGTTCAAAAGCATCGCGGTAATGAGAATGGTCGCCAGCGTTCCCAGAATGATGAGGATGATCTCCTGGGTAAAGGGCATTTTGTCCGACATATGGTAGGCAAGGCGCAGAAAAAAGTAGCCTCCGACAAAAAGAATGATACTCAGCAGCATCATTAAAAGATTGTTCTTGACAGCCTGATTCATAGATAGCCTTTGGGGATTTATGGAATATGTGCAGATAGTAACACAAGGAAGGTCAAATGCGGGTAAATCCCGCATCCGGTCTATTTGACGGAGATGCTTTTGGCTTTGCGTGACTCCTCTTTCTCAAGCGAGATGTAGAGTCTGCCATCCTCATATTTGGCATCGATCTTCTCCTTGTCGATACCCTCAGGGAGAATGAAACTTCTGGAGATCAGGCCAAAGCTGCTCTCCATCAGGTAGTAGTCCTCTTTCTTGACTTCGTTTTTCATCTTTCGAACCGCTTTTACGGTTAGAATGTTATCTTCGACTTTCAGTTCGATGTCCTCTTTCTTGACACCCGGAAGGTCAATCTCGATCTCGAAACCGTCACTTCCCTTCTTGGCAAGGTTGGCAAACGGAAGGTGGCTTGCGACGTTCGCAAAGGTCTCTTTGGCCACTTCAAGCCCCTTCTCAACCTTCTCCTCAACGGTACTTGCTACCTCTTTTGCAGTTTTTGCTACATCCATTTTAACCTCCTTACTTTTTTTTATCTCAAAAAAGTGTTTGTGCGTTACGACAAACCTTGCGCCCAACCCGAAGGGCGGCTTTGCCGTTCGCAAGGTGCAGGAGCGACGCACAGACACAATTTACTTGATTTCGATCTTTCGAGGTTTCTTCTCTTCCTCTTTCACTTTCGGAATGACCACTTCAAGCACCCCATCTTTGCTCTCGGCCTGAATGTGCTCTACATCCACCTTCTCAGGCAGAGTGAAGCTTCGGCTGAACTTGCCGTAGCGGCTCTCGACCTTGTAGTAGTCATCCTCCTTGACCTCATCTTTGTACTTTCTCTCTCCCGAGATAGTTAACACATTGTCTTCAGTCGTAATTTCGATATCCTCTTTCTTGATACCGGGAAGATCCACTTCAATGTAATAGGCATCGTCACTCTCCCGTGTATTGACAGAGGGAACGAACGATGTGATGTTGCTCTCCTCTTTGACAGCAGGGTCAAACTGGTTCATCAAAGAGTGGAGCACCTCAAATCCTTTTCTAAGGTCCATATCGCTGTATGGGTTGTATCTTGTCACTAACATTTTCGACTCCTTTTTCTCTTATTTCTACCGCTATTATACACGCAGCTATGCCTGCAGGCATGCTACTTTGGTTGCATTATTTGCTTTTGTCTGAAGAGACGATCTTAGACTTGAACTCTTTGAGCTTGGCTGAGAGCTCCTCGAAGAGTTTTTCAGCCTTGTTCTTGCCCTTGATCTCTTTTTGCACCGCTTTGATCTGCTCATGCAGCATCTTGTAGGTTGTCTCGCTCTCGCTTACATAGCCAAGTTTTTCTGCCACATCGAGCGCTTCGGATGCTGCATCGAGGTACTTCAGCGCACGCTCTTTGTCCTCTTTGGCAATGCGCGATGCCGCTGCGATCAGGTCCGCACTCTCAAGCAGCGGGATGGGCACTACTTCGGTCACTTCTGTAAAGGTACTCAGTGCTATGTAGAGCACCTCTTTTGCCTTGTCGAGTTTGTCATCGTGCACATAGGATGCTGCCAGCTTCAGCGCACTTGGATAGGAGGCAAGCGGCAGGTTCACGACAGTGATGTCGATCTCGCTTACCAGTGGTGCTATGAGTGCTCTGGCCTCCTGGACCTTGCCGTCATCGAGCAGATCCTTGACGGTTTTGACCGCCTTCTCCACATCTTCGGCTGTTCCGACGAACTCCTGCACTCTGATGATGTTGTTGATAGGCAGCAGTTTTGGCGCATTCTTGGCCGCCATGATCACTTCGAGTTTTCCGATCGCCTTTTCAAGGTTTTCGGTAGCCGCTTTCTTGTCTTTGTGCTCGAGGGCAATGACTGCACCCTGTGCGAACTTCAGTGATTCAATCGCTTCATTGACCAGTTTTGCCTGATGGCTTCTGGCATCCTCTTTTGCGTTGCTTATGGCAATTCTGTTGACCTCTTTGACAGTGGCATCCTTGGCCGCCTGCTCTTTGGCGACACCTGCAGTTGTCAGCAGCAGTGACGCAGTAATGGCTGAGAGTAGAACTCTTTTCATCGTTGACTCCTTTTTTCATCTTTTTGGAATATCGTTATTTAATCTGTTGCAATAATAAAAAGCGAAGCCAAACAGCCAATGCAACCGAAGTTGCATTTTTAAAAAAAGGTAAAAAAGAAGAAGAAAAAAGGTACTAAAAGAGGTTGATCTTGTCCAGAAGTCTGTTCGCATCGAGGATCTGGATATCCTTGTTCTTCGTCGCGATGGTACCGTCGGACTTGAGTGCTTTGAGGTGGCGCTCCACCACGTGGCGTACTGTACCGATCAGTTTGGCGATCTCCGTGTTGGAGAGCCCCTGAATGAGTTTGTACTTGAGTCGGTTGTTGGGGTCGAGGTTCTGCAGCAGCAGTTTGATAAGGCGCTCCGAGGTCGAGTAGAGCGACAGGTCGGTGGCAAGCTCCTCCATATGGCGCATCTGCTGTGCCAGGTAGGGGAAGAACATCCGGTTGAACGACTCATTGGTCTGAAGCAGGTGCCGCACCTCCTCTATGGGAAGCTGCAGCAGCTCGGAGTCCTCGAGCGCTTCGTACATCACATCGTGGGGCTGTCCGTCAAGCAGCACGATCGTATCGAACATATCACCTTCCCGGTAGACGAAGATCGTCTGCTCCTTGCCGTTGTCGAAGTTGAGCTGGTAACTCTTGATCTTCCCGCTGATGACGATGTAGAAGTAGCGAAGCAGCTCATCGCCGTTGAAGAGTGTTTCACCCTTTTTGACGAAGAGGCGTTTGGTAAAGCGTGTGATCTCGCTCTGGGCTTTGGTATCGAGGTTGTAAAACGGTACGACGGTATCGGGCAACACGTCACTCCTTTGGATTTTCAATACGTTATTCTATCGCATCGATACCAAAATATTGCAGCATTCTTTCAAAATCGGCATCGAAGCCCGCCTCTATAGAGAGTACCTTGCCGGTAACGGGGTGCTTCAGCACCATACGGTACGCATGCAGGAGCAGGCGATTGATGCCGAACTTTTCACGAAAGAGCCTGTTGTGCTCCCCTCTGCCATGTTTCGTATCACCTACAATGGGATGGAAAATGTGCTTCATATGGCGGCGGAGCTGATGCTTCCTGCCGCTCTTTGGCTCAAGCAACAGCAGGGAATAGCGCGCTTGCGGGTAGCGGCTGACAGGATAGGGAAAGGCTACTGTGGCAAGCCTTCTGTAATATGTTTTCGCAGCCTGCGCCTCTTTTGTGATGCCGCGAAGCTTCTGCACCTTGGTATCGAGCATCTGCTTGAGCGGATGGTCTATGCAGCCCTCTTCGTCAGTGTAACCGCGCACCACTGCCACATACGCCTTCTCTACTTCACCGTTTCGAAACGCAAGTGAAAGTGCGGCAGCGACCTCTTCATCGAAGGCAAACAGCAGCACGCCCGATGTAGGCTTGTCAAGTCTGTGTACGGGGTAGACGAACCTTTCCGTCAGCCTGCGAACCTCCTGCAGAGCAAAACGCCTCTCATGCCGGTCTATGGCAGAGCGGTGAACCAGAAGCCCGGAGGGTTTGTTGACTGCGACGATCCATGCATCCCGGTAGAGTATCTCCACCGCAGCCGGGACCTGTACCATCAAAGCCTTTCTTGCAAAATCGCAGCGATACGTTCGGAGGCTTTCCCGTCTCCGTAAGGGTTGTGTGCCTGGCTCATTTGACGGTAGGCCGCTTCATCATCCAGCAGCCGCTGTGTTTGGGAGACGATCGCTTCGACATCGGTGCCTACCAGACGTACCGTACCCGCAGCGACCGCTTCGGGACGCTCCGTCTCATGGCGCATCACCAGCACCGGTTTGCCAAGGCTGGGCGCTTCCTCCTGGATCCCCCCACTGTCTGTCAGAATGAGATGGGCATGCTTCATCAAGTAGAGAAACACTTCATAATCCAGAGGTTTCAGCAGATAGACATTTTCCAAACCTCCCAACAGACGGTTGACGGGTTCTTGTACATGCGGGTTCAGATGGACCGGATAGACGATATCCACATCGGGGTTGTCAAGTGCCAGCTGCTTGATGGCTTCGCAGATATGAATGAACCCCTCGCCGAAGTTCTCTCTTCTGTGGCCGGTGACAAGGATGAACTTCCGATTCGGGAATGCGGGGTAGTCAGTTTGAATCTTGCGGTCGATCTCTTCGCGCAGCGCTTCGTTCTTTTCGATATGCTCCAGCATCAAAAAGAGCGTATCGATGACCGTGTTGCCCGTTACGGAAATCTTGTTGGCATCCACCCCCTCTTTGAGGAGATTTCCTTCGGCCTCCTGTGTCGGAGCGAAATGGTATGCCGCGAATATCGCCACCATCTTTCTGTTCGCCTCTTCGGGCCACGGGTTGTAGATGTCGCCTGTACGCAGTCCCGCTTCGACATGTCCTACCGCAATCTTCTGATAGAACGCCGCCAGTGCCGTCATCGACGTAGTCGTCGTATCACCGTGTACCAGCACAAGATCTGGCCGATAGGAGGAGAGCACCTTTCTCATCTCCAGCAGAATGCGTGATGAGATATCGTAGAGGTCCTGGTCGGGCTGCATGATATCAAGGTCGAAGTCGGGTGCTATGTCAAACAGTGAGAGCACCTGATCGAGCATCTGCCTGTGCTGCGCCGTCACACAGAGCTTCACCTCAAAACGTTCGATCTCCTTCAGAGCTTTCAGCACAGGGACCATTTTGATCGCTTCGGGACGCGTCCCGAAGGTTACCAGTATCTTCTTCACGAGAGCCCTTTGTTAAAGTTCCTGGAAATAGCCAAGACGAAAGTTGTATTTGTCATATTCACTGCCAAGATTGAAAAATCCGGTCTCTGCATAGAATCCACTGTCTTCCTCCAGCCATTTACGATATTTCAGATAAACTGCAGCAGTATCGTTACGTACGGTTTCATAGTTGGGTGTAACTGTAGAGAGGTATGCCGGATTTCCAAAGGCTACATCGATATAGATCCACTGGTCTTTTTCGTGTCCGATACCAAGGCTTATGATATGGGAGGTGGAGTTGACAGAGCCCGGATCGCTTTGGTTGAAGAATACCCTGTAGCCGATATTATAATCTTCGGAATAGTAGGTCACCCCCACAGAGCCGATGAAATCCTCATGTTCATCATGCTGATTGATGTAGGTAAATCCAAGCAGACCGACAATGTTTTTGTTTGCACCGAAAATATAGTTGAATTCATGATCTATTCTGAACGCAGGAAGATACTCCACATCTGTACCTGCCGAGATCTGTGTGAAGGTATAGAAACGGTCCCTCCATCCCTTGTAGATACCAACAGCCCCCAGAAACCCGTTCCCCTCGACCCGTGTAATGGCACTGCCCTGATAGAGCAGTGTTAAATCGTTCGATATCTTGTCATAGTAACTGAAGTTGAGTGCTGTCCAGTCTTCATAGATACTGTACGGATCCAGATAGTCATAAGAGATATCCACTTCCAGCCTGTCATTTGGAAAACCAAAATCTATCTCTTCAAGGCTCTTCTGACTGCTTATCTGGGAAGCAAGCACATCCCTTTGTGTCTGCACGGCATTTCTGTATAGGGTACCGCCCTGATATGCCTCTGCTCCAAGGGTACACAGCACCATCCATGCAACGGCTTTCACTCCGACTATGCCAATCTCTCTCTCACCTTTCTGCTGCATCGCTAACACCTTTCTGACCTTTTATATTATATCATCCTGTTCCATCCTCGACACTTCCCTCCTTCTCAAGAGCCAAACAAAACCAAAATGCAATAAACACTTCCTCTCTAAAGATGCTTTGAATGAGTATAACACTTTTAAGCTCATTTTGTAATAAAAGGACCTTACAGTGTCAAGACAGCAACTTTCTGATTTTGACCTCTCGCCAAAAGAATCTACCTCTGATTCGCAATGGAACTCTCATCGGACCTATGCTATCCCTATTCATATCTAAACACCTTGTGATATTCGGTACGATTACCCTCAATCGGAACATAATAGAAAGCGTCATCTTTCTGCAAATCTTCAGGGACCACTACACTTCTTCCCTGAAAGGTCTTCGGAATGGCAAGTACCATCGCCTCCAAACCCTGTTTTGCATACAGTGTTATTTCAAGCACACCGTCATGCCACTCTATCTGCTTGTCCGTGTGAATGAGGCATATCAGAAAATCCCGAAAATAGCTCATTGTCTCCACTTTCAGGTTTCCGCTATTCTGCTGCAAAACACAGTAGTCGATAAATGATTTGGCTGCATGTTTGTAAGGTCCAAGGTAGATGTCATAAGGATGGGTATAAACAAGTCTTACCACACGGTTTCGAATGGTAAAGTCCACAACCTCTTTCAGCATCTTGGCAACATTTTCGTCCCGAATATTCTCTTTGGCGAACTCGTGCAGAGATATCTTGTTACCATAGGGGAGAACAGGAAAAGCAATCAAGTTTTCCGAAAGCATACGGCCCTGGTAGAATGTCCTGTTCGGTGAGGATCCGCTGTCCCCTGTATAGTAGTAACTTTTCATACCAAGAGAAGAGAGAATTTCGGTGGATTCCGGCTGAGGGAAGAGACCACTAGGTGCGGAGTATTCCCGGATAGGGTACCCAGTAATGGACTCGAGTATACGATTGTTCCTTTCAATACTCCTGCGAATCCCCCCCTTCTCCAACGTACCGTTTTCAATCCCGTCTGAAAACCAGTTATGGGCCCATCCGCCATGGGAACCAATAATCCCGAACGGAAGGAGTGCTTCAACAATCTTGCGTCCCTTTCCCGCTGCATCAAAACCTGCATTGTCTCCTGTTTTATAGCAATCCGGTCCGGCAGTGATATGAAAAGAGTATTTCAGTTGCGGGTCTACATACCCCTGTGCAATAAACCAGGGAAGAGATTTGTGCTCGGCGTTGGAATCGATATGAAGATTCAGCACAACCCCGCCTTTGGCATAGGGAGAGGAGACCAAGTGCGGCATTTTGACCATTTTGAACAGAAATGTCCGCAATGTGCTTCTGAGAAGCAGGTCATCACTGTTTCCTTTCAACGCGGCCAAAGGGAGGTTCACAAACAGGAGCATTCCCTTTCCGACACTTTTGCCGGCAAGCAGCGGAACTTCTGTATTTATGTCACTGTTACTTCTGCCAAAAGCAAACAGATGAACTTTTTTTTCTTTTACAAAATGCAGCACTGTATAGGGATAGGTCAAAGCACCATATTTATATCCGGTAATTGTATTGTTGGTATCACATTTCCCTGACGGTATGCCGAAATAATCGGCATCCTCCCTACTTTGGAACACCATCTTGCCATAGGAAAAGGGTTTCCTCTCTCCTGTCCCTCTCTCAACCCCGGTCAACACATCAAACAAGGCTCCCGAGTTACGATACACTCCCTTACTGTTTTTGCTGCCTGCATCGGAAGAGAGCAGCACAGCACCCCCTTCCTGAAGGTAGGATGCCACCCAGTCAACCGTATCGCTGCTGAGCATTGTAGCTGTTCCGTCGGGGTAGATAATGGCAGGTTTGTGTGCAGCAACCTTCTTTGGATCAGTGGCAATAAGCTGTCCGTTTGAAATAACGGCATAAGCGGCCCCCTCTTCCTCAAAAACACTGGCAAATGCCCGGATACCCAAAGTCTCGTTCCCCTCGGCTCCATATACCAGAAGTACCTCCACCAGGTCATTCGTAAGGGCGTTTATCTTCTGCTGAAGTCTAAAGGCATACAACCCTACCAGAAGAACCCCCGCAACCAGGAGGGTGCCCAGCATCGTTTTCCGAATCATCCTACCTCTCCAACCTCATCGGTCAACAGATAATTGAAAATCGCAATATGCTCCGCCAGTCTAATCCGTTTTTTTGCTACAACCGACTTGGTATGTTCACTTGTTCCGACCTGGGAATAGGAACCGATCTCGATACTCTCTCTTGAGAAGAGGTCCCCTGCAATAAAACAGTTCTCCCCAATCGTTATGCTTCCTTCCGCGATGATATTGCCATCCACAAAACAGTCATCTGCCAGCGTCACATCCCCATTTACTTTGATATTTCCGAAAACTTTTGCCCCTCTTTCCATTTTCAGGTCACCCTGTGTCACCATAGACCTGAAAAGTATACTGTTTTCAGACAATGTATGGGTACGCTCCGATATGTACAGAAGATTTTTGTCGATCATCGCTTCATCCAGGTGTTCATCCCTGATATGCTGTAGACTCTTTTTGAAAGCAAACGTATGAGATGTCAAAATAGGATAGGCATAAAGACGATGAAACGTAACACCTTTTTCCAGGTGCATCGTGCTCGGAGTACTGGCAATATTGATATGGGAGTTTCTTCCTACATAGATCGCCCCTTCCGCATCTATCCACCGTACAATACAGTTCTCTTCACCAAGTATCAGCTTCTTTCCTGTTCTGACTACCCTTGCATAGCAATGGTCTCCAAAGACTACCTCGTCACGGGCGACAACCTCCCTTTCAAACTTTGTCTTCGGAGGTGCCACCGACTTGTGCGGAAGATAGACCATCCCGCTGTATACGTTTTTCTCAAATACCGGACCAAGTACTTCCAGCGTACCAAGTTTGTCACTCTCTATACGCGCTCCGGGCTCCAGAGCATCTATATCATATGCATCGGTAAAATACCGGTCAAACTGTTTGGCAATCGCTCTGGGATCCTTCGTGTATTTGAGGTTCACAGGCAGCGGTGCATATCCCTCTTTACTCCATACTGCCTGAATGACAGGGATCATTGGAAGTACAATCAGAACGATGATTCCAATTGTATACTGCCATATCAACATATCTACACTATGCATGATTGGCTCCTCTCTGGTATCGTTTTGTCTTGTCCCAGTAAGGTTCGGCTTTGCGGAAAACATCTTTCACCGCATCCCAAAAACCGAGACTTACATAGAGCATATAGAACACAAAGTTAAATGCGAAAAGAGGAATCAGACGCAATGCTTTCGTTCTGCCGTCAATAAAGTTGGCAGCACCGATTTGAAAGAAGGGAGCAAAATTTCCGAATGCTCCCAGCGACACAACAAAAATCAAAAAGAAGAGTCCTGCAACGATTTCCACATCTCCGGCCAAAAAGAGGAGAAGCGAACTCAAAATACCGAAGAAGAGCAGTGTCGGCATCATATAGATAAAGATCAGAAGCAATCCGTCAAGCTTCTGTTTGAAGTTGAGATAGCGTGATGCAAGCAACGGAACAAGGTAGCGGAACATTACCTGGTTATGCCCTCTCGCCCACCGGCGTATCTGCTTTGCCCTGTCCAGCCAATTCTCCGGCATCTCTTCATAACACTCCGCACGGTTGGCATAGGCGACATGCCATCCGTTCAGATACATTTTATAGGTCAGTTCGGTATCTTCTGCAAGTACCTGAGGATCGAAACCGCCCATTTTCAAAACAGCTTCTTTTCGGTAGGCTCCGACTGTACCGCCATACTGAGGGATAAGATCGAGGTTGTATCTTGCCTGTTGATCTACCTGGTACCCTCCAGAACGCTCCAGTTCCAGCATCATTGTCAGCATATTTGTTGCACAGTTTTCAACCAGGACCCGTCCCATCACTGCACCGACTTCAGGATCCTTGAATCCGATGGCTAGTTCTCTGATAATGCCATCCGGCGGCTGATAGTCCGCATCAAATACCACAACAATCTCACCTTCTGCGATCTCCATGGCGTCGTTCAGACTGTGCGCTTTGCCAGGCTTATCCTCCTTGTCCAAACGATGAAAAGGCTTGACATGCCTATATGCTGCTGCATATTTTTCAATAATCTCCCCCGTCGCATCTTCGGAGTGGTCATTGACCGGAATGATCTCCAGTCTCTCCACAGGGTAATCACTTGAGACAAGTCTCTCCAGAATCTGACCGGCAACAAACTCTTCATTCTTCATCGGAATGATAACGGTAACAAACGGTACCTCATTATCCATAATATCCTGATAGTATAGTTTCTGTTCACCAAACAGCCGATTGAATGTAAATACAAAATGTCTTATCATATAGAGTGTTACGATGGCAATGAAGACCAAAAGGTACGCTTTGAGCAGAAAAATTACCACTTCCATAATGTATCCTTCTTTTTCAACAAAAGTGCACTTCTATAGAGGAAATAGCTATAGATGGAGACAAAGAAAATAAAGTCAAAATAGAGCGTAAAAAACATAATCGGCGCCATGACAATAGAAACCTGAGATGTCAGAAGGACCGCAAGACCATACCGTACAAGACTATACCCGACATAATAGAACACCATGATGAAAAATGTTGTCAGTTTCATCCAGTATGGTGCGGGAGTCAATGCAATCGCCAGACCGGTAATGATGAAAGAGAAGAGCATCATGCCTATCAATGCAGTCAGATAGAGTTCGAAATAAGAGACAAACGAATAGGGAAAGTGGTCTCCCCAAAACAGAAAATAGAGCAGGATCACCATGAACATCAGTAGAAAAAAGTTGATCCACATTGCGATATTGTAGGGTATGACCCGCTGCATCTTTAAAACAAAAAAGAGCACTATCATCCCAACCAGTAGAAAAAAGAGTGTTAGAGGCTGACTGTGCGCAAAAGCACTATCCAGAAGCATAACAGGAAATCCTGCAATATCGATTGCGGTGGTTGAAACATCCACATGCAGATCCTGAAGTATATTTTTGAAATAGAAAACATATTGATTGAACAGATATGTAATATAAAAATAGACGGTCCCTACCGACAAGAGCACATAGAAAGCCACCTCCGTCAAAAAATAGGCCTTGCTTATCTTCAGTCGCCGGTAGGATCTGTGAGGAATAATACTCTGTGCTTGACATTTTTGCATGTTCACTCCTTCTTTACAATTATTGTAACATAATTAATCAGTTTTTTTGAAAAAAAATATCTATATGCTTAATAAATAAGCAAGATACTTTCCGTTAAAGTATAACTATAAGTTAAGCCAAAATCTTACACTGCACACGTGCAGAAAGGATACATGATGAAATATCTGCTTATTGCTATTGCCTCTCTTTTTATCGCTGGTTGTGGCGGCGGAGGCGGAAATTCTGAAAACACTGCAACAGAGAGGAAGGAAACGATCCAGATCAAGGTACCTGCCAACCTGCTGAAGGTCGTTTACCTGCCTCACTTTGAACTCTCCGGAACACTGCAATACTCTATTGAAACAGCTCCGACAGAAGGCGACTTGAAGCTTCTGGATGCCCATACCGGTCTTGCTTCCTATCAAACCGCCAACAGCTCCAACACTACAGACCGCTTTCTCTACCGTGTCAAGAGCGGCACCAGAGAAATTCTTGTCACCGTAGACCTTACGATAGAAGCACTCTCTGTCTTGATAAATGGAACGGAAGAGAATAACTTCAGCTCCAATCTCCCCCTGGTAATCATTGATACGGGAAATGAACCTATCCCGGACGAGCCTAAAATAAAAGGTGCAATGGCGATTATTGAACCTGACACGACAACACACAGGGCTGATACCACCATGCTTCCCCGGTATTTTGGCTATATTGCTATAGAGATTCGAGGTAGCTCGTCACAGATCTACCCCAAGAAACAGTACAGTGTCGATACAGAAACCGAAAACGGAGAGGATGATGATGTCTCTCTGCTCGGAATGCCTCCTGAACATAAATGGGTCCTGTATGCCCCCTATGCAGACAAATCACTGATGCGGAACTACCTGGCATACCATAAAACCAGGGAAATCAACCAAACACACTATTATGCGGTACGGTCACACTATGTGGAACTGCTCATACGAGACGGCGAGACATACCGCTATGACGGCGTCTATCTATTGATGGAGAAGATCAAACGTGACAGCAATCGGCTCGATATCGCAAAACTGACAGCAGAAGACAATGCGGAACCTGAGGTTACAGGCGGTTATATTTTCAAACAGGATGGAGAACCGGATCCCGATGAGGAGGCATTTGCAGGAATCACAGGTACACCGTTTATCTATGTCTACCCCAAAAGCAGTAAAATTACAGATGACCAAAAATACTATATTGAGAACTATGTCCAGACGTTTGAAGGAGCCCTGAACCAAAATGATTTCAATGCAACAGCTTCAAGCAATTATTATGGGAACTATATCAGTGAAGAGGATTTCATTGTCCATTTCCTCTCACGGGAGTTCTTCATGGATGTCGATACCTGGTTGTTCAGTGAGTACCTCCATAAAGAGAGAGAAGGTACACTGGCTCTGAGTACCGTATGGGACTTCAATGCCGGTATGGGGAATAACCATTTCCGTTTTAATGGCAGAACCGACGGATGGGCCTATGACCTGCTCCGTACAGAGTTCCCTGATACTGCACTCAGAAAATGGGTCGGCAGACTGATGAGCGATCCGACGTTCAGGACACATGTTGCCGACAAATGGGCTTCTCTCAGAAACACCGTATGGTCCGATGCCAACCTGAGCACATTTATCGATGAGACAAAAACCTTGCTTGATGAAGCCGCAGTGCGCAACTTTGAGCGATGGCCCGGAGTCCTTGGCCAATATGTGTGGCCCAACAGGGCTGCCTGCCGGGATGGACAGGGAAATCCAATCTATTGTCCGACATTCGACAGTGCCGTTAACGAGCACCTGAAACAGTGGCTGCTTGACCGTGCCCACTGGATCGACCAAAACCTTTCGGGTAATTCCCTCTGAAGCATATGCAACTATGCTATAATGCCGAAAAAAAAGGATCGGTGTGGCCATCAACATCGTAGCACAGAACAAAAAAGCCAGACACGACTATGAGATACTCGAGAAGCTCGAAGCGGGTATCGTGCTGCAGGGCAGCGAGGTCAAGGCGCTGCGTGCAAAGCGCGCCAATCTCAGCGACGCCTACTGCCGCTTTATCCAGGGGGAGCTCTTCTTGATGAACGCGCATATCGCCGAGCTTGAGACCACCAACCGCCACTTCGCACGTGACAGCCGTACGCCGCGCAAGCTTCTGCTGCACAAAAAAGAGCTGCTCAAGCTCCACAACAAAGTCCACAAAGAGGGGCTGACCATCGTGCCGCTGATGATCTACTTCAACGAACGCAACATCGCAAAGGTCAGCATCGCTGTAGCCAAAGGGAAGAAGCTGCACGACAAACGTGCCGACCTCAAAGCAAAGACGCTTGACAGGGAAGCCAGAGCGGCGATGAAAAACCGCTCCTACTGACGCCTGCACCCCTCACGCAGCCTCTTGTAGCGTGATACCCTCTCGCCTCTTCGCTTCAGACGATACTCCTGCCGTTTCCTCTGTAGTTTCTGGTACCTGCTGGGCTGGTAGCTGCGCAGCGCTTTGAGCTGATAGTAGGCTGAGATGGGCTTGTAGCCGATGAATCGGTATATCAGCCGCCGTGTCCACCCGACCAGCCACCGGAATCCTCTTCGAAGCGGGATATGCAACACTTTTTCCAACACCCAGTCAAACTGTCTTGCCACCCATAAAAAGCGGTCGTAGATCCATCGTATACTCGAGGTGAGAAACGGCACTCTCTCCAGCAGTGCCAGCAGCCACGAAAAGAGCACCACTTCCAGAATGGGCCCAAGCCAGCTTCCCCAGAGATAGTCGGTAAAGAAGTAGAGCACCGCGCTTCCGGTTTTAAGCACGAGGGCGAGCAGAAAACTCCACATCTTCGCCAGGAATATCTTGAACGCCAGCATCACCCCCATAAACTTGCTGACATACCCAAGCGATCCCAGAAAGGCAAACGCGGCAATGAGCTTCTTGGTCAGCGGGAACTTCATGAAGTTCTTTTTGATATGCTCCAGAAGCAGTTTGATATCTTTGGCGATATGGTCAAGAAAGTGCACCTTGAGGTGGTGGGTGAAGACCTTCTCTATCAGGTAGCGCTTGCCAAGCCCGGTGGCTGAAAGCAGCGCTATTTTCTTGAGAAAAAGCTTCAGGATGAACTTTCCCTTTACAAGAAAAAAGGCGGTAAAGAGTGCAACAGAGTAGGACTTTACAAATTCGACACCCTCCTCGACCCAGTGCAACAACAGGTGCCGCACCGGCTCCACCACCACAGAGAGAAGCAGCAGAGAAAGGAAAATGGCGTTAAATATCCAGAACCACTTCGGATGCTTGCCCATCAGCCCCTCTTCAATGTTGCTTTTATCGTCCTGTACAACCTCTTCAAACGCTGCACAAAGGGTGACTCTTTGGAGAAGTAGCGTATCTTCACCGCTCTGAAAAAGGCTTTTGTCCGCTGCTTCAGCGCCTTCAGACGCTGCATTGTCTTCCGGTAGATCTCAAGGGCCTTGAGCCAGTCGATGAATGCCATGATCTTCCCATAGAGCCACCGGAACCATCCAAAACGCATCAGCTTGCTCTCCGTTACACGGAACATCCAGAAGGTAAAGGCGGCGATGGGAATCTTGGAGAGGTAGAGCGCAAGCCCTGTAAGCACATGGCCGCTTACAAACATATATCCGGCATAGAGCCCGAAGGCCTCCACGAATACCAGCATTACCATAAAGATGACCAGAATCACATACCGGTTGACCGCCTGCAGTTTCGCCTCGATCCTCTGCAGGATCTTGAGCGAGTGGACATACCTGTAGACAGGATAGGCAACCCCCTCCCATATCACCTCTTCAAAGAGAATGAAGACAATGACCAGCAGCAGCTGCAGCAGTGTAAGAAGTTTGTGCTTGACGGCAGAGAGCATGGGTATGACCTTTGGTGATTTTAAAATGTTATTATAGCGGCAAAGGGTTAAGGGTAGCGCATTTTTCATAGCTTAGTTGAAGTGAAGCTTAAAAGTCTATTTGGAACCGAAAGCTTTAGCTTCGGCTGTACGTTGCATCAGAAAAATAATTTTTGGCGGGGCTATCTCGCAAGGGGATACACTTCGATAAAGCCTCCGATTCCAAAATACCGTCATTCCTGCGAAAGCAGGAATCTTTGCGTCGATTAGTTGAAAAGCGTCAAGATCCCGTATCAAGTACGGGATGACAAAAGTTAAATAAAAGCGAGTAGCACGCTTATGTACTCTGGGAAAGCAAACATCTCTTTTGATTTTCTGTAGACTTGTGGGTTATTGTGAAGGAGCTTACGATTAGTAAGTGACTGAATAATTCCCGCAAAGATGCAGGAAAGCAGAAAGAGAGATTACTTTCTGCGGAGTTCTTTGATACGGGCAGCCTTACCCTTGAGCTCTCTCAGGTAGAAGAGCTTCGCACGTCTTACTCTACCGCGTCTGACTACTTCGATACTCTCGATAGACTCTGAGTAGAGCGGGAAGATTCTCTCGACACCTACAGAGTTCGCACCGATTTTTCTGACGATGAAGCTTCTGCCTGTACCCTGACCTCTGATCGCGATACAGAGACCTTCGAAGTTCTGGACTCTTGTCTTGTCGCCCTCTTTGATTCTTACCGCTACTCTGACAGTGTCGCCGGCTTTGAATTCAGGAACGTTTTTACCTTCCAACTGCGCTTTTTCAAAGCTTTCAATGTATTTATTTCTCATCTGTTATACCTTTTTTGTATAAGTCTGGCCGGAAATACTTCGTTTTGCACAAAGCCAACCCTCTTTTTAAGTCCGTGATTTTACTATGATTACCCTTTAAGAACTCTGAAACAACTGCATTTTCTTCATAGACCGTGGGCTTTGTAAATGAAGGCGCCTCCAGAAGGGGCGCTTCGAAGCTCTCCACCTGCAGCGACTCGCTGTTTCCAAGCACTCCCTCCACGTTGCGGCTGATCGCATCGCACAGTACCATACTCGCCAGTTCACCGCCGGTAAGGATGTAGTCGCCTATGGAGAATACCTCATCTGCCTGCGCCTCAATGACCCGCTCGTCAATCCCCTCGTAGCGGCCGCTTACCAGTACGATGTGACGCTTTTTGGCAAGACGCTTCGCATCGTTCTGGGTGAAGCGTTTGGCTACGGGGGTGAGGAAAATAATGTGTGCTTCAGGGGAGGTTGCCTTGAGGGTATCGAGCGTATCCATCAGCGGCTGGGGTGTCATCAGCATTCCCGCACCGCCGCCGATCATCGGCGCATCGACACGGTTGAACTTGTCTTTGGTGTATTCACGCGGATTGCGAAAGTCGATGGAGAGCTTCTCCTCCTCTATGGCACGCCCGAGAATACTTGCAGAAAAGTACCCCTCGACAAGCTGGGGGAAGAGGGTTACGAAGGTAAAGCGCATACGCCTAACTCGCCTCTAAGACATCTTTGGCATCTTTGACATCGATGCGCTTTGCTTCGGTGTCTGCATCAAGGATGTAGCGGTCGATATAGGGAAGCAGAAACTGTTTTGGCATCCCTGCCTTGACAAGCGCTTCATCCGTATCGATGGCAAGGTAGTCCACGTCAGCCATACGCTGTATGTCAGTCACGCACCCAAGCTTCTCATCCCCCTCCATTACATCACAGCCGATGATCTCGAACCAGAAGTGCTGCCCCGCATCCAGTTCGCAGTTGGCCTTGGTCTGTGCCTCGTCAGCATAGAGCTTAACGTTAGTAAGCTTCTTTGCCTCATCGATGTTCTCGTGACCGACAAAGCGGATGGTACCCCGTTTGGCATTGACTGCCGCAATTGTCAGCGGTCCGCGTGAACTCTGAAAGGTGCTTCCTTTTTTGAACTGTTCTGGAAAATCGGTATGGAGGTGGAGTTTGAGGTCGCCGTGAAGACCGACCGTACGCCCTATCTGGGCTATGAAGAATTTCTCTTGTGACATTGTGTCAGCTGACCGCTTTGACATTGACGCGGTAGTTCTTGCCACCCTTGGCCTTGCAACCGGAGATGACGGTTTTGATCGCATTGATCATTTTGCCCTCTTTTCCGATGAGTTTTCCCATATCTTCACTGTTCGCGAAGATCGTAATCTCATCGAATCCCTCATCCATCTGGGCGATCTCTACCGAGATATCGTCAGGATGGTTCACCAGCAGTGTGGCGTAGGCATAGAGGAACTCTTTGACCATGTGGCTTATTTTTTGCCTGCAAGTCTCTTGACAGTCGGGCTCATCTGCGCGCCGACAGATACCCAGTAGTTGAGTCTCTCTTCGTCGATTTTGAGGTCTTTGTTTTCGCTTACGGGGTTGTAGTAACCGATAGATTCAATCCAGCCACCGTCTCTTCTCTTTCTGCTGTCTGTTACTACGATTCTGTAAAACGGCTTCTTCTTTCTACCCATTCTTGTCAGTCTGATTACTGTCATATTCTTTTCCTTTTTGTTATATGCTTTTGTGAAGCGTCGCACCGGAGGATCGGCACACAACCGCTTGCAAGTCCTGACAACTGCTTTTTAATGACCCAAAGCACTCATCAAGACTTTTGGAACGCGATTATACCCAAATCAATTTTAAAGGAGTCTAAAATGAGGGAAGATAGCTGCAAATATCCTCTTTGCCAAGATCGCAGGCCCGTTTGAGGTAACGCCTGCCCGCCTCCTTGTCTGCAGCGATCTTCTCCCAGTCATCCCCGTAGTAGAGTACCATCGCCGCAAAGAGGCAGCCGTCGGCATCTTCAAGCGCACAGCCGCGTTTGGCATACACAAGCGCCTTAGCAAGGCCGCCTTCCACACCCGCTTCATAGCGCTGCTTGGTCTCCATCAGGTAGTTGGCCGCCTGGGTACACGCCGCACCGTCACCCTTCTGGCACGCCTGCTTCTCTTCAAAAAAGCCCGCATGAAGCCCTACAGAAAACAGTAGTATAATCAGGGTCAGGTGATAACGATAATTCACTTTTTACTCCTCTTTATTATCTCATGTACAGCAGGTTGCGATATGCCCAGTACTTTAGCGATGCTATGCTGTGAATAGCCCTGCTCAAATGCTTTGACGATTCTATCATTGCGCTCTTTTTTGTCTTTGTAACCTGTTAGCATTTTTGTAAGTTTTTCAATATCCTGCTTTTTGTCAATATTGGACGCTTCTACCAAAGAAGATGCGTTTTTAAGCTCTTGCAGCTCGGAAGTATCTACAATGCCATTAAGCACTGTCCGTATCGCTTCGTAGTCGTTTTGATGCTTTTGTGCTATCCATGCGTTTTGCAGGCATTCGGGTATAGTTTCATAATCCAAAAAATAGTGGTAAGAGCTATAGGGGTACTCTTTGATATCCTGTACCATATTGGCTTTAAGCGGGTTTTGTTCTATGTATCGCATCAGGGTATAGAGATACGCTTCATTAGTGATATACCAAGATTTGAACCTGCCTTGCCAAAGGTGTCCTGTTCTGTTGTATTTTTTATTGAAGTAGATCGCGTAGTTCATATTGAGTTGTCGCATAAATTTGGAGAGATTGGGTTGCGTGATCTCTATGAGAAGATGATAGTGGTTGCCCATCAGAGAGTAGTTGTGAAGTGTTATGTCGTAACTCTTCATATAAGAGCACATCAACTCTTCAAAATATTCATAATCGCACGCCTCTTTAAAGACAACCCTTTGCTCTACCCCTCTGTTGACGATATGATAATATCCTGGTATCTCTATGCGTGGTTTTCTTGGCATGAACGCTCCTTGGTGGAGTATTATAGTACAAATCCTATAAAGTTATTATTATCACCTGACCCTTATATCCAAGCGCCTTTGCCAGGCCGCCTTCCACACCGGCCTCGTAGCGCTGCTTGGTCTCCATCAGGTAGTTGGCCGCCTGTGTACACGCCGCACCGTCACCCTTTTGGCACGCCTGCTTCAAGAAAACCGGCATGAAGCCCCACAGCAAACAGAATAATCAGGGTCATAATCAGGGTCAGTCGCTACCTTAAAATCTCCATAGAAACACAACAATTCTACCGAATATTTTTTACTCTTTAACTGTGCGCTTTGTTTGTTACATCCTCCCTA
>JALWLU010000194.1 GCA_026996325.1 Sulfurovum sp.
CCGCGACCCTCAGCTTGGAAGGCTGACGCTCTAGCCAACTGAGCTACTCCCGCGTCTTTTACATGGTGGTGAGTGGAGGATTCGAACCTCCGAAGGCGAAAGCCAGCAGATTTACAGTCTGCCCTCGTTGGCCACTTGAGTAACTCACCACGTAAAATGTCTCTCTTTTACTGGTCAAACACTGATAATTATTATGGAGCTGGTGAAGGGACTTGAACCCCCGACCTGCTGATTACAAATCAGCTGCTCTACCAGCTGAGCTACACCAGCACCATCATTTCAAGCACTTGCACTCAAAATGGACGGGAATTATAGACAAATTGTTTTTAAATGTCAAGCATTTTTCAAAAAAAATGCAAAAAATCCCTTTTTTTATCTCTTTCATACTACAATCTGGGCAACTTCTCTGTATGAAAGGTACCCTATGAAGATACTTTTGGCCCCCAGCGAGACCAAACGCAGCGGCGGTGAAGCGCCCTTCAAACTGGAGCGTCTGCTCTTTGAAGCGCTGCTGCCCTGGCGCACAAAGCTGCTGCACACCTATATGAACATCCTTCAGCGCGGCGAGATGGCCGAACTATCCCAAATGTTCGGTCTCAAAAAGGAGAGTGACATCAAAGCACACATCAAAGATATCATCCACGAACCGGCGATGAAGGCTATCGAACGCTATACCGGCGTGGCCTTCGACCACCTGGGGTATGAAACACTTGATGCTGCTGCCAAAGCCTACATAGACAGCCACGTCATCCTCAACTCCAACCTCTTTGGCTTTTTGAGAGCAGACGACCTCATCCCCGAGTACCGTCTCAAGCAGGGCGCGGCTGTCGGCGACATCAAGGTAGAAAAGTACTACCACGAACACGGCGCCCCGCTGATGGAGGCCTATCTTGAAGGTGAAGAGATCCTCGACCTGCGCGCGGGCTTTTACGACAAGTTCTACAAGCCATCCAAACCCTACACGACACTGAAGTTCGTCAAGGAGGGCAAAGTCGTCAGCCACTGGGCAAAGGCGTACCGGGGTATTGTCCTGCGTGAGATCGCCAAAGCCGGCATAGAATCGATCGACGACTTTATGAAGCTGCCCATAGAGGGGTTGAGCATTTCCGAGATACAGACAAAGAAGAACAAGACAGAGATCATTTACGATATCGAGGCATAGATGAGACTCCCAAGCGAAGAGACACTCTACTGGACGATGGTCGTTCTGCTCTTTCTCTTTGTTATACTTGGGCTGATATTTGACACAAACTGGAGTGCATTATGAAAAAGAATCTCTTTGAAATGGGTGCCGACCTAGGGGATGGCTGGGAAGCCGACAACAAGACAAAACCGCAGAAGAAAGCTTCTGTGGAGATCAAACCACCCCAAAAACATCAACTGCACCTGGCGAAGGAGAAAAGAAGAGGGAAGGTCGTGACCATCGTCAAACCTTTCCATCTTGCCAAGAGTGAGCTTCAGGCGCTTTTGAAGCAGCTGAAGAAAAGACTTGGCACGGGCGGTACGGTAAAGGAGGATACCCTGGAGTTTCAGGGAGAGATATCCGAACAGGTGCGTACCGCTCTGGAGGAGATGGAGTACCGCTTCAGGGTCTAGCAGGTCTCCCTGAGATCAGGACGCTCTTCAGGCGGCAGTTTCGCCAGGTCCGCTTCATCGTAGAACTCCTTTTTGGGAATGACGAAGGCGACAATGGTGACGACGATACCGAAGAGGAGCACAACAATGTGCTCATGGCCGGGGAAGAAGCTTGGCAGTGTCGGATTGCCTACACTATCACCCATCAACGGTTTGAAGAAGTCGTCATAGTAAAGTGTAAAGACCAGTCCGCCAAGCAGACCACCGACAGCACCTACCAATACATCGATACGCCCTTCGGCAATGGAGACAGGACCGGTTCCCGGGCACTTTCCAAAGATCGCCATCGAGATCCCAAAGAGCGTTCCCCCAATAATGAGCCCGCCCCACATAATAGGCTTGACATGATAGTGTGCATATCCCGCCTCGATCATAAAGTAGAGCCCGATACTGGCAAGCCCGACTGTCAAAAAGAGCATCTTGGGAACAATCGTATCTTTGAGCATCGCAAAACCCGCGATCTTCTCGAACTTGTCCACACGGGTATACTGGATGATACCCCCAAAGATGACACCGATCAGGAAAACCAGCACCAAAGAGCCGTGCCCCTCGTGGATCACCGTTTCGAACATCTGTGCCATACGTGACGCGAAATCGTCA
>JALWLU010000195.1 GCA_026996325.1 Sulfurovum sp.
GGCTACTGCAACCTCAATTACCGTATCGAAACTGCAAAAGAGGTCTATCTTTTACGTGTTTTCAAAGAGGAGGGCATCGACCGCCAAAGAGAGTTTGCGCTGCAGCAAAAGGCGGCAGCACTTGGCATAGCACCCTGCCCGCTGCTGCTTGATTTGTCTGAAGGATGGATGATAACGGAGTTTGCGGAGGGGAAACACTTGGAGCTGTTAAGCCAGAGTCAGAGCAGGGCACTGGCAAAGGCACTGCAAAAACTGCATACGATAGAGGTCGATATGCCGCCTTTGGCGCTTTACGAACTTGTCAAAGAGCAGAATGAAACGATCGAACACGCATTCGAAGTCATTGAAGCCCACCCCAAAGAGATTGTACTGTGCCACAACGATCTCAACCCCAAAAATCTGCTATGGCAGGCAGACGAAGTGACGCTTATCGACTTCGAGTATGCCGCTGCCAACGACCGTTACTTCGATGTAGCGGCAGTATGTGAAGAGTTTTCTTTTTCAGAAAATGCGCAAGAGGACTTTTGCATTTTTTACTTTGGGAAAGCTTATATAAAAGAGAAGGTGGAAGCATACCGGGTGATCTACCGGCAGCTGTGCAAAGAGTGGTTTGAGGGGCGGTAGAACCCCTTTTGTTGTATATTGCTGCTATCGGTTCTGTGTAGGCTGGCTTAGCTCCAAAGCATCGATAGACTGCATTTGAATCACCTTTGGTTGCTTGCTTATGGTATCGTCCTGCGGCTTGGGTGTCGTCTGTCGAGAGTTTTGAGGTACCGAGGGGTGGCCGAGTGATTTGAGAGCAGTGATAGAGTCGTTAATATTCTTGTCATTTGCTGCACGTGCACTGCTGATAAGCTGATATTCCGCTTCAAAATCGAGCTGCGGACTGGCACCAAGGCCATACGCCTGTTGATAAGAGGCAATGGCGGTGCGTGTCATCGGGCCGACGGAGCCGTCGATCTTTCCGTGGTAAAAGCCAAGTACCTTCAAAGCTGTCTGAATACGTTTACCCCTTGTGATCTTGTCGTTGCCACGTGCAATGAGGTTGCGGTCGAAAGTGAAGAGTGTACCCAGATAGATAAGTGTATCACGCTCTTCAGGTTTGAGAGAAGCGGTGTTGCCTATGCCGTAAGCTTTGTTCATCTCTTTGATGGCTGTACGCGTTTCAAATGAGTTGACCTCACCATCGAGTGCACCGTGGTAGAACCCAAGTCCTTTCAGTGCTTTCTGTATTTTCATAGCATCGTTCATCACCGGAGCGGCAGCACGTTTTGCTTTATGGCGCTTTTTATGTGATTTTGTATGAACGGGTCTATACTGTGGCTGTGAAGCTTTGTTGCTGTTATAAACCTCATTGGTGATGACAGAGCCGACTGCGCCTCCGACCAGTCCGCCGACCAACCCGTCGGCAAAATCGGCATAGGCCAGTGTTCCGCCAAGCAGTAATCCTGTCAAAGTAAGTGAAAGTGGTGCCTTTTTCATCTATTCCATCCTTTTTGTGTGTATCAATGGAATATTGTATGACAAAGCGGCTTAAAAAGGCTCTTTATTCTACCGTCACGGATTTGGCAAGGTTACGTGGCATATCGACATCATTCCCCAATCTAACGGAGATTTCAAGTGCCAGCAGCTGTGTAACCACCATCATCTCAAAGAACTCTACCATCGGGTGGGAACTGTATTGTGTCTGCACGAAGTCGTCGGCAAGATCGAAAGGCAGAGGGGAGATGGCACAGATGGTCGCATCGCGTGCGCTGAGCTCTTCGACGTTGGACTTGATCTTGTCGTAGTGCATGGTTTTTGGCATCAGGGCGATGGTGAAGAGTTCTGCATCGGCAAGGGCGATGGGACCGTGTTTCATCTCACCTGCTGGGTAACCCTCTGCGTGCAGGTAGCTGATCTCTTTGAGTTTGAGTGCCCCCTCGAGTGCAAGAGGGTAGAAGATGTCACGTCCGATGAAGAAGAAGCCGTGTCCGTGCAGGTAGCGTTTGCTGAGTCTGTGTAGCTTGGCATGCAATTCGTCGGTAACCACAAGCGCTTTTGGCGTGTGGAGCATTGCATCGATCTCTGCTTTGAGCACTTCTTTTGAGAGTGTCTGTTTGAGCTGTCCGACATAAAGTGCCAGCATCCAGAGTACCATGGTCTGTGTCGCAAAGGCTTTGGTGCTTGCCACCCCTTTTTCGATGCCCGCACGTGTCAGGATGGCAGTGTCACTCTCACGGAC
>JALWLU010000196.1:0-9323 GCA_026996325.1 Sulfurovum sp.
ATTTATTACAAAGCAGTAAACAGTGAGGAATGAGGAATGAGGAATGAGGAAATTTTGCATGGGTTGGTTGGAGTGAAGCTTAAAACTTCTTTAGAAGCGAAGGTTTATCTTCGCACAGGGTCGGGAATGCACCTAAAGATATATGCTTCGTTATATTTCCGGTTCTGGAGGCTGTCATTCCTGCGAAAGCAGGAATCTTTGCGTCAATCGACAAACCAACGTCAAGATCCCGCATCGAGTGCGGGATAACTAGAATGTTGACCAAACCACTACCGATTGTCATCGTAACCTTCCAGGAGGTGGCAGGTATTTGACAACCCGTCAGGGCATCAGCTTTTCTTTTTTCTTTGTGCTGCTACAAAGAAAAAAGAAATGAAGGAGCACGCCAAACAAAAAATAAGCGTCAAGATCCCGCATCAAGTGCGGGATGACGAGAAGAAAAGAAACAAAAAGACAAGTCACCAATAACCGATATACCAGTTACCAGTAACGTCCCTAATCCCGATATGCCGAATGCTTCGCACCACGCTCTTCAAGATACGCCTGCATCTTCTTCTGCCCGAGCTTTCTTGCGTAGTCCAGCGGACTCATACCGCTGTTGTCCTGTGCATTCAGTTCACCACCGGCATCGAGCAGCATCTGCATCATCTCAGTATCGGAAAAGCAGGCGGCGAGCATCACCGGGGTAATGCCGCTTTTGCGCGGGGTACTGTTGAGATCGAATCCCTGCTCGATACAGTAGGCAATGACATCTTTTCGCTTGAACTTGATGGCCATGTCGAGTGCCGAAATACCGTCACTGTCGGTCTGAAAAAGATCGACACCGTTTTCAAGCATCGTCTTGATAAATTCGAGTGATGCATACTTTCTGATGGCATAGAAAAGCGGACTGATATCATCATAGTCATCAAGGTCGTACTCTTCGCCGATAAGAATGGGTTTGTTGAGATCCACCCCCTCTTTAATAAGGGCTTTGAGTCCGGCAATGGAGTCGTTCTCTATCACTTCTGTTACTTTGTTCATGGTCACTCCTTGGTCTGTTACCATTGTGTTGCCGATCATCGTTATGATGGCGCTGTTCCAATATCCGGAACGTTAAAGTTTTTATCGAAAGGAGAGATGATGAGGCTAAGCAAGGTCATTGCACGCACGACCAAAACCGAAGGGAGCAGAAGCATCAGCACAAGAAAGATCCTGCACCTGAAAAAGACAAAAGAATTCGACTATCTTGTCGATACCCGCCGTTAATTACCCGCCAAAGGGATTCATACCGCCAAGCATTCCCATCGCCTGGGACTTTCTGTTGTCTTCCACCATCTTGTTCACATCGTTCATCGCCGAAATCAGCAGTATCTGCAGCGACTCTTTATCATCAAGCAGCGAATCGTCGATGTTGATATCGATGATCTCACCCGCGCCGTTGGCACGCACTTCGACCATGCCGCCGCCAGCTTTTGCAGTAAGCTCGACATTTTTCGCCTGCTCCTGCAGCTCTTTGGCCTTCTCCTGCATCTGAGACATCATCTCAGTCATCTTTCCCATATCGAAACCGTTGCCGAACATCACTCCAGCCCTTCAAACGCCTGTGCGATCGTATTGTCATCATTGAGAATGATGATCTTCGGCTTGTAACGCTCCGCTTCCTCTTCACTCATGCTTGCATAAGCGATAATGATGATTTTGTCACCCTTGTGCACTTTTCGTGCCGCCGCGCCGTTGAGACAAATGTCACCCTTCCCGCGCTCTCCGGAGATAATATAGGTAGAGAAGCGCTCACCGTTGTTGATATTGACAATGTCGATCTTCTGCCCTACACGCATCTTCGCAGCATCGAGAAGATCCTGGTCAATGGTGATGGAGCCGACATAGTTGAGATTCGCATCGGTCACGGTCGCTCTATGCAGCTTGGAATAAAGCATGGTAATGTTCATAATCATCCTACCTGATCTGTTGATTGTCGGAATTATACCGCATTTGCACTATATTATACAGTAATTGTGAAGAGATTGGAAAGCAGCGGAGCGCCTGCCCGCCGTTGTAGCGATTAGCGCGCCATCTGAGAGGGGGGTACAGGCTCTGCCCACATCTCTTCTGGGATCACGTACTCTTCAACGACTTTCCCGCCGATGATATGCTCATCGATGATACGGTCGATCTTCTCTTTGGTCAGTCCCACATACATTGTATGACCGGGCTCTACGAGCATTACCGGTCCCTGCTGACAGCGGTTGAGGCATCCTGTCTGGACCGGCTGGACCGTTCCGATAATCCCTTTCATCATCAGCTGCTGTGCCAGATGCTGAAAGAGCTGCTGCGACTCCGGGTCATTCTGACTGACACAGCTTGGTTTTGGCATTCCCGGAGGTGCCGACTGCTGGCATTTGAAAATATAGAAAGCTGGTTGTGGTACACCTTGCATCATGGTTCATCCTTTGAATGATTTTTTAATTAGGAGTATTTTACTCTGATTTACTTAAACGAGGATTAAAGTGCGCTTGACACATATCAACGGATTATTTGCCATTTTCAATTATAATCACACCACTATTTCAAGAGGAGCATCCATGCGCTATCCGGATTTTTTCGACAAAGTTCCCGCCATTGCACTGCAGGACCCGCTCAGCGACTTTCTTGGTGCATTCGAAGAGGGGAAACTAAAGATCACCTACCTTGAGTGTGTCAAGCTCGCCGGCCACTCCTGCCCTACCGTTGCCGGCGCCTACCTCATGGCGCTCAAGGGCCTTGAAACACTTTACCCCAAAGAAGAGGGTGTCCTGCCCCAACGTGGGCACATCCATGTTTCAATGCGTGATGCGGAGACCGATGGGGTAACGGGTGTTATCTGCAATGTCATCTCCTTTATCGTCGGAGCAAACGGTAAAAGCGGCTTCAAGGGCATAGGCGGCTACTTTTCACGCGACAACCTTGTTAGCTACGATGTACCGATGAAAGGAGAGGTGACACTGACACGGCTGGCGACAGAGCGAAGCATCACCCTCTCCTACGATGCTTCTGTCGTTCCGGGCGATCCTGCAATGAAACCGCTTATGGCCAAGAGCCTTCAGGGCAGTGCGACCGAAGAGGAGAAGGCACACTTCAAGGCACTTTGGCAGGAGCGCGTCGAGCGCATTCTACTCTCAACAGATCTCTGGGATCAGATGATCACCATCCATGAAACAAAGGAGTAAACTATGGGTATTTCACAATTTATGACCGACGAACACAGAGCGTGTGATGATCACTTCGCAGCAGCCGAACAGGCAGCGGCCAATGGCGACTGGGAGACTGCAGAGAAGGAGTTCCTGACCTTCTCCAACGACACCCTCACTCACTTCAAACGTGAAGAGGAGGAGCTCTTCCCCGCCTTTGAGACACAAACGGGCAATACGCAGGGACCTACACAGGTGATGCGCTACGAGCATGAGCAGGTCAAAGGGCTGATTGGCAAACTGGCCCACGCACTCGAGGCACAGGACAGAGACGCCTACCTCTCTCTCTGCGAATCAATGATGATTCTGCTGCAGCAGCACAATATGAAAGAGGAGCAGATGCTCTATGCGATGTGCGAACGGCTGCTGCCGCCGGACCTCAAAGAGGAGACACTCAACAAAATGAAGCAGGTGGAGCTTTGAGCGCCATGCCACAGACAGACAGAATCTTCCTCGATGCACGCGAGCTGGAACACCCCGTACCGCTCGAGCGTGCCATTGCTGCTATACGCGAGCTTGGCAACGGGAACTACTTCTATATGATACACCGTAAAAACCCCATTCCGCTCATAGAACTTGCCAAAGAGCAGGGACTTTGGGTACTCAACAGAGAGGATGAAAACGGCACATGGCACATTCTGATCGCACGCGACAATACACTTGACCTCGAGGCGCTGTGCGATGTTTAACCAGAACGGTCTCTCGCTCGATCAGGCACCGCCCATATCGGTCGTTTTCCGTTTCTTCCTCTCCGGCAGCCTCTTTGGCCTGCTTGCAGGCGTACTGATACTCCTCTTTGGCACCGATATATTCAATGCCGACACACCTCAGGCACTCATACTCACCCATACCCTGACACTGGGGGTCATGCTCTCATTCATGTTCGGCGCACTCTTTCAGATGCTGCCTGTCATCGCCGGAGTCAAACTCACCGCGCCGACAAGGAAAGCAGCCTTTGTGCAGTACCCTTTCGTGCTTGGTGTCCTGCTGCTGCTTTCTGCCTTTGAGACCGGCAAAGCACCACTTTTCATCGGAGCCTCCCTGCTGCTTGGCAGCACTATCCTTGGCATTGGGGCAGTGATGCTCAAAAATCTGTTTGCCCTTCCCAACCACAGCAACTCCTCAAGGGGTATGACTGTCGCACTCGTTTCACTTACCCTGCTTACCCTGCTGGCACTCTACATGACCGGAACCCTCGCAGGACTCTGGAACAGTACGGGATACGGTGAAGTCAAAACGGCACACTACTCTTTCGGGCTCTTTGGATGGATCGCCCTGCTGATCATCTCCATCTCCTTTCAGGTGATCGAAATGTTCTACGTTACACCCGCCTACCCGGCTTTCATCAGCGAATCGCTGCCGCTTCGCCTCTTTGGTCTGCTGCTTCTGGGAAGTGTCGGTGCCTTCTTCTTTACCCAGAGCTGGTTCTTTGTCGACATCGCCATCGTGGTCTTTCTTCTGTGCTACGCGCTGATGACCCTGCGGCGTCTCTCACAGAGAAAACGTCCCATCGCCGATGCGACCGTCTGGTTCTGGCGTACCGGCATGGTACTGCTGACACTCAGCGCTTCGGCAACCCTGACCACACGCTTCTACCCCGTTGCCTCCCTTGAGGCGATCAACTACGTCTTCTTTGCAGGGTTCGCGCTCAGCATCGTCTTTGCGATGTTCTACAAGATCGTACCGTTTCTGACCTGGTTCCACCTCAATGCACAGGGCTACTTCACCGCCCCGATGATGCACGAAGTGATCCATCCCAAAACGGCAATGAAGCACCTCTACATCCACCTTGCCACCATTGCGGCATTCTTGGTTTCAGTCTATTTTGCACCAGCTATTTACCTTGCGGGCACACTGCTGCTTCTCTCTTTTGGATGGATGTTGCGGCAGATTGTTCATGCATGGAAACTCTATGTGCATACGCAGAAAACGGGAGAGAAATTTGAGATGAAGATGCCAGAGGCAGAGGGTTAAGAGTTAAGAGTTAAGAGTTAAGAGTTAAGAGTTAAGAGTTAAGAGAATTTTGCATAGTTTGGTTGAGATAAACCTTAACAGGAACCGAATGCTTTATTGAAATGTATGCCCTTGGGTATAGCTTCGCTTTATCGTTGAATAACTGAAGCACGCTAGGCAGGGCTTAAGCCTCCGATTCCAAAAATGCTGTCATTCCTGCGAAAGCAGGAATTTTGACGCGAAACAGCTAAACAACGTAAAGATCCCGCATCGGGTGCGGGATGACACAGCACCAATAACCAATAACGGCTACGCCTCTTTCTCCGCCAACAGCTCCCGTACCACTTCACGGTCATCGAAGGGGTGCTTGACGCCCTTGATCTCCTGGTAGTCCTCGTCGCCTTTGCCAAGGATCAACAGTACTTCATTAGGCTCTAGGGCATCGAGGGCGAGTTTGATCGCAAGGCGTCTGTCGGGGCAGGCGGTGACATTCTCTTTGCCCACAAGCCCCTTGAGAATATCTTCAAGGATCATCTCCGGTACTTCGTCACGCGGGTTGTCGGAGGTAACGTAGATCTTGTTCGCGTAGCGTCCGGCAACGGCTCCCATTTTGGGACGTTTGTCCCTGTCGCGGTTGCCTCCCGCACCGAATACCACGCTGATATCACGGTCCTTCATCGACTCGAGTACCGCGCGGATACCGTCGTCGGTATGGGCAAAATCGACAATGACCAGCGGATCGGTGCTGACAACCTCCATGCGCCCCGCGACACCTGCGAAGTTCTCGACCACGTCACACACCTCCTGCAGCGGACGATTGGTGAGCAGGTGCACCGAACCGATGGCCGCCATCAGGTTAAAGAGGTTGAAGAGCCCCACCATTGGAGAGTAGAATGTCGCCTCTTCGCGCAAATGTTTGATGCCTGCGGTAATGCCGTTTATCAGGGAGAATGCCTGCACCTTGTAGGTTGCCGGCTCGTCCACGCCATAGCTGTAGGCGTTTCTCGGGTTGAAGGTAATACTCTTGATATCATCCTTGTTCAGCAGCTTCATCGTATCGTCGGCAAAGAAGAGGCTCTTGACACGACGATACTCTTCGATCGTACCGTGGTAGTCGAGGTGATCCTGCGTGACATTGGTGTGCACCTTCAGCGCAAAGGTGATCCCCTCGATGCGCTCCTGGTGGATCGCGTGGGAGCTGACCTCCATAATGAAGTAGTTGCAGCCAAGGTCGTGCGTCTGCTTCATATTGTGCAGCGTCTCAAGAATCGACGGTGTTGTCATACTCTTCTCTTCGATACGCTGCTCCTGGGCAAAAAGCCCCCGGGTCCCCTGCAGTGCCGGTTTTTCGCCAAGGTCAAGCAGAAAGGAGTAGATCGCCGCAGTGACGGTCGTCTTGCCGTTGGTGCCGGTCACACCCACCACTCGCATCGCATCAAGCTCCCAGAGTGCTATGAGCTCATTGGAGGTGATGTATTCGGGCTTGGTATCAAGCTGTTCGAAATAGAGGGTATTTTGTGCGGTTTTGAGAAAGAGGGTGTCGCTGTCCAGCTTGGTGGTATCGTCGGTGATGAAGGCGTATCCCCTCATATTGAAAGGGAGTTTCACGCTTTCATTCCTTTCACTACATTGTAGAGTGCCAGCACATCCTGGTCGTCGCCAAAGAGGCTTGTAGTCGCATCAAGATAGTTCAGCGCCATCTCATCGAACCCCTCCTGAGCCAGACGGGTGACAAAATCGATGAACTGATCCTTGTCGGTGATGACGACCTTTGTCGAGAACATAATATCCTCAAAGGCTTTTTTAAAACTGCCGCGGCTCTCCACCAGATCGAGGAAATCACTGTAGCGTATGCCGTCATCATACTCCACCTGCTCCTGCACAGGGTCAACCAGCAGTTCGCTAAGCTGCATCTTTGTTGTCGAGAGCGACTCTATAAGCCCGTCGATAATATCGGCGGCATTCTCACGCTCCTGCTTGATGACATGATAGTAGTCAAAGAGCGCCTGCGCCTCTTCGTCACTCTCGATACCAAGATCGCTCAGATAGACACCAACCTTCGCCTCTTCGAGTGTAGGGTAATCCTTCAGCAGCAGCCCGTAGGTCTGCAGTGCCATCTGGTAGTCACCTTCGAGAAATTCGCGTTCGGCACGCTCCAGTAAGAGATCGGGATTAACTTTGCTCATCTTATCCTAATTGATCCAGTTTGTCTTCGAATCCGTGAGGGACGTTGATCACACTCAGCTCCGGGTGAATTAGCGTTTTGAGCTGCTGCTCCACACCGAACTTCAGGGTCGTTCCGCTGCTGCCGCATCCTACACAGGCACCCTGCAGCTGTACATAGACGACACCATCTCTAATATCGATCAGTTCAATATCTCCGCCATCAAGTTTGATGGAGGGTCTGACCTTTTCAATCACATCTTTTACCGGCGGCAACAGCTCTTCATCTGTAAACGGGATCAATGTTGCTCCTTCTTATTTTTATTATTATATCAGATTTTAAAAACAAACCTGCAATAGCGGTTTGGTTACTGTGTTTATACACTAAAACGCTTGTTTTGTCAATGGAATGGATGGGTTTTTTGATATGTTTTGGAAAGTGTGTACCCGGAGAGTCCGGGGTACGAAGCGCAGAACGATTATACGAGTTCGATAATCGCCATAGGTGCTGCATCACCTCTTCTCATACGAGTCTTGATGATACGTGTGTATCCACCGTTTCTGTCCGCATACTCAGGTGCGATCTCATTAACGATCTTGTTGGTACACGCTTTGTCCTGCAGCAGTGCGAAAACCGCTCTGTGCGCATTGAAATCACCGGCAGATGCCTTGGTGATCAGTTTCTCATAGTAGCTTCTAAGCTCTTTTGCTTTTGGCAGTGTCGTCTCGATTCTTCCCTCTTTTGTCAGGGCGATCGCGAGGTTTTTTAGCAGTGCCGCTCTGTGAGCAGAAGTTCTATTCAGTTTACGATATCCGTGCTTGTGTCTCATATCTTTCCTTTATTGGGGCAGCTTACGCTTTAAGCTGCTCTAATTTTTTCACAAGAGTCGCTCTTGTGCTCTCAGCAAGTTCAAACTCCGGACCGAAGCCGTGCTCAACAAGACACTCATTGATCTCGTCAAGCGACTTCTTGCCCAGGTTCTTGATGTTCTTGATCTCTGTCTCGCTCATCAGTACCAGTTCACCAAGATACTTGATGCCCGCTCTGTCCAGCGAATTGAACGAACGTGCACTCAGTCCAAGAGAGTCTACCGGCTGAAGGAATGGCTTGATCTCGCTCTCATCACCACCTCTGCGAGGCGCGGGAGAGGAGATATCTACATCGAGCACACCGTTGAATACGGAGAGCTGTTTGTTCATTACTTCCAGTGCATTGGTAAACGCTTCTACCGGACCGATCTGCGCATCTGTCTCAATGTCAAAAACGATCTTCTCGAAGTTCGGGTTGTCCTCGACAAGGACAGGCTCGATCTTGTAATTCGCTTTTCTTACCGGTGTAAAGAAAGCATCCAGTGCGATTGCTTCAGGGTCGACTTCGTCTCTGAGCTCTTCACTTGGAACGTAACCGATACCTCTTGCAATCACAACTGTGAAGTTCAGTTCCGCATCTTCGTTCAGTGTTGCCAGAGGCAGGTCACCGTTGACCACTTCGACCTGATCGTTGTTCAGGTCCTGTGCAGTAACCTCTTTATGACCCGAGAAGCTGTAGTTCAGCTCCACTCTGTCACTCTCATCCTTGATCTTGAAGCGGATGTTCTTGAGGTTGATGATAAATACGGCAACATCTTCATGCATACCCCTTATCGTATCGAACTCGTGTGCCGCCCCTTCGATCTTGATAGAGATCGGTGCATATCCGATGGAAGAACCCAGGATGAGTCTTCTCAGCGGATGTGCAAGTGTAACAGCATAACCGCTCTCAAAAGGGTAGGCAACGATCTCGGCGCGGTTTGCGCTGATCTCGTTGACCTCCACTTCTGTCGGCATAGATGGTGCAACTTTGATTTTTCTCATTAACTAGCCTTTACTACGATTATTTAGAGTACAGCTCGACGATTAGACGCTCTTCCACAGGAATTGAAATCTCATCTCTTTCTGGAATTCTTGTAAAGATTCCAAAAAGTTTTTCTTTGTCAACATCAACCCACTCAACCATAC
>JALWLU010000196.1:9333-9695 GCA_026996325.1 Sulfurovum sp.
TGTCTTGCAGATGCTCTTGTCGTCGCAAATCCCATTCTGTACACAACGTTGTCGAGTCTCTGCTCGAGCAGCTGGATCAGGATGGCACCGGTGTTACCCTCTCTTCTGTTTGCTTCCTGGAAAAGCGCTCTAAACTGCTTTTCTGAAACACCATACATGAACTTCGCTTTCTGCTTCTCTTGAAGCTGAAGGCCGTATTCACTGATCTTTGTACGTCTCTGGCCATGCTGTCCCGGCGCGTACGGACGTTTTTCCAAAGCCGATTTTCCGGCAAGTCTTCTCTCACCCTTCAGACCAAGGTCAACACCAAGTCTTCTTTCTAGTTTTTCAACTGGACCTCTATATCTTGCCATGCTTATACC
>JALWLU010000197.1 GCA_026996325.1 Sulfurovum sp.
GTGAATGAAGCGCTGCATATAGCGTTTCATCTCCACAACACTGTGCCATGTCTCAAAGGCGAACATGCTGCGCCAGTAGAGCCACATGTCCGTTTCGAAAAAGGAGCCGTCGAAGTAGTCGTCCACAGTCTGTGTACCGAGATCCTCCTCTTTTGTCAGCAGCAGTTTTGTCAGTGCGTGGGTATGCTTCTCATGCAGTCCGAGGTCGGTTCGGCGGTGCTTCTCGCCGCGGTTGTAGATGACACGTACCTTGGAGAAGTTGGGGTCGATTTCGTTGAGCTCCCTGAACTCGTCAAGTACCGTGCGTCTCTCTTCTTCGATGGAAGGGATCTCTCCGTAGAGGTCCCAGAGGCACTCGTAGTGTGCCTCCATCTCCCTGCCGCCACGTGCGACAAAGCCCTCTTCGGGCGTACCGGCACCATCAAGCGCACCGCCTGCAACGCCATCGTGTTCGAAAATGGTGATCTGATCACCTTGCATGTAGCCGTCACGCATCAGATACTCCGCCGCAGCCAGAGAGGCGATGCCCGAACCGATGAGAAAGGCGCGTTTCTTTTCGATGCCTTCGGGTTTTCTGGGGTGGATTCGCTGGTAGTTGTTCATGAAGTATTCCTCTCTACATGTCATTGCTGATTTGTAGTATATCGAAAAAACATACTGTTCGTAAAAAGAGACCATGCAAGAGATTGGAAGTGCGCTTATGCTAAAATATTCCAATTCAATACAATGGTGAACGATGGCATCCAAAGACGTAACCTATAACGGACATACCTATACACTCTCCTATGAACTTCTCAATCCAGGACAGGAAGCGGTACTTCTGGTGCTTCACGGATGGGGAAGCAACAAGGAGATCATGAAACAGGCATTTGGCAAAACACTGCCTGAGTTCAGGCATATCTACCTTGATATGCCCGGTTTTGGCAAAAGCAGTAACGATACGGTACTTCAGACAGAAGATTATGCCCGGATTGTACAGCTTTTTCTTGAGATGCTTGGCGCAAGCCCCCAGATAATTATGGGCCACTCTTTTGGCGGAAAGGTGGCGACGCTGCTCAATCCGCCCTGCCTGGTGCTGCTTTCAAGTTCGGGCATACTGGTGCCAAAACCCTTTGGCGTACGTGCGAAGATCGCGCTTACAAAAGTGCTCAGGCCGCTTGGGTTCGGCAAGCTCTCCAGACTCTTTGCCTCTAAGGATGTCGAAGGGATGAGTCACGAGATGTACGAGACATTCAAAAATGTGGTCAACGAGGCGTTCGAGCACAACTTCTCAAAGGTTACGGGAAAAGCGCTGCTCTTCTGGGGCAAGGCAGATACTGCCACACCGCTATGGACAGCGGAAAAGATCGCTATTCTTGTTAACAATAGCCAACTCTATCCTCTGGAGGGAGACCACTTCTTCTTCCTCAACCATGCGCCGTTCATTGCGCAGACCATCTCAGACCAATGTAAGGATACCCACTGATGCAGTTGCTTAACCTCGCTTTCTATTTTGTCTTTCTTGTTGCCATGGGCTACTACGCCACTACCAACCTGCAGTGGTACAGCTACAAACTCGAGCGTGTGGCGTTTCACCATACCAAGCCCTGGTGGCACTTTGTCTACTTTCTGATCCCCTACGGTATCTATATGCTGGTCGATTATGTCAGCGACTATGCCTTTGTCGTAGTGCTCGTCTATCTGGGGATGCTCTATACTTGGTACCGCGGGCTTGACAAGCCGCTTGTGTGGACAGGGCGCGTCAAGCGCTTCTATGCGGCACTCCTGCTCTTTGGACTGCTCTTTGCGCTGGCATGGGGACATCATGGCGTGCTGATCCCCATATTCCTTGCCTATGGGGTTTCCGTATTCATAGAGAAGATGCTCTTCAACGGTTTCAAACGCAAGGCGCAGGCGAAAATCGAGGGTATGGAGAATCTTACCGTTGTAGGAATCACGGCAAGCTACGGCAAGACCAGTATCAAGAATTTCGTTGCACATCTGCTCTCCAGCCGTTACAACACTTATGCCACACCCCGTTCGGTCAATACGCTCGGTGGCGTGATGAAAGATATCAATGAGGAGCTTTCGGAAGATACGGAGGTCTATGTTGTCGAGATGGGTGCAAGAGGGGAGGGGGATATCGCCGAAATTTCCACCTTTGTCAATCCGCACTATGTGGTCGTTGGCAAGATAGGCCCCGCGCACATCGAGTACTTCAAGACAATGGAGAATATCCGCAACACCAAGATGGAGATCATGCAGACAAAGCGTCTCAAAGAGGCGTGGGTGCACGAAAGTGCGATGGTCAAACCTGAAAATGAAAAGGTGCACATTTACGGAACGGGTGAAGTGGCGCAGGAGCACCCCGAGCTGCCGCAGCCGGAGTTCATCATCAGTGATGTGGAAGCGACACTGGAGGGGACCAGCTTTGCTCTCAACGGCACCCGCTATACGGCAAACATTCTTGGCGCGTTCAATGCGATGAACCTCGCGGCATCGGTGCTTGTGGCAAAAGCGATGGGCTTGAGCGACGAAGAGATCCAAAAGGGGCTCTCATCCCTCAAGCCGGTCGACCACCGCCTGCAGCGCATCGATGCCGGCGGCAAGGTGATCCTCGATGACAGCTTTAACGGCAACATCGATGGTATGATGGCAGGCTTCGAGCTTGCAAGCACCTATGCGGGTAGAAAGGTGGTTATCACGCCCGGACTGGTGGAGGTGGATGACGCGCTTAACGAACAGGTCGCCAAACGCGCCAACGAAGTCTTCGATATCGTTGTCGTTACGGGAGACCTCAATTACGATATCTTCAAAAAGTGCGTCGATCCTGAAAAGCTGGTGAAGCTTGCCTCCAAAGCGGAGATGGAGCAGATGCTGGTGGAGCAGACGATGCCGGGAGACTTGATCCTGTTTGCCAACGACGCCCCCTCTTTCGTGTAATTTTGTCCGATTTGCATGCATCTTTGAGGGAGTTTGCTTAGTCACTTGCTATACAGCAAGCTCCTGCGCAACAACCCTCAAATCTACAAGCAACTCGAACAAAATTCAATTTCTAGCACCCTCAATACTTCGGTTGCTCATTACTCACTGCTAGTTACTCATTATCCGTGCCACTCATGCCGTTAGACCAAACCTACAGTAAACTTACGCGAAAGCTCATATTTTAAATTCTTCTTATTCGGTTACTAACTGCTCACTGCTCATTACTAACTAAACAACCCTCAAATCTACAAGCAACTCGAACAAAATTCAACTTCTAACATTCTCAATATTTCGGTTACTCATTACTCACTGCTCGTTACTCACTTTTCATTCTCCCATTCGCTTGAAAAAGAGTTCATGAGATTTGCTTTTGAGCAGTATGCCGTCAATGCCGTGGCGCGTTGCCTTTTCGACGGTGAAGCCTTCGTCGATGGCCTGGTGGAGGCGCTGGCTTACGAAACTGAATAGCTGTCCGCGGCAAGCCATGCGTGTGGTGCGAAGTTTGCTGGTGTAGGTGCCGTCACCCTTTTTGATAAGTTTGCCGTTGATACGGTTGCAGGCATCGAAACCGTCGATGGCCATGCTGGAGGGCTGAAAGTCAAGAATGGCGCGTGCTTTGCGTACTTCGTAGCCGTCTAACTCGCGAAGGTGCCAGTCGCCCTGAAGTTCGTTCAGGTCGGCAGGAGATGCATTTGCGTTTTGGAAAAAGAGTGTCGTCAGTACAGCGGCGAAAACAATAGTGCGTCTCATGGGCCATTCTCCATTTTTGGGGTAGAGTGTGTATAATCGCTGTAACTATACAAAATGACGGTTAACGGAGCGTATATGAAAACAGTATTGGGGCTACTTCTGGTTTCGGTGTGGCTTGCAGGTGCGCAGTTGGGCATTTCCCAAAAGCAGGCGGCCTACATCGCCAAGAAGATATGGCAGAACGAAGGTGCAGGCAAGGACAAGTATCTTGTGTGGTGGAACAAGGGGGAGGATTTCGCTTCCGTTGGCATCGGCCACTTCATCTGGTTCCCGAAGGGACACACAGAACGGTTCAGGGAGGTCTTTCCGATGGTGGTGGCCTTCATGCAGCAGCAGGGCGTGAAGATGCCATCGTGGCTGACGCCGCAGGCTGACCTGCCATGGCAGACGAAAGAGGCCTTTTTCAAAGCTAAAGGTGCCAAAACGAAACGCTACAGTGAACTCTTCTCCTTCCTGAAACGCACTATGCCCCAGCAGGCAGCCTTCATGGCGCAGCGTACTGCCGATGCACTGCCGCAGATGCTGGATAACATCGACGATCCGAAAAAAGCCGCTGTGATCAAACGCCGTTTTATGCATATGCTCTACAAGAAGGATGGCACAATCGATGAGCGGGGACTCTACATTCTCATCGACTACACCAACTTCAAAGGTGAGGGGACACTCAAGAGCGAACGCTACAAAGGGCAGGGGTGGGGACTGCTGCAGGTGCTTGAACACTTCGATGAGAAGAATCAGAATAAATACAAAGCATTCTCCGATGCTGCAAAAGCGATGCTGGACAGACGCATTAAAAACTCCCCGCCCACACGCGGTGAGAAGCGGTGGCGAAGAGGGTGGCATGTACGGCTGGATACCTATTGGAAGTAGTTAAGGTTATTTTGACACGCATAGGTTACCATGCTATAATATGGTAAAAAGTAAGGTTTTAAATATGGCAACTATATACAGTGAAGAGAAGATGGAAAAGGTAACATTCAATATGCCCTCTGAGCTTAAAGCCAAACTGGTGACACTGAAAGAGGAGATGCATGTCTCACTCTCAGCACTCTACAACGAAGCACTTGAGCGCTTCATCAAAGAGAAAGAGCTCGAGAGATGGGAAAAGGGGGCGCAAATGGCTGCCGAGGATGAAGCCTATATCACGCTTGCGGATGAACTGGGCAGCGATGACGGGGAGCTTTATGCGTATTGAACAGGCAGAAGTATGGCTGATTGAATTCTACCCGAAGATAGGTAGTGAAATTGCAAAGCGCAGGCCGGGACTGGTGGTAAGTCACAATGCCATCGGCAAGCTGCCGCTAAAAACCGTGGTGCCGATAACCGATTGGAAAGAGCGTTATGCGCATTATCCGTGGATGGTAAAGGTTAGAAATGACCATATCAACGGTTTGGGAAAACTCTCCGCTATCGACTGTTTTCAAATAAAGAATCTCTCACATGAACGGTTTGTCGAAAAGCTGGGAGAGGTAGATGCAAATGTTTTATTGTTGGTGCATACTACAATACTTAAGACACTCAACCCGATGTATACGATAGGCTAATCAGGAGATAAGGATGCAAAAAGAGGATGTTGAACTGATGGTAAACAGTGGCCTTTTACGCCTTGCAGATGAATACGATATTGACCTGGAGGCTGTTTTAGAGTCTTCACTTAAAGCAATACTGGCCTCTGAAACGGAAAAAGTGTTGCGTGATGAAGAAAATAGAGAGGAGAACTGATGCAACTCTCCTACTATCTTGACCGTATGAGCAAATATGCCGGGCTTCTTGCCGCGGTGCTGGTTGTCGCTCTCTCTTTGCTGGTGGCCTACGATGCGATGATGCGCTACCTCTTCTCTGCCGGCTCCATCGCCCTGCAGGAGGTGGAGTGGCACCTTTATGACATGGTCTTTCTGCTAGGGCTGAGCTATGCGCTCAAGCACGGCAAGCATGTGCGGGTGGACATTTTTTTTGAACGCTATTCGCACGATACGAAAATGGTCGTGCAGATTCTTTCCATGCTGCTATTGCTGCTGCCGTTTGCCGTGCTTTTTACGATAGACGCCTACGACATGGCGCTTCAGAGCTACCTGCAGCATGAGGTCTCTCCCGATCCGGGAGGGCTTGGTGCACGATGGATCATTAAGTCGGTACTGGTGCTTTCATTTGTGCTGCTCATGATACAGGCACTCAGTGAAGTACTCAAAGCCTATTATCAACTGGAGAACAGAGGACTGCTCTGGAGAGCGCTTGGACTTGTGGCACTGTTTGGCGGTCTGGTCTATGCGGCCTGGTATCACCGTATGGCATTCTGGGTCGACCCCGTCTTTTTGATGTTCGCGCTAGCACTCTTTTTGCTGCTTGGCGGTTTTCAGGTGGCATTTGTTTTTGGCGGTGTGGCACTCTTCTTTGCGCTCATCTCCGATGAGGTGGGACTGCATGTGCTGGAGATGCTGCCGTACCGTACCTACGGCATTATGGGCAATGTGACACTGATGGCGGTGCCGCTCTTTATCTTCATGGGACTGATACTTGAGAAGTCGAAGATGGCTGAAGCACTATTGCATTCGATGGGAAAACTCTTTGGTCCAGTGAGAGGAGGGCTTGCGGTCTCCGTGGTGCTGGTAGGTGCCATTTTGGCGGCAAGTACGGGTATTGTCGGGGCGTCGGTGGTGATGATGAGTCTCATTGCGCTACCGCTGATGCTCAAGCAGGGCTACGCCTCATCCCTTGCCAGCGGATCGATCGCTGCAAGCGGTACACTGGGACAGCTCATCCCTCCCTCTATTGTGCTTATCGTTCTGGGTGACCAGATGCACTTGAGTGTGGGCGATCTCTTCAAGGCAGCGGTAGTGCCGGGACTGCTGCTGATCTTGCTCTATATTCTCTATATCCTTGGTTTCGCATGGCTGAAGCGTGATGCCGCGCCTGCCATTGTATCCGACGATCCCTACCCCATCGTGCTCAAAGAGGCGCTCAAGGCCATCATACCGCCGCTGCTGCTTATCAGTGCGGTATTGGGTTCCATTTTTGCAGGTATCGCATCTCCTACGGAATCGGCAGCCATAGGTGTGCTTGGCGGCATGGCGCTGGCTGCCTACAACAGGGTGATGAGTTTCGAACTGCTGCGCTATGCGGCGGTGGAGACGGTGAAACTCACTGCGATGATCTTTATGATCCTCATTGGTGCAACGGCCTTTTCGCTGGTATTCAACGAACTTGGCGGCGGGGAGATGGCACTGCACTTCTTTACCGGAGAGATCGGTGAGAGGTGGATGTTCATCCTTATTGCGATGGCAGTGATCTTCCTGCTGGGCTTCTTCATCGACTTCATCGAGATCGCCTTTGTGGTCGTACCCATTCTCGTACCCATTGTCGCCAGCTTCGGCATCGACCCGGTATGGTTTGCCATACTCATCGCGATGAACCTGCAGGCAAGCTTCCTTACGCCGCCTTTTGGCTTCGCACTCTTTTACCTTAAGGGTGCTGCAGGAGATAGGGTGACGACCGGTGCCATCTACAGAGGGGTCATTCCGTTTATCGTGCTGCAGATGGTCGCGCTTCTGATCATTGTGCTTTTCCCGGAGTTGATTTATCTTTTTGGGAAATAGCGCTTAGCGCTGAGTGCTGAGCATTGAGATGATGAGGGAGTAATAGTGTTACTGCTATCCTCTACTTTGTTTGCGTAAGATTGCGATAGGAACCGATGGCTTTAGCCTCGCTACACTCGGAATTATTGTGTAAGGGGAGATTTTGCGAATGCCTCCAATCTGACAAAACGTGATCAATAAGATGCTCAAACGTCTGGAGATGAAATACTTGCTTGACTCCTTTAAACAGAGCAATAGCGCTGCCTTTTATGTAAAGAGACGGCTGAAGAAAGAGCCTTTGCCTGCCAGTTTGTCTATGAGTTCAAAGTAGTAGGTTTCGTTCTTTAGGCCAAGTTCGGGGTATTTGAGCTTTCCGTCAGGCATTACGGCGATGGTAAACGGTACGGAGCGCACTTTGAACGCGTCTGCGAGCTTTCTGTTTTTGCTGATATCGCAGGTGGCAACCACCACACCGTTCCCTTCGGCGTATGCGGCAAGGCGTTCGTCTATGAGTTGTCTTAGCATTTGGCATGGCCCGCAGGTAGGGGAGTAGAAGTCGATTAGAACGGGCTTGTCGTTGTTTTTGATGATCTTTTCGTAATTTCTGTCTGTCAATTCCATAGTAAAGTATGTTACAATATTTCAAATAAGAAAGAGGGGTAGCATATGACGGCAAGAGAGGGTATTTTACTGCTGCAGCGGCAGATGAACGAGACGGTGATCGGGCAGGAGCACATAGTCGAGCGTTTCATCATCGGGCTTCTGGCAGACGGCAACCTGCTGGTCGAGGGACTTCCCGGGCTTGCGAAAACACGCATTGTCCGTTCGATGGCAGACAACATCGAAGCGAAGTTTTCCCGCATACAGTTCACACCGGATCTCTCTCCTACCGATATCATCGGGGAAGAGCGCCTCTACGAAGAGGAGGGCAAACGGATATTTCAGTTCCACAAAGGTCCCATATTTGGAAATATCATACTGGCTGATGAGATCAACCGTGCCCCTGCAAAGGTGCAGTCAGCAATGCTTGAAGCGATGGAGGAGAAGCAGGTGACGGTAGCGGGCAGGACGATAAAACTGCCCCAACTCTTCATTGTGCTTGCAACACAGAACCCCATCGAGCAGCAGGGAACCTATCCACTCTCAGAGGCGCAAAAGGACCGTTTTTTGATGCATGTGGAGATCGGTTATGTCGATATGGAGTCGGAGTTCAAGATGCTCAAACTCCTGCAGGAGGAGCGCTATACACCAAAGCAGGTCGAGAAGCGTCTGCCTCAGGAGCTGATCTTCGAAGCACAGAAAGAGGTTGCCAAGGTGACCATTGACGATGCACTGGGACACTACCTTGTCGAACTGGTCTTCGCTACCCGGTACCCGCTGCGCTACAGCAAGCAGCTTGGCGTGATGATCGATGTGGGCGTCAGTCCTCGCGGTTCCATTGCGCTGCAGAAGTGCGCACAGGCGTATGTATGCGTGGCTTAAGGGAAGGGCGCAGGTGCAGATAGAGGATATACAGGAGATGGTGCATGATGTATTCCGCCACCGTATGATCATCAGTGAACATGCTATACTCAACGGCCGCACCATAGACGATGTCGTCGATATCATTTTGGAACAGGTACCGCTTCCCAAAGGGTATGAACCAAGCGAGCGCGAAAAGATGATCAACAGAGCGAGGAACTAATGGAAGATTTCACTTTTGAACTCAAACCCGACACGGTCGAGAACCTGCAGGCATTTGCCGAGCTTTTGAACAAGGACATCAACACGATGCTTGAAGAGGCGCTGCAGCGCTATTTTGAAGAGGAACAGCAGAAACTCATCGAAAAGGGCATAGAGGAGGACGCGTCGATGACAAACCTTGACTATGACGAGTTTTGGGACGGGCTTGATATTGGATGATGAATAGGTAGCAGGGAGTAGTGTTTTATCATCCCGCACCTGATGCGGGATCTTGACGTTGTTTTGATAATTGACGAAAAGACTCCTGCTTTCGCAGGAGTGACGAAACTTTGGAGTCGGAGGCTTTATCGTAGTGTATCCCCTTGCGGGATAGCCCCGTTAGATGTTCTTGATGGTGTCAAAGTTAGGGCGAGGTTGTACCCTATGGCATACATTTCAATAAAGCATTCGGTTCTATTTTCTCTTCTGTTCAGGCTTTAGCTCGTCATATGTTGTTATCCAATTAACGTTAGGGCGAAGCTAAAGCTTTCCCAAAATTTAAATCTGAAATGCAATTTCTAAAAATCTGATAGGAGAAGTTGTAATTTTTGGATTTGAAGAGGTTAAATGCTAAACTCTCTTCTTTATCCGACCAAAGAAAGGAAGAGAATGTCTAA
>JALWLU010000198.1:0-1231 GCA_026996325.1 Sulfurovum sp.
TGGGCATATTGTAGCCGGCCGGATGGCGTTTGATGAACTCCTCCACACCGCTTAAGTGTGCAGCTTCTATCAACTTTTCGTCACTGATATTGGGTGCGCGGCAGAGGATGTTCTCTTTTACCGTACCGCGAAAGAGCGCGATGTCCTGACTGACGTAACCGATGTGTTTGCGCAGTCTTGCCGGGTCTATCTGGGCGATATCCACATCGTCGATGAGGATGGAGCCCTCGTCGGGTTCGTAGAGTTTCAAAATGAGCTTCTCGATGGTACTCTTTCCCGAACCAATCCGTCCGATGATGCCCACTTTTTCTCCCGGTTCGATGACAAAGGAGACATCTTTGAGTGCCGGCACTTCGCTTTCTGGGTAGCTGAAGGTGACATTGCGAAACTCTATCTTGCCCCTGAAGCCCTCACGCTCGATGAAGTGCTGATCTGAGAGCCGCTCCATCGGCTGCTGCGTGATGGTGTTGATGACATCGTAGGCGGACTTTGCGTCACTGTAGTTGGTAAGCAGTGCAGCCACCTGCCCCATGGGAGCGACGGCTCGCGATGCAAGGATAACCACACCGATGAGCCCTCCCATCGTCAGTTCGAGATCTTTGATCATATAGACACCGGCAAAGACGATGAGCACTGTATTAAGCTGAACCAGCAGTCCCGTCACCGTCGGCACCGAAGCGGAGAGCATCTTGGAGCGCAGGCTTTTTTTGGCGATGTCGCCTACACTCTCCTCCCACTCCCACTGCAGCTTGCCGCTCATCCCCTGCGTTTTGATGGTTTCGATATTGTGCAGCGCTTCGATGAGAATACCGTTTTTGCGTGCAGCCGCCTCGTGTGTGCTTTCAATGCTCTGTTTGAGCGGATCCTTGATGAACCAGGCGAATATGAGTATCAGAGTCATCATCACGATGGGAATGAGTACCAGCAGACCACCGATGTAGTAGATTACCAGCAGAAAGATGACCGCAAAGGGAAGGTCGATCAGCAGCGCCATCGTCGAGTTTGTCAGAAACGAGCGGATGGCGTCGAAGTCCTTGATGTTGCTGGCAAAAGAGCCGACCGAGCGGGGATGGTGCGCCATTTTAAGGTCAAGTACCTTTTCGAAGATGATCGATGACATAATCACGTCGCTCTTTTTTGCCGCGATCTCAAGCATTTTGGTACGAAAGTACTTCAAGAAAGCATCGAGTATATAGACAATGATCACCCCTGCCGCAAAGACCATCAGCGT
>JALWLU010000198.1:1241-2196 GCA_026996325.1 Sulfurovum sp.
CATCTTTATAGATGCTTGCAGAAAGTTTTAGCGTATCCCAGAACCAGTGCTTTTTATGCTGTTTGTGCACGAAACTGGTCGCCTCCTCCTTTTTGAGCTCCTGCTTGAGCAAAAAGGCGTACCCCAGATACTCTGCATTGAGCTTTTCCACCTCTACCCACGCTTCGATAGGTTCATCGGAGGGGTAGATGACTTTGACCTTACTTCGATCTTCGTTGAAGGCTTCGAGAATGCAAGCCTGTTCATGTGCCAAAAGCAGAATCATAGGAAGGTGCAGCTCAAGTATATGTGCAAGGTCGCGTTTGACGAGTGTCGACTTGAAACCCGAACGTTTGGCAACGCGTGAAAAGAGCATTTGTGCCTGCGAAAAAGAGAGCAGATCCGGGGTGCCTGTCTCTGTGGGTTTGGGCAATCCTGCCGTCAGTGCCTCTGGTGAAATCGCCTTGGCGTAGCGGCTTGCAAAAATCTGCAGTGTCTGCAGCAGTATGTCCGAACGCATAGTCTGTGGCCTGTTCATAAAATCGCTCTTTCCTTTACTGTCCTGCTTGTTTTAGAACACTTAGTATAACATAGAAAGATTACCGACGCGAAACCTTGACATGCACGCTGCAAGTTGATATGATAAGCGTACCGAAAACAGACCAACAAAAGGATGACAGAATGTGTATATTCTGCAAAATCGTCAATGGAGAAATCCCCAACAATACCGTGCATGAAAACGACGAGTTTCTCGCATTTCACGACCTCTATCCCAAAGCACCCATCCATGTGCTCATCATTCCCAAAAAGCACATCGAAAATTTCCAGAGTGTCGATGGCGAGACAATGGCGAAGATGACACCGTTCATTCAGGAGGTCGCACAGAAGCTGGGCGTCGACCAAACCGGATACCGTCTCATCACCAACAACGGCGAGGACGGCGGGCAGGAGATTCTGCACCTGCACTTTCATATGC
>JALWLU010000199.1 GCA_026996325.1 Sulfurovum sp.
GATGCGGGATCTTAACTTCAATTCCAGAGTGCCGTCAACGTTTACCCGCCTCCGTGGCTCCACTTCGTTACGACCCAGCCTGCGGTGGTTTCTCCGAGACAACACCTCCGGTTCCAAGCCTATGAACAAGAAGCAGTTCTTGTTCACTTAACGGCTTTCACAGTTTCGACGCGCAAATCAACACGCAGGTGTCGTTTGCTTAACGGGATTGCCCGCCTCCGCGGCTACATTCACTTCGTTCATTCCGACCGCTTCGGTTTCGACGCTAAAATCGACACGCAGGTGTCGATTTTTACGCGTCTCACCAATAAATCACTACACTTCTTCGGCCCCATCTTAGGGCTTTTTTACGGTTGGTTCCCATGTAAATGTCTATACGTTTCTTGTAGCGCTTGTTCATCTTGTCACGCACGCGGTAGATACCTGGAAGACCGCCGATCTTCACTCTCGTACCGTTTTTCATACCATACTTGTAGAGCAGGTCACGGGAGACGGCGATCACCTTCATCCCCGGGCGCAGGCGGTTGTTCCATGCGGCAAGGAATGGAGTGCTGTCTGTCTGGTTACCGTGTGAGGAGTATGCTGTAGCGGTGACACGCAGTTTATGCTTGCCAAACCCTCTAATGAATCTGTTCTTCTGCTTCTTGGCGAGCTTCTTCTTCGCTTCGGCTCTCTTTTTTGCCTTTTGCGCTGCGACCACATAGGGCAGTGGCAGCTCCAGCACTTTCCCTTTTCGTATCTGTGCCGTGCTTTTGATCTTGTTGTATGCGGCAAGTTCTTTGGCATCCAGACCGAACTTCTTTGCAATGTTCAGCAGGGTATCACCCTCTTTTACTGTATATGAAGCAGAAGCGATCGCATCGATCTTCTCCTGTTCGAATGGAAGCTTCAGCTTCTGTCCGATGCGGAGCATATGCTTCTTCTTAAGTTCGTTGTGCTTCATAATATCATTGCTTTTAAGACCGAACATCAACGCTATCTTGCCAAGTGTATCACCCTTTTGCACCTTGTAGACACCCTCTTTTTGAATCGTTTCATGAGGCTGCCTCTTTTCTGCCGTCTTGGGAAGGGTCACTTCAATACTCTGATTACCTTCAACAACCTTGACAATAGGCTCACGCTCCGCCCCGGGCCTGAACGGTGGCCTACTTATCTGTTTTTTCTCTTCTTGCATACGCATGGGGACGAGTTTTGGCAAAGAAACCTCACCGCCTGTAAAACGCTTTGGAGGACCAAACTCTTTGATGTAGCGGTTGAGCATATCCTCTGCGGATATCACTTTGAGATGAAGATTCTTTTTCGGGGCAGGAAGCTCTTTTTGAACAATCAGCTTCTGTTTGTTGGGGGTGTATTTGACCTCTTTGGCAACAAGCAGGCGGTTACTGTAGGGAGAGCACTCTTTCATCCCCGATACTATGACCCGGCACTCTATCGAACCCGCATACAGACTGACAGCCAGTATGCTTCCTGACAGCAGTGCGAGTCCAAGTATCCGTTTTGACATCTGCTTGCGTCGAACCTACAGGAAGTTCAACATCTCCTCTTTGATATGCTCTTTCTCGACAACGACCGTGTGAACGATCGGTTTTTCAAAAAGCCCGCGTATCATCGGCGGCACCGTCACGTTCGCATGTTCCGCTACCCACTCGAGCGCTTCGATATCGCCCTCTACAGGGTGCCCCAGTGCCTTTGCAACCGTTGGCGAGAATTTTGTCCACTCGGCAGTCGAGTAGATGACTGTCGGCAGTGACTTCTCTCTGAGGCTCTCGTAGGCTTTGATACAGGTTGCCGTATGCGGATCCATCATATAGCCCTTTTTGACATAACGGGCGATCTCGCTCTCACACTCCGCATCATCCGACCAGCTTGCCGCGAAGTCCTCCTGCAGCGAGGCTCTCTCCTCGTCCGTGAGTACAAACCTTCCCTCGCTTGCCAGGGCATCCATCAGCGCTTTGGTCCGTTCAGCACCGAACTTGTCGAACATAATACGCTCGATGTTGGAGCTTTTGAGAATGTCCATCGCCGGAGATTCCGTCAGTACCAGCTTTCTACCGTTAAGGTCATACTCACCCTTCTCTATCCAGTCGGTCAAAATGTTGTTAACATTGGAGCTGATAAGGATCTTCTCGATCGGCAGTCCCGCTTTCTTGGCGTAGTAGCCGCCAAGCGCGTTTCCGAAGTTGCCGCTTGGCACCACAAGATAGATCTTCTCACCCATTGTAATCTTGCCGCAGCGCACCATCTCGAGGTAACTGTGGATATGGTAGATGATCTGGAAGATGATACGTCCGAAGTTCACGGAGTTGGCTGCAGAGAGTTTGATATTCTTTCTTTCAAGCTCCTCTTTGAAATCTTCGGAGGCAAGCAGCGCTTTGAGAGTGTTCTGCGTATCGTCAAAGTTGCCCTTGACGCCGATCACCTTAAGATTTGGCGCATCTTCAGTCACCATCTGCAGTCGCTGCACATCGGAGGTACCGCCCTCCGGGTAGAGGCAGGCTACTTTCACGTTGGCCTGGTTTTTGAATGTCTCCAGTGTTGCAGGCCCCGTATCGCCGCTTGTAGCCGCCATAATAAGGTAGTTCTCATTACGCGCCTGTGCCAGCTTAGAGAGGATGTAGCCAAAGGGCTGCAGTGCCATATCTTTAAAGGCACGGGTCGGTCCGTGGTAGAGTTCGGAGACACAGCAGTCCTCTTCGATCTCACTCAGCGGTACGGGATCTTTGGGATCATCGAACGCATCGTAGCGGTCCAGTGCTGCCTGAAGCACCTCCCGGTCGATATCGATACCAAAGCTGGTCAGAAAATCCATCGCAAGCGTCTTGTAGTGGCTGTTTATATGATTTTCAAGAAAGGCTGCATCAAGTGTGGGCAGTGACTTTGGTACATAGAGTCCGCCAAAACTTGCACTTGGGCTTAAGATCGCCTCAGAAAAGCTTACCGAAGCGGGCTTGACACCGTCGTTCCCGCGTGTTTCAATAAATTGCATCTATCATCCTGTTATCGAGTGTAGTTGCCGCAATTATAGCCAAAAAAGCATAAGGGGACTACCTTCTGCAGCTCGCTGGACCCCTCTGCCTACTGCTTTTTTAGTTTGATAAGATAGAAATCCTTTGCCAGTCTGAAACTCTCCGTCTCTCCTACAATAATCATGCTTCTGTCACTCATACGTGCCACGCCATGCCCGACATCTTTGCGTTCACCGCCAAAGACATGTGACCAGATCAGCTCGCCGCGCCTGTCCAGCGCCAGTGCATAGAGGCTGTGGTTCCCTTTGCCCAATGTATTGGTACCGCCAACGAGCATGAAGCCGCCCTCAGCCGTTGTCGCTACGGCATTACCGTACTCATAGTACTTGAAACCGTAGATCTTGTGCCAGATCGTCTTTCCTTTGGCGTCTATCTTCATCACCGTCAGGTCGCTCTGGGAACTACCGTAGGAGCGTGTACTGCCGATGGCAACGATGCCGTTGTCGATCGTGGGCGTTACGCCGTTTAGCATATCTTCATGCGTCTCGCCAAAGGTTTTCGTCCAGCGCACCTTTCCGTTCTGGTCCATCTGCATAATGAGAAAGTCCGAGTCGCCGCTGTACTCCATCTCACGGTACCCAACCAGCACCATCTTCCCGTCACGTGTACGGGTCAGCGCCGTTGCCGCATCGGCTTTCTCTCCCCCTACCGTATGGGCATGAAGCAGTTTACCGTTTGCATCAAGCCGTGCGATGTAAATGTCCTTGTCCCTTGCGCCGTAGGATTCTGTCGCACCAACAAGCAGTATCCCGCCGTCATCGGTACCTGCAATGCCGCCGGCATATTCGTCTCTGTCACCGCCAAGGGTCGTCTCCCAGAGTTTCTTTCCGTCCAGTGAGATTTTGGCGACATAAAGATCGTAGGCGTAGGCTTTTGAAAACGATTTGGTACGCCCCAGCACAACGATATTCCCATCCGCCGTTCTGGCGATTGCCCTGCCTTCGTCCTTCTTTTTGCCTCCCAGCCAGAGCCGCCACTTCATCTCTCCGTTCGCACTCATCCGTGTCACACACACATCACTGCGCTGTGCCCCGTACGATTTGCAGGTCCCGACAATGGCACTCTCACCATTTTCAAGCGCAACGATGCCATAGGCGACATCATCCTCTTTGCCGCCGTAGATCTTCTGCCAGACATCAACATACGCCTCTTTTTTCACCTTTTTAACCGGTGCGGCTGCACAGAGATTTACTACCGTACCCAACAGAGCAGTTATCAGCATGGATTTTTTAAGCATATATTTTCCTTATAATATTTGATCGTTTGATTTTATTATACTGAATTTCCATTACAATGGCGTGTCATGCTCTTTCAAAAAGGCAATAAACTCCTGTTCCGGCATTGGACGTGCAAAATAGTAGCCCTGTCCCAGGTCACAGCCGTATGTTTTGAGAAAACTCTCCTGGTTATGGTTCTCGATTCCCTCTGCAACCACCTGGTAACCAAGACTCTTTGAGAGTGCAATGATCGCTTTGCAGACTTCCGCGTCGTGCATATTTTCCGGAAGCTCTGTAATAAATGATCTGTCAATTTTGACCGTATCAAGCGGCAATGCTTTCATATAGCTCATCGAAGAGTAACCTGTCCCAAAATCATCGATCGCAATACGGCACCCCAGTTTTCTAAGGTCTTCCAGAATCATCATATTGGTGGTAGAGTACTCCATGATGAAACGTTCAGTAATCTCTATTTCAAGTGTTTGGGCAGCAATACCGGTTCGCTTTAAAATAGTTTGAAGGTTTTCCAGAAACGCGTCGTCTCTGAACTGGACGGCAGAAAGATTGACTGCGAGTGTTTCAGGAGCACATCCCGCCTGCTGCATCCTTGCCTGGGCAAGACAAGCTTCCTCAAGTACATAGTAGCCGATCTGCACGATCATACCCGTCTCTTCCGCAATCGAGATAAAGGCATCGGGGTTGACGGTTCCCAGCTTCTTGTTTTTCCAGCGCAACAGCACTTCTGTTCCGGTTACTTTATGCGTATAGAGGTCGTATTGCGGCTGAAAAACCAGTGAAAACTCCTTACGTTCAATAGCGTGGGACATCTCCTGTTCCATATCAAGTCGTGCCTTGACATCGAGTGAGAGCTGTCTATTGTAGAACTGATAGTTATCCTTTCCGTATTCCTTTGCCGCATACATCGCCGAATCGGCAAATTTGATGATCTCGAACTTTTTCCTCGTATCGTCCGGATAGATCACAATCCCTATACTTGCCGTAGTATTCAAAGCGTAGTTGAATACCTTAACCGGTTCCCGGATAAGTGAGAGTATCGTTTCGGCAATACCCGCTGCCTCTTCCCTCCCCTCTTTAAGACGTGCCATAATGACAAACTCATCACCACCGATCCTTGCAAAGAGCATATCATCACTCAATACATTCCGGATACGGTTTGAGAGCTCTTTGAGCATTGCATCACCGATGGTATGCCCCAAAGTATCATTGATCACCTTGAATCGGTCAAGGTCAATGAAGTAGACAGCGACTTTTTCATGGGAGGCGTCAGCCAGTGAAAGAAAATCTTTGATGCGAAGGTCAAAGTAAGCCCTGTTGGGTAGTTTTGTCAAACTGTCATGGTATGCTAAAAACTCAGCCCGCTCCTGTGTAGCAATGATCTCCTGTAAATCGGTATAGATTGCAATGAAGTTTTCTATCTCGCCTTTTTCATCTTTGACGATGGTAAGGGTAAGCCAGATAGGAAGCACCGTACCATCTTTGGCCTGATTGTGCAGCTTGCCTGACCACCGGTCCTTTGTAATCAACTGATTCCACATTTGACGGTAGAAGTAGTCATCCTCCTCAAGTGTTTTCACCACCATCGGCTTGCTTCCCAGAAGCTCCTCCTCGCTGTACCCGAACATGTTGACAAAAGCGGGGTTGACAGAGAGAATCCGTTTCTCTCTGTCGGTGATCAGAACACCGTCTCCCATGGTCTCATACACTGCGGCAGCCTGTTTTAATCGCTGCTGCTGCTCTTTATAGGCAGTAATATCGAGTTTGACGGCAAGATACTGCACCAGCTCTCCCTCCATAATAACAGGAATAATGGAGACCTTTTCATACAAAAGCGTACCGTTTTTTCTACGGTTGATAAGTTCCCCTTGCCATATCTCCCCTCGGCCGATCACCTCATTCATCTCATCGTATACGTCTCTTGGCATCAAGCCTGATTGGAGGATGTTGGGATCCTTCCCTATCACCTCTTCCTTGCTATATCCGGAACGCTTTTCAAACGCTTCATTGACATACTCAATGTGTCTTTGGGGATCGGTCAGCATAATCGCATTGTCACTGTTCTCGATGGCATAGCGGAACGCCTGAAGTTCACGTGTATTCTGCCGGATACGGCGGTAACTGAAGATCAGAAGTGCAAGAATCACAAAGGCAAAACTGAAGAGTCCAAACGCAATATCTTCCTGATAATGCCTGTCTCGGTTGTACTCTTTGGTCAATGACACCAAAAGATTCTCAATTCTTTCACGCAGCGGAATTTCTTGTGCTGCTTGCTGAGTCTCTTTCACCCTCTCCACATCTCGCAGAAACTGTCTGCTGTGTTGGATAAAGTAGCCAAGCCTGTTCTCTTTGCTCACGCTTGGAGAAAGGGTATCGAGCAAACGGCTGACCTTTTGGACATCATAGGGAATGTTCATCACAATTTGGCTGATGGCGAAAAAAATTTTGTCTACCAGTACAGATTCGTAGCTCCTCTCTTTCAGTGTTTTCTCCAGCGTCTTTCGCATATCGTAAAGAAAATGCAGCGAATTTGTCACACGGGCGTTGAGTGCTTTGAAATCTTCGAAATAGACTTTTTTCTTTTTATAGGTTTCCGCAATCTCTTTGATATTTTTTTGAACCTCTCTACCGTACTCCGCTTCACTGTTTCGATGCTGAAGCCGTGCCAGCAGTAATTCAAATCTATTTTCAAGCATTGCTGTTTTGTCATAATCGATATAACGGTAGAGTTGGGAAAAATAGTTGTCCAGTTTGTAATCGAGTATACGCATCTCGTCGAGTACCTGGTGGTATTCGGCATAGTGTTTGATATCATGGTTGATCTTGACAAGGTATCCTGCCAGCCCCAGAAGCAGGAGGAAAAAGAAGCTCAGCAGTAGGCTGAAACGGTCCGTACGTTTCTGCCAGTTACCAAGCCTCTGCTTCATGGGTTGGCCTTTTGTGTCTGGGGAAGTGTACCGTTGAGTGTTTCAAGGAATGCAACAATTGCATCAATCTCCTCAGGCTCCATATATCTTCCAAGCTGATACTGGGTCATGAAGCTCACAGCATCTCTCAGTTTTGTAAAACGGCCGTCGTGCATATAGGGTGCCGTTCTGGCAACATTACGCAGAGATGGGACTTTGAAGACATATTTGTCCTCTTCTCTTCCCGTCACATTATAACGTCCAAGGTCTGGACTGTTGGCATCTTTATAGACACCGAACTTGTTGTAGAGGTTCCCGCCGACATTGACACCGTTGTGACAGAGAATGCACCCCTTCTCTTTAAAAAGCGCATATCCCCGCCTCGCCTCTTCACTGATAGCATTTTTATCACCCTTGAGATAACGGTCAAAAGGTCCATTTGGCGTTATCAGGGTTTTTTCATACTCCGCAATGGCATCTGCAATATTCTCTTTGGTGATACCGTCAGCATACGCTTTTTCAAAAGCATGTCGGTATGCCCGGTACTGTTTCAACTTCAGTACGAGCTCGTCAAGATCCTGTCCCATCTCCTTGGGGTTTCGGATGGGATCTTTCACCTGGGCCTTCAAATCAGGTGCACGGCCGTCCCAGAACTGACGGAAATTGAACACGGCATTGAGTACCGTCGGTGCGTTCATACTTCCTCTTGCACCACCTATCCCGAACGAATACTGAAGTCCGTCATCCCCACCCTCTGCAATCACATGGCAGGTTGCACACGATATGGTATTGTCCTTAGAGAGCAAAGGGTCGGAAAAGAGCTTTTCTCCCAATGCTGCCTTTTTGGGATCTACATCCATCTTCTCCGGTATGGGTCTGATCGAGCCTGCCTCTATCAGACTTGCACAAAGCAGGAGAAAAACCATACGCAGCATCATGCACGCCTAAAGCTCAATACAGGTACCCACACCTGAACTAGTCAATATTTCAAGCAGCAGCGAATGCTCTACACGCCCGTCGATAATGTGTGCTTTCTTCACCCCGCCGCGCAGTGCCTCAATGCAGGCATCGACCTTGGGTACCATTCCTCCGCTGATCGTTCCGTCTGCCTTGAGGGCTTCGGTCTTGGCAATATCAAGATTGGTGATGAGTTTCCCCTCTTTGTCAAGCACACCTGCGGTATCGGTCAGAAAGAGGATCTTTCGCGCCTCAAGTGCTACTGCGATCTGACTGGCAGCGAGGTCTGCGTTGATGTTGAACCCCGGATGGCCGATGGTGCTACTTGAAGCAATAGGGGCGATGACCGGCACGAAGCCGTCATCGATGATGTTGTCGACAATCTCGGGATTGACCTGCTCGATGATACCGGTGTAACCGAAGTTATCGAAATCTTTGGGGCGCGCTTCGAGAAATTTGGCATCTTTGCCCGAAATACCGATCGCCTTGCCGCCGTGGTTGTTCAAAAGCGAAACGATCTCTTTGTTGATCTCGCCGCTGAGTACCATCTCGGCAATACGCATGACCGCCTTTGTCGTCACACGCTGACCATCCACGAATTCCGTCTCCACACCAAGGTCGGCAAGCAGGTCGGTAATGCTCTTGCCTCCGCCATGGACAATAATGGGCTTCATGCCCACCAGGTGCAGCAGTACAATATCCTGTGCGAACTGCTCTTTGAGCTCCGGTGATGTCTGTGCCGAACCGCCGTATTTGATGACAATCTTTTCATTGGAAAATTTCTTGATGAACGGCAGTGCGTCCAGGAGGGTCTTGACCACTTCGATCTTACTCTTCATGCAATTCCTTATATTTTTTAATATATGAGTCGATGCTTTGCAATACTGCATCTTCGATCTCTAATTTTAACCTCATTTGGACGATAGATAACTTAAATTTATCCATTTTCACTGCATCTTTCTGCGTTACAAGCAACGCGTCCGCACCGGTCTCTCTCATCTTCTCTTCCAGCTGACGCTCATCGAAGTAAGCATGGTCTTCAAGATATAACCTACCAACTATATTTTTAGGCAGGTACGGCTCAAGACGTGAGGGATTTGCAATGGCCGTTGCCAGCAGCAGCTTCCCTTCGAAGGGATCAAACTGCACTACCCTTTTAAAGTCGCGCTCCTCCTGCAATACACTGTGGGCAAAGCGTTCGGAAAAGGCAAACTCCCGCAGCGGTCCGGCAGGAAACGGCAGCGTATTGGGAATGGAGGAGGGCTTTAGAAGAATATCATATTTTTCAATATCAACACGATTAAAGCCATCATCTAGTATGATCACTTCCGCCCCGTTTGCTTTTGCAAGCGCAATCGCCTCCTCTCTCTTTTCAGCAACGATCACCGAAGCGTTGGGCAGCGACTGTGCCATCAGCATCGGCTCATCCCCGCTTTTTTTGACATCGACAAGCACTTCACCGCTTCGGCTGACCTCCACCAACCCCCTGCTCTGCCTTCCATACCCCCGTGAGATCACAGCGACATTCTCGTAGCGTGATGCGAGCGCAATGACAAAGGGGGTCTTCCCGCTGCCTCCAACCACCAGATTGCCCACGGAGACAATGGGCAGACCAAAGTCCCTCCTTCCTGCAGCAAGCCGCCTAATCAACATATAGCCGCCATACAGCAGCGAAAACGGCGCCATCAGCGCTATCAGCAGATAGTCCAGCCCTTTGGGATGATAATACAACCGCTCAAAAAACCGCTTCAACCCAACTCCATATTTAAAAATATCACGATTAATTCCTAATTCCTAATTCCTAATTCCTAATTCCTAATTCCTAATTCCTAATTCCTAATTCCTAATTCCTAATTCCTAATTCCTAATTCTATTCGCATTTCTTCGCCCCAAGCTTCAAAATCTCCTCACACGCAAACCCGGCTGCCTTGCGCGCCTGGACATTAATGTGCGGACGGTGCTTCATCGTCAGGTTGTAGCGTTCAAGAATCTCAAAATAGACACTCTCATCCCTCCCCTCCTTGGCACAGAGGTACTTGAACCATCTGTCTCCTTTATGAACATGGACAATCTCCTCTTCGTAGATCGTCTGCAATGCACTCAAGAGTGACGCCACATGAGGATTCTTCTTTTTGTTCTCAAGTTTTTTCATGATCTGAGGATTGACATCGAGCCCCGAAGCCTCATAGTAGCGCGGGATGATCGCCATACGGTCAAGCACATTTTCGGCCGTATGTTCCGCTGCGTCGAAAAGGCCGGCATGTACGGGAAAATCACCGTACTCATAGCCAATCATCTGCAGTATCTCTGTTAACATCTTGTAGTGTCGTATCTCATCAGCCGCCACCTCCAACCAATCGCATTTATAGTCATTTGGCATAAAAGGGAAGCGGTATACCGCATCGAGTGCAAGGTCTATGGCAGAGTATTCGATGTGGGCAATGGCGTGCACCAGTGTCGCAAGCCCTTCGGTGGTATCGAAATCCTTCCGTGCGGGAAGTTCTCTTGGAGAGACGATGCGGCATCGGGAAGCGTAAGAGGGCCTATTGAACCTCTTTGGGACAAAGTTCACTTTGAAGCTAACCTCATTTTGGTTACAATACGCCAAAGCCTGAAGCGTTATGGCCTCTTTGACCGCAATATCGTCACTGGTAAGCGCTTCTTCCAATTTGACGTAAAAATCCATAAGGAATTATAGCATGCAAATCAAAATGCAACCCATGGGACCCTACCAGACCAACTGTTACATTGTCACTGTCGACGGTAAAGACCTCATCATCGACCCGGGTGTCAACGCCACCGAGTGGGTGTTTGAGAATGTCTCCAACCCCGTAGCCGTGCTCAACACCCATGGACACTTCGACCATATCTGGAGCAACGATGCGGTAAAGTCCGCCCTGCACATCCCCCTCTACTGCCCAAAAGGGGATGTCTTCATGCTCACCGACGACCCGCTGGGACAGGGTACGCCCAAAAGCCTTCCCGACTACGAAGTGAACGGCGACAAGACACTGAAGATTGCCGGCATCAAAGTGCGTTACCGCCACTTCCCCGGCCATACCCCCGGCTGCTCCGTCATCGAGATAGGCGATGCATGGTTCAGCGGCGACTTCATCTTCGAACAGAGTATCGGACGGTGGGATTTTCCCGCTTCAAGCGGCGAAGCGATGATAAAAAGTCTTCAAAAGGCGATGCAGATAGAAGAGGACTACACCCTCTACCCCGGTCATGGCGGCACCACCACCCTCAAAGCCGAACAGAAACTCCTCCCCCTATGGATAGAACAGGTGAAACGCACATTATGAACATGAACTGCTTCACGATTAGTCCGACGGAACCGGAGCGGTGGAGCACAGCGACCCGTGGAGGCGAACGTACACTCTAACTGCTAACTCTCCAGTACGTGCCTCTCAAGCACAAATGCCGTAAAACTGCCTTCAAAGACGGCCTTCTGTGCAACAGAGGCACTCACTTCCACTTCGTACTTTCTGCCCTTTTGGGCGACCACTCTGGCACGGCATACCACCACATCTGCCACCTTCACCGGTGCGACAAACTTCGTTGAAGCTGCCCCAAGGACAACATTGGGATCGTTGACAGCACACATGGCCGCATAGTCAGCCGCACCGAAGACAAATCCACCATGTATAAGCCCCTGTTTGTCCGCCGCCATCTGCTGCGTGGTATGCAGCACCACTTCGGCATACCCCTCATCTATGTGCGTTGCTTTACCGCATAGAGAGGTGTCAATATTCAAGTGGGTATTCTGTTTCATGGGGTATCCTTTTTTAGAAGGATTATAGCACAAGGTAGAAGGTTGGAAGCGTGAATAATTTTTCGCTTCCTCTTTACGCGTCGTCCCGCACTTGATGCGGGATCTTGACATCGATTGGCTGATTGACGCAAAGATTCCTGCTTTCGCAGGAATGACGGAGAGTGTCTGCTATAAAGAAAAAAGGGTTAGTAGGAGAATTTGTAGCCACGGCGGCGTACGGTGTGAATAACCTGGAAGCCGAGAATGCTCTTCAGACGCTTTCTAATCTGATTGATCGCCACTTCGACGGTGTTATCACTGACATACTCCGGCTCTTCCCAAAGTGCGTTGATGATCTCATCTTTGCTGAAAACGCGCTGTTTGCGCAGTGCCAGATAGGCAAGAATGTCGAATGTCTTGCCGTTGAGTGATACGATCTTCTCGTCAAACTCTATCTTTTTGTTGGCGATGTCAATAACCAGCTTATCGATGTTCACTTGTGTCCCGAAGAGGTGACGCATATTGGAGAGTACACGTGCTGCAATCAGGTCGGGGTGTTCGGTGTGGTGGGTGATGACATCGTCGATACCAAGATCGAAGAGCTCTTTTTGGTTCTTGACATTGTCCGTCAAAATGAGGATCTTCGTTTCACTCTTCTTTTTCTTTACTTCATTGACATAGCGCTCTAACGAGAACTTCACTCCCTCATCGACAATGATGACCAGCTCATAGTGTCTGAAATCCGTAAAGTTTGTTGCATCGTACATATCTTTTGCATTGTCTACGATACAAATAAAGTATTTTTCCAGCTCTTTTTCGAGCTCTTTTACATAATCGTCGTCAAAACCAACTGTCAATATTCTCATAATTTCCCGCTATACCGTCATATTTGGAAGAGAAACCTTAAACAATATCCGGTTTCCCTCTTTTCGTAGCGTATTTATAGCAGAATCAAGCTTATTTAAAAATAAAAGTGACTTTCAGCTTCTTTGGTTATTTTAATACTCTGAAGGTTGTATAAATAGAGATTATGCTTTTATCGCCTTGATATAGACTCGCTTTGGTGCGGGGTACCCCTCGACAGTCTTATCAGGATTCTCCGGGTCGAGGAAATCTTCAAGGCTCTGCGTGGCGATCCACTCCGTTTTGCGCTGTTCGTTCAGGTCTGTCTTCTTTATCTCAAGCACTTCCACTTCGGCAAAGCCTGCACGGTAGCACCAGTTCTTCAGCGCATTGACCGTAGGGATGAAATAGATGTTCGGAATTTTGGAATAGCGTTCCCTGGGTGTCAGACACACCTCCTCCTCTCCGTCGATCATGAAGGTGTCAAGTATCAGCTCGCCGCCTTTGTTCAAGCCCTTGAAGAGCGATTTGAGCATCGCGACAGGGTCGGAGCGGTGGTAGAGTACGCCAAGACAGAAGAGCACATCGAATGTGTGTTCATAGAACTCCACATGCTCGACTCCCAGCATCTCGTAGACAATATCTGAATTGACAAAGTGGTCGATGAACTGGAATTGTGAGTAGTAGATGGCGGAGGGGTCAAAACCAACAAGCTTTTTAGGCTTATGTGTCTGCATCCTGAAGAGGTAGTAGCCGTTGTTACAGCCGATGTCGCCGACAACTTTGTTTTCAAGATTGAAATGGGGTTCGAGGAGATTGTATTTGATATGGCTCTGCCACTCCGAATCGATAAAGAGGTCATTGATGGCAAAGGGTCCCTTGCGCCAGGGCATCAGAATCCTTGCCGTCTCTTCGATCTGCTGTATCTGCGCTTTGCTGATACCTTCGATGGTGACAGCCACCGTATCGCCAAGCGAAACAGCAATGTTCTCAAAGACCGGAAGAGTGGCAATCGCCTCCTGCAACGGCCTGATGTTTTTCCACGTCAGCCACTTTTTACGCTCTTGCCTAAGCTGGTGAAGATTCATCGGCATCCTACTTTACATATAAAGTAGCTTTCCGCCAGGAAAGCATGCCGACACTCTTCACTCTTCACTATTAACTCTTCACTTATTTGACGTACGCTTTAATGATCTTCTGATCGAACATCGGTCTGTCCCCGGGGCCGGTGGTAACATTTTCGATCTTCCTGACTACATCCTTGCCCTTGATCACTTCACCGAAGATGGTGTAGCCGCCATTGAGGTGCGGTGTGGGCACGGTCGTGATGAAGAACTGGCTGCCGTTTGTATTGGGGCCGCGGTTGGCCATAGCCAGCAGGAATGGTCTGTCGAAGGTAAGGTTCGGTGCATACTCGTTCTTGAACTCTTTATGCCAGATCGACTCACCGCCGCGACCTGTTCCGGTAGGGTCTCCGCCCTGGATCATAAAGCCTTTGATGACACGGTGGAAGATAATACCGTTATAGTAACCGTTCTTTACGTGGGTAACGAAGTTCTCAACCGCAAGCGGTGCCGCCTTGGGATAGAGCTTGAGCTCGATATTGCCGACATTGGTCTTGAGAACCACGATCGGCGCTTTCTTGTCCGCTGCATGTAATACGCCTACACCTACTGCCAGGGCAAGACAGAGTTTTAAAAATCTTCTTCTCATCATTTATCCTTCAATGACATCGTTTTCGCACTTGTCTATACCAAGCTCTTTAAGCAGCAGCTCAAAAAAGGCACCGCTCTCTCTCTGCGCTTCGTCCGAAAATTCAATATAGAATGCTTCATTGTCAGATTTGTCGGTCTTCTTGTTGTCAAATACCAAAGGTTTCAGTCCCGTAGTACCGCATACTTTTTCAATCGCACCGTTGATCTCTTCTCTAAGATCGCTTCTGTTTCCGTCAAAAACGAGGCTCATCCCCGCATAGCACTCTTCCATTCTCACATTCGCGACAATCTCTTTGCATCTGTCCACTGATAAACCTTTTTGTAAATATGGGCAATATTATACTATTCTAATATTATACGATTTTTAAGCCGCTACTTCGCGATACTCGTCGCCCGCATCTCCCGAATGACATTGACCTTGATCTCGCCGGGAAACTGTACCTTCTCAGCGATCTCTTTTGCGATCTCCTTACTCAGCAGTGCCGCTTCGTTGTCACTCATCTTTTTGGCATTGACAAAGACACGGATCTCACGTCCTGCATTGATCGCATAGGCTTTCTGTACATGCGGCTTTGAAGTAGCGATCGCCTCTATCTCCCCTACCCGCTTGGTAAAGCTCTCAAGCACCTCCCGTCTGGCACCCGGTCTTGCTGCCGAGAGGGCATCTGCCGCACAGACGGCAGCACTCTCTACCGAATCGGGCTCTTCATGTCCGTGGTGCGCGTAGATGGCATTGATGACCGTAGGGTGTTCATCGTACCTTCGGCACAGGTCCGCACCGATATCCACGTGTGAACCGCCCATATCCTGCGTCAGTGCCTTGCCGATGTCATGTAGCAGGCCTGCGCGCATCGCAAGCTTCTCGTCACCGCCCATCTCCGCAGCCATCACACGGGCAAGCCGTGCCACTTCAAGCGTATGTGCCAGTGCATTCTGTCCATAGCTGGCGCGGTACTTCAGCCGGCCAATCAGCCTTACCAGCTCTTCGTGCATCCCGTAGATACCAAGGTCGATGAGCACATTCTGCCCCTCTTCGAAGGTTTTCTGTTCAAACTCGCGCTCGACTTTTTCATGCACCTCTTCGATGCGCCCCGGATGGATACGCCCATCCTCGACCAGTATCTCGATCACACGCGTGGCGATGGCACGCCTGTAAAGATTGAAGGAGCTGACCAGAATGACTCCGGGTGTCTCATCGATGATGATATCCACACCAAGGAGCATCTCGAGCGCCTTGATGTTACGCCCCTCTTTGCCGATGATGCGTCCCTTGTGCTCGTCACTTGGCAGCGTAATGAGGTTGATCAGCCGCTCACCTGCAAACTCGCCCGCATAGCGTGTCGTCGCCTGGGCAAGGATATAATTGGCGCGCTTTTGCCCCTCCTCTTTTGCCGTCTGCTCGTAGCGTCTGACAATAGCAGCGACCTCGGAGCGGCTCTGCTCCTCGACCTTTTCCAGGATATAGGCTTTCGCCTCCTCTTTGGTCAGGGCAGCAACATTTTGAAGTTTTTCTATCGCCTCGTCGATCTGCTGCTGTTTCTGCTTTTCAAGCTTCTCAAGTTTCTCTTGGCGTACCTCAAGCTGCTGTACCTCCGAAGAGAGCTGCTCCTGTGCCTTTTCGAGCTTCTTTCGTTTCCTAATCAGCTCCCTGTTGCGCTCTTCAAGCTTTTCAAGGCGCTCTTCATAGGCGGCTTCCTGCTCAAGTGCCTTGCGCTTGCGCTCCATCTGTGCTTCCTGCAGCAGCAGCTCGGCCTCATGGCTGATCGCTTTGGCCTTGGCTTTGGCTTCCTGCTCCAGATGCGCGTACCGCTTCTGGGCGTTTCTGGCAAACCACGCATAACCCGCACCCGCTCCAAGTACCGCCCCCACAGCTGTGGAGAGCACTAATATTCCTGTCATCGTTTTTCCTTTTTACAGTGAAAAAGGCTCAAAATATACTTTACTTCATGGCACGATTACAATATCTGCCTCTACATCATAACGGTTGGTCACGATCTCTTTGGAAAAACAGAGTTCCCGTGCCACAAACACTCTTTTTTTTATATTTTTCGTCTCTTTTTCAAAAAAGCGGTCGTACATGCCCTTGCCGAACCCTACCCGTCTTCGGCAATATCCATCCCAACAATGGGAATGACCGCAATATCTATCTGTTTGTTTCTATATTGGTTTGAAAATTTCGGCTCTTTAATGCCAAACTTGCGTATCCTAAGCGGATATCTGTATTTTACCAACCTGAAACTTTTACCTTCCATAAAAGGGACATAGACCGTTACACCACGCTGTCTCAGGTGCCGTATCAGGGGGAAGAGGTTGATCTCCGTTTTCAGCGGTACGTAAAGCATCACACTCCTGGCATTCTCTTTTAGGATTACTTCATAAAGCTTTGCAACCACTCTTCTATCTTTTGCGTAAGCCTGACGCCCTGAAAGCTTTTTCAGGCGCTTGAGGCATCGTTCTCTGAATCTTTTCTTCTTTTCTGTGTGGCTATCCATACTTCTTTAGTGCTCTTTGGCTATAATTTTTGACCTATTATACCAAAAGGGCACCTCCAACAAAGGAATTTTGTGAACACACCCCTACGATATCTGCTCTCTATGCTCACAGTTGCCCTGTTGATAGGAGTTACCGGATGCGGCAAGAAAAAGGAGTCTGCAGTAGAAGACAACCAGTCTACCACTACCACTACCGCTCCTGCTCCAAAAACCGTTACACAGCCAAAAGGCAAACCTTTTACACTGACCAACCAGCACGGTGTCACCCACACTGTCTTACAGCAGGAACAAAACCTTCTCTTCGAGGATATAAAAAAACCGATAGTCATTCTCCATTTTTTCAGCACATGGTCACAACCCTGCCGTGGAGAAGCACCCTATCTCTCCGATCTGCAGGTAAAATACAACAAGGATGTTGCCGTTCTTGGTATCCTGCTGCATCCTGACGACTATCTGCAGGAGCTTGACAGCTTCGTCGAGAAGAACCAACTGGCCTACTTCATCTCCAGCGGCAGCCAGAACGATGCCTTCGCAAAAGCAGTCACAAAACAGCTTTCCCTTCCGGAGATGCTGCCTATCCCCCTGACCGTTATCTACCACAACGACCGCTACTACAAACACTACGAGGGTGTCGTTCCTGTCGAAATGCTGGTACACGATATCGATACACTACTGAAATAGAAGGAGTTTTACCATGTTCAATATACTCAAAAAAGTTTTTGGCAAGACCACCGAAGCGATCAAAGAGGTCGCGCCCGAAAAGAAAAAAGAGATCACCAAAGAGGAGTTCGAAGAGATCCTGCTTGAAGCCGACGTCAACTACGAGCTTGCAGAACGTCTGCTCGAGAGCCTGCCGGAGAAGATCAATCGTGTTCAGGCCTTCAACTCGCTTATCTCCGTATTCCAGTACAAGGCTGACTGGAAAGAGAGTGGCGCCAAACCTTATGTGGAGATGATCATCGGTGTCAACGGTGCGGGCAAGACCACCACCATCGCAAAACTCGCCTACCGCTACAAACAGGAGGGCAAAGGGGTCATCCTTGGAGCAGGTGACACATTCCGTGCCGCAGCCATCGAACAGCTGACACGCTGGGCAGACAAGCTTGACATCCCCATTGTCGCCACACGCCAGGGGCACGACCCCTCCGCAGTCGTCTACGACACCATTGAAGCGGCAAAAGCCAGAGGCTTGGAGCATGTCATCATCGACACCGCCGGTCGCCTTCACACACAGACCAATCTCAGCGAGGAGCTCAAGAAGATGATCCGTGTTGCAGGCAAGGCATTGGAGGGTGCGCCGCACCGAAAGATGCTCATTCTTGACGGTACACAGGGAAGTTCCTCGATCAACCAGGCAAAGGCATTCAACGAGATGATCGGCATCGACGGTATCATCATCACCAAGCTTGACGGTACAGCCAAAGGCGGATCGGTTCTCAGCATCGCCGACGAACTTCAAATGCCCATCTACTACATCGGAACAGGGGAACAGCCTGCCGACCTCATCCGCTTCAAGGCCAACGACTACGTCAATACCATTCTTGACGAAATCTTCGCCTAAAGCCCGAAGCGCTCTTTGTAGATTTCGGCAAGGTCCCGCTTTTGACGGTAATCTATCGGCTCACCGATCTCTACCGCAATCTCCCTTCGCACCGAACTGTCCCCAATGGCGGCCTTGAGTACCTCTGCAGCATTGCCCCTGATGTACACAGGCAGCATCGGCAGGCGGTTTTTCAGCGCGATAATGCGTGACCCCTCCTTGAACTCAGCAATCGGCGCACCACTTTTGTTTCGCGTTCCTTCCGGGAAGATGAAAATGGAGCTGCCTTGCTTTACCCCCTTTTTTACATCGGCAAAAAATCCAGCCATCTGGCTCTTTTCGCGGTCAAGCAGGATGCACCCCGCATTGCGTACGAACATACCGAAGAAAATCGAGTTGTAGAGCTCCTTCTTGGCTACCCACAGTCCAAAGGTATCCGTATCTTTCAAGACAACTTCTATAATGGGAGGGTCTATAATAGTACGGTGGTTGCTTACCAGCAGATACTGCCCTGACTTTGGAAGCCGTTCAGCATTTACCGTGCGGATACCGATATTGAGCGCCTTGAGCTGATCGAGCGAATAGGCAAGGCGCAGTGCCTTTTTTTCTGTTGGATCGTCAGTACGCTTCAGTTTCAGTCCATAGGAGTTGGTAAGATAGAGTGCGGTAAAAAAGTGCCTGACTGTGTTGAGCGTCACGATCTCTCCATAAAATAAAATTAGACAAATTATACCCCAATGGGAGTTAAAGGTAAAAAAATGACAATATGACATATTTAGCCCTTTCAGCATCAGAAGCTATTATACTTGCAAAAAACGTTAGAGGCATACTATGGCAAAGAAGAAAACCCTGTTTGAGTGTCAGGCTTGCGGCTTCCAGTCACCGCGCTGGATGGGAAAGTGCACCTCCTGCGGCGAGTGGGAAAGTATGGTGGAGCTTACGGCAGAGCAGATAAAGTTCCTCAAAGAGACCGCTGCTGTCTCCTCTTCCGCTTCTCTCAAAGCGAAGGCCACCCCAATTACGGAAGTGAACGAAGACAACATCACGCGCTTTGGCTCAGGCAGCAGAGAGCTCGACCTTGTCCTTGGCGGAGGCATCGTTCCAGGCTCCCTGACACTTATCGGAGGGAGTCCGGGTATCGGCAAATCGACACTGCTGCTCAAAATTGCCGGTAACCTCGCGCAGCAGGGGCGCAACATCCTCTATGTCTCCGGTGAAGAGTCCGCCGGGCAGATCAAACTGCGCGCCAACCGGCTTGGAGCCAATGCTGACACCCTCTATCTGCTTTCAGAGATCAACCTTACCAGCGTCATTTCGGAGATTAACAGCAGAAACTACGACCTCATCGTCATCGACTCCATCCAGACACTCTACTCCGACGAGAACCCCTCCGCACCCGGTTCGGTGACACAGGTGCGCACCATCACCTTTGAGCTGATGCGTATTGCCAAAAGTATGCAAATCCCCATCTTCATCATCGGCCACATCACCAAAGACGGATCAATCGCCGGTCCGCGCGTACTGGAGCATATGGTCGATACTGTCCTCTACTTCGAAGGCGACAGCAACTCCGAACTGCGTCTGCTGCGCGGCTTCAAGAACCGCTTTGGCTCCACCAACGAAGTGGGTATCTTCGAAATGAACCGCGAGGGGCTCAGCGATGCCAAGAGTATGGCAGGGCGCTTCTTCAACAAGGAGAAGCTGCAGTCGGGATCAGCCCTGACAGTCATCATGGAAGGAAGCCGCCCTATCGTCATTGAGGTGCAGGCGCTTGTAAGCGAATCTTACAGTCACCCAAAGCGCAGCTCCACCGGTTTTGACAACAACCGCCTCAATATGCTGCTTGCCCTGCTGGAGAAAAAACTTGACCTCCCTCTTGGTACTTACGATGTCTTCATCAATATCTCTGGCGGCATCAAAATCAACGAACCCTCCGCTGATCTTGCTGTGATTGCTGCCATACTCAGCAGTTACCGTGATCGGGAACTGAGTGCCCACACACTATTCATCGGTGAGGTATCGCTTACAGGAGAAATCCGTGAAGTTCCAGGCCTAACCCAGCGACTCAAAGAGATGGAGACACAGGGGTTTAGCAAGGCGATTATTCCCAATACACCTTTGGAGAAGACCAGTGTCAAATGCTACATTGCCAACGAGGTTTCGAAAGTCGTTGAGTGGATGTAAAATCATATTTTATAGCTGAAAACTTATAATTCATATAAAAATTCTTTTTTTCTTATGATTGTGATAATTTACAGATATTTTAATGCTATAATTTAAAGCAATCATACAAATATTATATTAACAAAAAAAAGAATCATAAGGTGTTCATATTGCATAAACCTACATTACTATATGCAGAAGATGATCAAGAGTGCCGAGAAAACTGTGCAGATATTTTGCACAATGATTTTGATACAGTGTATCAGGCTGCAGATGGCAAAGAAGCATTACGCCTTTATCATGAATATTCTCCTGATATCATCCTTCTTGATATTAGCATGCCACTGCTTGACGGGCTTGAAGTAGCAAAAGCAATACGAAAAGAGAATCAAACCGTTCCTATTGTCATACTCACAGGCTATTCAGACAGAGAAAGGTTATTAAAAGCTGTCAACCTTAAACTTTCTGCTTATCTCCTTAAACCACTTGACAGCATGCAGCTGCGTCACACACTTCAAACCTTAAAAATTACCATTCAAGAAGCACAGAACAAGTACATACGACTACAGGGTGGGCTCTATTATGAACCTACTAAAATGCGTCTTTTCAAAACGCATAACGAGGAAATCAAACTCACAAAAAAAGAGCAGTTACTTATCGATGTTCTTAGTAGAGAAATTGGGAAATTTGTTTCACATGACGAAATAATATACCGGGTCTGGAATGATGAAATGCCTGATTATAGACACAACAAAAAATTGACTCAGCTTGTCTACAGACTCAATAAAAAAATTGCCACATGTGTCTCCAAAGAAGTGCAGCTTATTGAAAATGGATACAGTTTCGGGTACAGAATTACACTCCCAGAATCACAATTGTAAGTAAATCGGCCAGTTTAGATAACAAAATACGAAATCTTAATATTTTTTTTGCTAAACTCTTGCCTATGCATATTGGAACAGACATCATAGCCATTGAACGTATCGACAGACTGGTCAAACGCTACGGCATCAAATTCAAGCAGCGTTTTCTCTCCAAAAAGGAGATCGCTGTTGCCCGCAAGGTAGAGTCCATCGCTGGATTCTGGGCAGCCAAGGAAGCCATCTCCAAGGCACTTGGGTGTGGTATCGGCGCACAGTTGAGCTTTCATGACATCATTATTGCAAAAGACCATCGCGGCCGCCCCTACTTCAAGCTGACCAAAGAGGCGCAAAAAGTACACCAGATCAAAAACTGCTCTCTCTCCATCAGTCATGACGGCGGTTTTGCCATTGCTGTGGTTGTCATAGAGCAGTAATTTATGTACAATACTTTCACGACACTTTCCAAAAAAGGAATTTTCATGAAATATTGGCCACTGATACCCCTTACCTCTCTTCTGTTTATTGGATGTGTGGAACAACAGCCCGTCTACAGACCGGTACCAGTCAAAAAAGAGGCTCCGAAACCAAAACCGGTCATTACCCCAGTAAAACCCAAAAAGATACACGAACTCAAAGAGGTGGAGGATGACAACTTCGATCCGGCCTATATGTATCCCGAGACACCGTCCAAAAAAGTGAAAAAGACACCAGAGCCGGAACCCATTGCAGCGGCAGCGTCACAAATGAGCAAAGAGGAATGTGTGGCGATGATAGGTCAGGAGAAGTTCGACAAGTACACGCAGATGCTCGGCAGTGAAGCGGCTGCCATCAAACGCTGCGTACTGCTCAAATCGATGCGATAGAGCGCGCCGGTCACCCTTCTTTGGAGAGGTGGATCATCTTGAAACGGTCTCCCATCATCGTCGGCGCAATGAGGGTCTTGATCTTGTCCGCCTCTCTTAGGTAGTTCGCCTGTGTTGTCTGCTTTGCGAACTGTTCAAGAATATCGATAAGTCCAAAACGTATCAGGGCTCTTGCCTGCGTCTCATACGCCTCTTCTCTGAAACCTGCCGCTTTGAACGCTTCGAGCACATGGGCGAAGTTCACATCGTAGGTGATATCGTCATTCCCAAACGACTCCTCCAACTTTAAATCCTCATCAAAGAGAGGAAAGGTTTCATGCTTGCGGTAAACCCTGATGGAGAAGTCGTTTCGGACATACTTCTCCCCATAATCGAACGTGACAAAGTCACATTTTTCGATACCCTGCGCCATCGCCTTGGCAAACGCTTCATACCCTGTAGCGATCTCCCCTGTCTGCAGATAGTGACTTTTTGCCCATGCCTTTGTTGCTTCGGGTGCATCGACCCAGCTTATGGTATGGTTCTCCACCATGGCAAGCTTTTCATCCTTGTAGAGCTCACAGGGAAAGGCATCGAAAATCTCGTTTGCCACCACAAAGGCATACTCGGCATACACTTCGGAGAGATCTTCAAAGTGCGTCACCTGCACATCGTCACCAAAACGTGATTTGATGTACGCCAACTGTGCCTTGCGCACCTCAGGCTGGCGCTCGACAATACCAAAGCGCATCGTCTTTACAAGTGTGGGATCACAAGTGTAGAGCCACTGGATCATATCGCACAGCAGGTAGCCCTGATGTGCCCCCACTTCGATGAGCCAGCCATCTCTCTGTGCTCTTCCCTGCTCAATAAGCTTAAAAAGTTCATTGGCGATGCTGGCACCGAAAAAGGAGCTGGTACTCACTGCCGTGTAGAAGTCACCATGCTTTCCTATGGCTTTGAAGCGGCGGTAGTATCCGTTCTCTCCGTAGAGCCATTCGTTCATATATTCATTAAAGTACATTTTCCACCCGTATGTAGAGTTTCAGCAGCTGTATCTGCTTGTCTATCTGATAGATCTTCTGGTCGATCTTTCTGATCTCCCTGGAGTTTCGCATTACCGCGACATCGAGCGATGTCTTCTCACCGGCCTCTGCCAGGTTCTTTGTCAGCTTGTAGAGACTTGAATATACCTTTTCATCCTTGCGTGCCAGTGCAATTTTTTTGTCGAGAATATGCAGAGAGTTTCTGATCCACTCATACTCCTCATCGACCGTCTTTTTGCGGTCAAGCACCTGTGTGGCTGCACGCAGCCTTGCCACTTTGCTCGATTCGATATCGGGATAGGCATTGATGTCGATGGGCATAGAGACAGAGAAACCGTAATTGTAGTAACGCTCTTTCAAGCCTCCCCCCCAAAGTGGATTAAGGTCACCATCAATATACTGCCCCTGCAACGATACAGCAGGTAAGTACTTGGCGATAGTCATATGTTTTTGATACTCACTCTCCTCAGCCAGCAGCGTGTCGCGCTTGAGTTCGAGGTTTTCCCTGCGGTAGTTTTCTTTGCTGATGAGTTTCAGCTTCGGCAGTTTCAGCTTCTCGGGTTTTTTGTCACTGAGCAGTGAAAAACGCTGTTTGAGCTCAAGCAGATTAAGCTGAAGCTCAAGCAGGTTCGCCTCATCCTGACTCTTCTTCAAAATCGCCTGGTCAAGGAAACTGCTGTCAAGCAGGCCCGCATTGTAGCTGTCTCGCTTCTGACGGATATCTATCTTGTCATTTTCTATCTGCAGTTTCAGCTTCTGCTGCTGCAGTTTGTTCTTTTTAAGCTGAAAAAGTATGGAGACCGCATCACCGATCATCTGACGGCGTTTGAGCACGATGTCCGTACGGTTTGCCAAACGGTAGGTATCAGCATACTTGATCGCATAGTAGATGCCTCCGGAGCGGAAAATAGGCTGGTCTATCGATACCGAATAGTTTCCCGTCTTGATGGTCTGTCCGGGAAACTGTGTCGAATGGTTCTGGTTGTATCGCAAAATAACCGGATTGATCCAGCTATTGGAGAGCTTGTCGCTTTCAAGTTCGTTGATCTGCTGATCGTACTCGAACAGCAGTGTCTTGTTCTTGGAGAGAATCTCTTTAAGCTCATCCGCCCCCAGAGGCGCCAGCGCAAGACTACACAGAAGTAAGAGCCGCTTCAAAACGCTTGAACCCCTCGTCGATTTCCGCTTTGGTGATGGTGAGGCTTGGCAGGAAGCGGACGGTATTGCGTCCTGCTTTGAGTACCACAAGCCCCTCTTTCATACTCTGCTTGATGATGTCACCCTGAACCTTGGCATCTTTGGCACGCAAGCCGCGCATCAGCCCAAGCCCAACCTCTTTTTCAAAGAGCGCCGTGTGCCGCGCAGCGACATCCTGCAGCTTCTGCTCGAAATAGAGCAGTGTCTCATGCAGCGCACCGCTGTCGTAGAGCTCGGAGAGGATATCAAGTACCGCAAGCCCCGCGGCCGTACTAAGGTAGTTCCCGCCAAATGTACTGCCGTGATCTCCAGGTTTAAACACATCCTTGTGCTTTGTCATCACCGCACCGATGGGTACCCCGCCGCCAAGCCCTTTTGCCAGTGTCACGATATCCGGTTCTATCTCGTAGAGGTTGCTTGCCAGGAACTCTCCAGTACGGTAGACGCCCGTCTGGACCTCATCGATGATGAGCAGTACATCTTTTGCTTTAAGGTGTGCAGCGAGCTTTTGTACCTGCTCTTTTTCAAACGGCTGCACACCGCCCTCACCCTGAACCAGCTCCAGCAGTACCGCTACCGTCTCATCATCGATGGCATCGTAGATATCCTCGATGCTCGGCATATAGCCAAAACCGTCCGGATAGGGAGAGAAGTGCGGCGTATGGAAACTCTCCTGGCCTGTCGCCTTGACGGTGGTGATGGTACGCCCATGAAAGGAGTGCTCCAGCGTAATAACTTTGTAGCGCTTCTTCTCAAAGTTCGTCTCTCCATACTTTCGGGCGATCTTGATAGCCCCTTCGTTCGCCTCCGCACCGGAGTTTGCGAAGAATACACCCATATCGTACCCGCTGAGCTCCACCATACGCTTGGCAAGCTTCGCCTGCGGCTCTATCACCTGCAGATTGGAGATGTGAATGATCTTCTTCGCCTGCTCGCAGATAGCATCCGTCAGGCGCGGGTTGGCGTGTCCTACGGAGTTTACCGCGATTCCGGATGCGAAGTCGATGTAGTCACGTCCGTTTTCATCGTAGAGTGTCGAGCCCACCCCTTTGACGAAGTTGGTGTAGTCGCGTGCATAGGTTCCCAGTACATACTGCTTGTCGATTGCTTCAAGTGTCATCGTTGTGTTCCATTGTTATATAAAAGTGTGTTGCTATTATAGCAGAGTATCGTTAGGCTTCAGGGTTGAAACGCTCTTCTGGCACTTTCAGAATAGTTGCCGTATAATCGCAGCAAAAGAAAAAAGGTTGGGTATGCGTTACAGAAGCGGCAAGATTCAGTTTCTCTTCTGGCTGGCATTCTTTTCGGTGTTTGTCTATCTCTGGATGCTGGCAGTGGGGCTACAGACTTTCATTCTGCCCGATGAGCGACCCACAGAGCTGCCCCAAAGCGAAACCCTGCTGATGTTCATACTCTTTGGTTTTTCGATTCTGATGAACCTCACAGGCACGTTTGTGGCGATGATGATAGGAAACCGCCACTACATCCGCTTCTTCGGCGCGATGACCATCGTGCTGTTCGCTTCGCTCATCTTCGCCAAAAGCTACTTTGGCTAAAGCGCCTCTATACGGACCTTGACCTCCTGATAGCAGGCGTTGTGCCCCTCCTCGCTCAAGATTGCCGGTGTAAGATGGTTTATGCCAACCGTGTTGTTGGTTACGACCACACAGTTGGGGCGGATATCTTCGTTCAGGTGCACCCTGAAAGTATGTTCACCGTGCTCTGAGACCAGGCGTACCTCCTCTCCCTCCCCAAAACCCACTTCGGGGTGTATCTGCACCCTGTCATCTCTGAAAAACTGCGTATTGAGCGACTTTGGCGACTTGGGTGAAAGCAGCCAGAAAGTTTCATCCTTGGGCTTTTTCGTACTCTTCTTTCTATACTTCGTAAAGCGTTTTGGATTGATAAAATCATCGTCGTAGTCGTCGATGAACTCGAACTCGTCATCACCCGACTCCCCAAAGCCCTCTTCGTAGGGGGTCTCCTCGTGCGCGGGAGAGCAGAGAAAACCGTTCTTCTCTTCACACTGCGAAAGCCACTTTTCGATGTATGCCGCTTCGCTTTCGAGTCCGTCAAAACCAAAAGCCTCGAAGAGATACTTTGTAAAGTCGTACTCGCTGATACCGATTTCGCTCTCTACCACCCGGTTCATCTTCTGTACGTAGTGGTGCCCGTAACTTAGCCGCACATCCTCTTTTTCAAAGAAGTTCTTTGCAGGAATGACAATGCGTGCCATCTGAGAGGTTTCATTTTCATAGAGCCCGAAGTAGATCAGATTCTCCACACCCTCTAGCTCACGCTTCACCCGGTTGCTGTCGGGCATGGAAGCGGCGGGGTTTCCGCCCTGAACCAGTACTGTATCGAAGTAGGAGAAGTTGGTCGTCGCCTTGGGTACACTTGTGGTCTTGACCCTAAAGGGGTTCTCGAACCCAAGCTTCGAGTCACCAAGGTAGTGCACACCGCACCCCTCTTTGCCAAAAAGCCCAAGCACAGCCGCAAGTGCATCTATGGCCTGCAGGGCATACGAACCTGTCGAATACTTCTGTACCCCTGCACCGACCAGAAAAACAACTTTTTGGTCGCGCATCAGTTCCAGAATGCTTCCCATCTCCCCAAGGTCGGTACCGATATGCTCCAAAATCGCCTTGATACGGTGCTCTCTGGTATAGTCGTAAAAGTCTTCGAATTCCGGTGCGAACTCCTCGAGCCACTCAAGGTCTTCACCATCCTCCATGAAGACAAAGCGCGCCAGCAGTATCGCCACATAGTAGTCCATCCGCGGCTCTATCTGCATATGCAGGTCCGCCTTCTTGGCAATCGCTGTTTTCACCGGATCAATAACCACCAGCTTTTTGCCTTCCAAAAAAGGCATCAGGTGGGCGTTGGTGACCGTAACGTTGCGCCCCCACACCACAACCGTCTCGGCCTTGGCGATCTGCTCGACAGGCAAGTTGCGGTGCACACCGCGCCCGAGCAGTATGCCCGCCTCTCCGGCGGCATCACAGAGTGAGCCGTGTGTCAGCGAGCCGCCTACTTTTTCCATAAAGAGGTTGGTTACCTCTTGCATCACACCAAGGTTGCCAGAACCCCGCCAGAGCAGTGAACGCTCCGCCTTGAACGCCTCGGCAACCGCCGCCATAGCCTCTTCCATACTGACCACTTTGCCGTCAATGCGCGGCTGGGTAATGCGCCCGGCTTCGTGGATAGACTTGTTGATCAGTGCACAGAGCGCCCCGTTACCGGCAGGGTGCTCCCTGTCGCCATGCATTTTGGGGAAACTCTCTTTGTCTGTAACAATACGGCAGGCATCGTAGCAGTCCAGCCCGCAGGCTGTATGTACAACCTCACTCATTTCAGTTCCACCTTCATCAGTTTTGAAAAATTGGATTTGGGTGCGGGAATGTAGATCTCCGCACGATAGGATGAGATGTACTTCTCATCGGCCACACGCCACACTTTATTGACACGGTAGGGTGTCTCTTTCTCATTGAGAAATACACGCTTCTGCTCGATACCGGGCAGCTCTTCAGCCTCAAGGAAGAGTACCAGCTTCGCCTTTGTCATATCGTTCACACGCGCAAGCGGTGAGCCCGGAGCAACATAGTCACCCTCTCTTACCATCAGCTTGTCAAGATAGCGGTTGTGCAGCACGACAGACTTCTTTTCAATCGTATCTTTTAACATATCGATCTTGTAGCGCAGGTCGAGAATCTGCTTTTTCAACGAAGCGATCTTCTCTTTGGTGCTCAGATACTGGGTCTTTGCCGAAGCGAAAGCGTTGTAGGCATTGTCTTTTTGTGTCTTGGAAGCAGTGGCGAGTTTGGAGATACGGTTGTAGTAGCCCTCCTGCCGCTTGACGGTCTCTGCAAGCGAGCTGGCGATCTCCTGATTGATACCCAGCATCTCTTCATACAGCGCAAGGCTCTCCTGCGTCGTATTCAGATCGGTACGGTTGAGCCTGTCATCAATGAGGACCACGCGTCCATCGGTCACCAGTGTACCTTCGGCATCCAGATCGACATCGAGCACCTCACCGCCTGCGGCAGCCTTGAGCGTTACCGTCTCAAAGGGCTCTACCTTGGCGTAATGGACCTTGGCTGCAAGCAGCACCGGCAGCACCAGTACGATCAGCAGCTTTCTCATCGTATCGTACCGAACCTACTCACACTGTGTAACGATGGAGGAGACAAGATCGATAAAGACTGTCGCGGTGCGATCGTCGATATCTTCGTCAATCACTGTCGCTTTAATCTGCTTCTCAAGCTCTTCATCAAGCCCCCGCTCCTCGAGCATACGTTCTGCAACCGCCAGACGGCGGAAAACCTTCTCGAGTTCTTGCTCTACAATGTTCTGATTGGCTGTCTTTGCCGTTTCAAAATAGGCTGATTTAGGTGTTCTCCCCATAAAATCCATTCCGTAGTCATCATCGTCATCTTCAAAGATACCCATTATAAACTCCTTTTGTTCGTCTGTAAAGTTGGATTATTATAACCAAGTTACGTAAATCTATCTTGGCTTGGAAGCAGTTTCCAGATTTAAGAGTAAAAATGTCTCTTATCGTCACCAATTTGGTTAGCGCACACCTTTCTGCTTCAATGGCTATATAGAAACTTGAAATTGAAATTTCTTAATAGTTTACTTTAAATATATGTTATAATTATACAAAGATGAGGAACAGTCATGAAAACCTACAATACCCCTTTTTACTCTTCTGAAGCTTTTCAAAAGTTTCTTGCGAAGCACCATATTGTAGACAACGAAACCCTTTTTATTCAGGTATTCACCTCATTAACTGAGAAAGAAGAGATTCTTGCCGTCCGCGACACAATTCTCTCCATCCTCCCAAGTGCAACCCTCATCGGTGTAACCACGGATGGCGAGATCTGTAACGGCCGTGTCACTACAGCAGATACAGTCGTCTCACTGACACAATTTACAAAAACCACGATGCAGTCCCTGCTTATAGAGTCCTGTACCGACAGTTTTCAATTGGGCAGTGCACTTGCCAAAGAGCTCCTCTCTTCCCAACCGGAGCTGATGATCGTTTTTACAGATGGACTGCACTGCAATGGAGAGCAGTTCATTAAAGGTATTGACACTCTTAACACCAGAACCGTTATCGCCGGTGGTATGGCCGGTGATGGCAACCGTTTTAAAAAAACCTCTATCTTTTCAAACAACAAATTTTCACACAATGGGGCAGTAGGCGTTGTTTTCCATAATCCCGATCTTAAAATTCACACCGACTACTGTTTCAATTGGCAGCCTATCGGGAAAAGCATGCGGGTCACAAAAGTTTCCCAGAACAGGCTCTACACACTCGATGATCAACCGGCATACGATGTGTACCGCCACTATCTTGGTGAAGAGGTAGCCCGGCAGCTTCCGGCTATCGGCATTGAGTTTCCGCTGATCATACAGCGGGGGGACAACGCTATAGCGAGGGCTGTACTGGGAAAACATGATGATGGTTCACTCTCCTTTGCAGGAGATTTTCAGGAGGGAGACACTGTTCGCTTCGGATACGGGGATGTTGAAAGTGTACTGATGCATATTGGACAGACAAAAGCATGTCTGCAGCATCATCCGACAGAATCGATTTTTGTCTACTCCTGTATGGCAAGACGGCGATTCATGCCTGATCTCATCGAAGAGGAGATACAACCGCTGCAGGAGTTAGCCGATGTTTCCGGTTTTTTCACTTATGGTGAATTCTTCTCCTTTCCGACACAGCCGCAACTGCTCAATCAGTCTATGACATTGCTTGCCTTGAATGAATCCGATGTGTCACCTAAGAAACAAGCGAATCCCCCTATAGAGAACGAAACTGCCTTTGTACTTAACGATTATCAAAAGTCGATCAAGGCACTCTCCCACCTTCTTGATGTCACCATTGCGGAGATGAGTGAAGAGAACAAACGCCTTGAAGCCAATGCTAAACTGTTACGGGCAAAAAAGGAGTCTCTGCGAAAAGCACAGGAGATCGGCCACTTCGGAAGCTGGGAGATCGACCTGCGTACGAAACAGTCCAAATGGTCACGGGAAAGCTACCGCATCTACGGACTCGACCCTGAAAAGACACACCCTACCCTCGATACCTTTATCTCCATGGTCATACCCCGTGACAGACCCAAAGTCATGAAGGTATTGCAAGAGGGGCTTGACGGAGAGATCAAAACACTGCAGGTCGAGGCTGTACGGACGGACGGAAGACATATACACCTGCTGCTTAACGGCAAGATCCTTTTCGACGATTCCGGCAACCCTGTCACACTCATAGGTACCACGCTTGACATCAGTGACCAGGTACAGCTGCAAACCTATAACCAGGAGCTTGCTTCCATTATCGAACACTCCACCAATGAAGTCTATATTATTGAAAATGGGACCTACCGCTACCTTTACGTCAACCAGGCAGCACTGAACAAACTGGGGTACAGCAGAGAAGAGATGTACCAGATGGACATCTTCCATATCAACCGTACTCTAAGCAGAGAAAAAGTCCAGAGAATGGAAGAGGAAGTGATCAAAAAGGGACATATTTTCAACCGCACCATCCATACCAAAAAAGATGGCAGCACCTACCCTGTACAATCCTATGTCCAGTACAGGACCTTCCATGACAAAGAGGTGGGCATCATCTTCGATATCGATATCAGTGAACAGGTAGAAGCGGAAAACCGCCAGAGAGAACAGGCACAGATACTTGAACAGATCAAGGACTCAGTCGTCTCCACTGACCTTGATGACATTGTCACCTACTGGAATCAGGGGGCAACGATTATTCACGGCTACAGTGCCGAAGAGATGATCGGGAAACCCATCGACATACTCTTTCTGCCAGAGGATGCCATACGGCTCAAAAAGATCAGGCAAATGGTACTTGCCAACGAATTCTATCAGGGTGAGATCGACAAATGCACCAAAGACGGACGCATCATCCATACGAGCATTTCGGTTTCCGTCCTCAAGGACGAGAGCGGCAATATCATCGGACTGACACGCTATACACAGGATATCACCCACAAAAAGGCCATAGAGGCGAAGCTGAAACGGCAGACGGAACTGCTCAATTTTCAGGCATACCACGATGCGCTTACCGGCCTGCCAAACCGCACTCTCTTTGAGGATAGGCTTCAGCAGTCCATTAGCAGGGCCAAAAGCAGACAGGAGAAACTTGCACTGCTTTTCATTGACCTCGATAACTTCAAACAGATCAACGATACATTGGGCCACGATTTCGGTGATGCCGTACTGCAGATTGTAGCCAAACGTTTTCTTCGGTGTCTTCGCAGCGAAGATACGCTTGCCAGACTTGGCGGAGACGAGTTTACAGTACTGATCCAAAACCTTGAGCGTGCATCCGCAACGGCAGTGATCGCCCAAAAACTGAATGAAAGCCTCAAAGCCCCCATTACGATCAACGAACATGAGCTGCATCTTTCAGCCAGTATCGGCATCAGCATCTACCCTAAAGATGCAACCGAAAAGCAGGATTTGCTCAAATATGCTGATACGGCAATGTACAAAGCAAAAGAGATGGGGCGGGACAACTATCAGTTCTATTCAGAAGAGATGACCAGATTCGCACTACAAAAGGCTATGATGGAGAAGGAGCTGAGAAAGGCGATCAAAAACAGAGACTTCAGTGTATACTATCAGCCACAGATCGATGCAACGAGCGGGAAGATCGTAGGCATGGAAGCACTGGTGCGGTGGGCACACCCGACATTCGGTATGCTCACACCGGACAGTTTCATCCTCATAGCAGAAGAGAGCCATCTCATTGTTGAAGTCGACCGGATCGTTATGGAGCAGTCGATGCGTGACATAAAAATGTGGTACGACCAGGGTTACAACCCGGGTATACTTTCATTGAATCTCTCCATTAAACAGCTGATGAACAGAGACTTCATCAACCAACTTCTCGATACGGCAAAGGGCATTGGATTTGATATCAAAAAGCTCAAGTTTGAAATCACTGAAAGCCAGATGATGCATGACCCCGAAAAGTCGATTGAGGTATTGGAGATGCTCAGAGATCTCAAAATAAAAGTCGCCATCGACGACTTCGGCACAGGCTACTCCTCCCTGGCACACATCAAACGACTTCCGGTAAAGACCCTGAAGATAGACCGCTCCTTTATACAGGACCTTCCTTTCGATGAGGAGGACCGCGCCATCTCAAAAGCGATCATTGTGCTCGCACAGAGTCTCAATCTCGATATTGTCGCCGAGGGGGTCGAAACCAAGGCACAGCTTGAGTATCTTATGGAGAACGGGTGTCATCTGATTCAGGGGTATTACTTTTCAGAACCGCTTCCGAAAGAGACAATGACGACATTTATGGAATCAAGAGGTATGAAAGATTATCAGGAGCGACGATAAGCCGGGTTCTGTCGTGGGTAGTTATTTGTCTAGGCCTGCCGTTGCCGACAGGCTCAAGCGAAGCATGAGTGCCGCAAAGCGGCGTTGCAAGAGTTGTTACCATATGCTTCTT
>JALWLU010000200.1 GCA_026996325.1 Sulfurovum sp.
TAAGAGAAATCTCTTGAAAGTCGTACCTCAAAAGGATAGCAAATCTATCCTTGAAGATATCAATGTGATGTTGCAGTCTAAAACATTGGAGGATGCCATCGATTATGCCAATGGTATGGCAGGAGTGTATGAAGCATCTCATCCCAAGCTCATTAAATTTCTTTCAGACAACCTGATGGATGTGCTGATATTTCTGTCGTTCCCAAAATCCCATCACAGGAAAATCCATTCTACGAATGTACTGGAACGATTCAACAAGGAGGTTAAAAGAAGAACGAAAGTGGTTGGTGCTTTCCCCGGAGACAACTCTGTACTGCGCCTGTTGGTGCCGCTGGCAGTAGACACCAATGCCAAGTGGCTGGATCGAAAGTATGTTTCTTGGGATAATTTGGTACAATCTGAGGAGGCTGAGGAAGAATTTACAGAAAATTTTTGACGCTATCTAACAGACACAATGTCCTTTTATTTTTGGAGGAGAAGATGCAAAAACCAAAGAAAAAATTACTCAATATTCTATAGAACCCCTGATCCGAGTGGAAGTGTTTTTATGTAAATTCAACTATGCATTACCACGCAGGAGCATGGTAACGAGAAAGGTTAAACTGCTCCCTACTCCCTAAAAACCTACTCCCTATTATTCACCCCTATCTTCGTCGCCGTCAAAAAAAGATACCCCCTCCCCGTTACAGTCACGCGGTAGCGTTTCTGCTGGAGGTAGCGTTTGGCGAACATCAGGTCGTTGAGTACCAGGCTCATTTCGCTCATGGTGTAGTTAGGAGCTTTTGCACCGTAGACCAGTTCGCCGTCCTGCCATCTTGCGTTGGGGAAGCCGAGGATGAGGGCGCTCTCATTGCTTAGGTGGGTCTGTACCAGCTCCATTAGCAGCGGTTTGAAGGCGATGCCGGGGCTTTGCAGTGTGCCTATGGAGATGAGCAGGTCGAAGCGTCCCAGATCGAGTGTGTCAAGGGTGTTAATGTCGTGGGTGTAGAAACGGGCGTTTGGCTCAGGAAAGGCTGTACGTGCGGCTTCTATGGCACTTTGGGAGTGGTCGATGCCCACGAGTTCCATGGATTGATATTGTTTAATATCAACCATATTTCGGATCACTTCAAACTCATCGGCACGGTTGATGCCAAGATCAAGGATGCGTTTTCTGCGTGGCAGAGTGACATTGTGCAGTGCCTGACGGAAGTAGTAGAAAAAGTCCGGTTCCTCCATCTTGTGTATCTGTGCAAAGGGGGAGTCGGTGCCGTACTTCTCCTCTCTCTGCAATACCGGCATATTATGAAAAGATGCGTTTTTGCTTATCTTTTCAAATGTCACCCTGATATGTGGTGTATCTGCTACACGCTCCGGGGTCAGCATGCGGCAGCCAAGCAGTTGTGCCAGCTCATCCCACGCACGCAGACTGCGGTAGCGGTACGCCCTCCCCTCTGCTTCGACAAGCGTACCGGCGTAAACCCCACGGTGCAAGTCTGGGTTGAGTACCTCAAAGCTGATGTGCTGCTTGCTTTGCAGCAGCGCTTCAAGGTGAGAAAGGATGGTGTGGAGGGGTTCGTTGGTAAATGTCATCTTGACTGCTTCTCATGAAGGAGTACGATCTCATACTCCAGATAGTCAAGTGGATAGGTCTGCATAAGCTGTTTCATCTCTTTGTAGCCAAGCACGTTACGTCCTGCCCCGACACCGCTTTGTTTCATGTAGCGGAACATCTCTCTGACCGAACTGAATGTAAGTGTATATTCCAACACTTCTATCTCACCCTGAAAATGTTTTTCAAGCAGTTTGACGGTCTCTTCCCTGCTGCGCAGCAGTGGCGGAAGGTTGGCGGTTTGGTAGAGGGTTTTGAAGGTATTGGCAGTGAAGATCGCCAGTGAGACAGGCGTATTGAGTGCAGCGATGTTGGCAAGTACACCATCGAGATTATCCGCCCATTGGAGTGCCGAAGAGGAGATGATGCGCTCAAAGGCAAAAGCATCAAGTCCTTTGAAGGCATCTTCTGTGTTGAAATCACGTTTCAGGAGGGTTACGTTGTCCGCTTTGGGGTGGCGTGTAAGCATCCCGTCCGCAAAATCCATACCAACAAAGCATGCAGGCTGCCACGTAAGTGCACGGAAAACACCTCCACTTCCACAGCCAATGTCAAGCAGGCACTTCGGTCTGTCGGAAATACGCGAAAGA
>JALWLU010000201.1 GCA_026996325.1 Sulfurovum sp.
CAGTTGGCAAGGTGATGCTCTACCCCTGAGCTACGCCCGCATATCCATACCGTTTTCAAGTGGTATACCTGAAATTGGAGTGCGATTATAACCAATTTTTTTTTAAATGTAAATAGTAAATGTGCTATAATCGACAAAATTTTTAAAAAAGGCACACAATTATGAGAAGTGACGAGATTAAAAAGGGGCACAACCGCGCTCCACACCGAAGTCTGCTGCGGGCAACCGGGTTGAAGGACGAGGACTTTGACAAACCTTTTATCGGGGTGGCCAACTCCTTTATCGAGCTGATTCCGGGGCACTACTTCCTGAACAAGGTAGGGGAGATCATCAAAGAGGAGATCCGTGCCAACGGCTGTGTTCCTTTTGAGTTCAACACCATCGGTGTCGATGACGGTATCGCAATGGGCCATGACGGGATGCTCTACTCCCTGCCAAGTCGCGAGATCATTGCCAACTCCATAGAGACGGTGATGAACGCGCACAAGCTCGACGCGATGATCGCCGTACCGAACTGTGACAAGATCGTACCGGGTATGATTATGGGTGCGCTGCGTGTCGATGTGCCGACTGTATTTGTCTCAGGCGGTCCTATGGCGGCAGGGCACAAGGCAGACGGTACGCCTATTGACCTTGCAACAGCGTTCGAGGCGGTAGGGCAGTTCGAAGCCGGCGAGATCGATGAAGCGGAGCTGACCGACATCGAGTGCAATGCTTGTCCAAGCGGCGGAAGCTGTTCGGGGATGTTCACTGCAAATTCCATGAACACACTGATGGAGGCTATGGGTATTGCACTGCCGGGTAACGGCACCATTCTTGCGCTTACACCTGAGCGTGAGGCACTCTACCGCAAAGCGGCGCGACGTATCTGCGAGATAGCCAAAATGGAAGCGGCAGCGCGTGAGAAGTTCAGGCTGCGTAATATTCTGAACGAAAATGCTGTACGCAACGCTTTTGCGGTCGATATGGCAATGGGCGGAAGCTCCAATACGGTTTTGCATATGCTGGCTATCGCCAACGAAGCGGGCGTGGACTTCAACCTGCAGGACATCAACGCTATCAGCAAACGTGTTTCGCATATTGCCAAGATCTCTCCGTCACTGACTACGGTACATATGGAAGATATCAACAAGGCCGGCGGCGTGAGTGCCGTGATGAACGAGATGAAAAAACGCGGAGATGACATCCTCATTGACAATCCGACCGTCACAGGGGAGTCGCTCTACGAGCGTATCAAGGATGCGAAGATCCTCGATACGGAGATCATCCACACCATCGACAACCCCTACTCCGAAGTGGGCGGGCTTGCCATTCTCTACGGTAACCTTGCAGAGCAGGGTGCGGTCATCAAAACGGCAGGGATTACCGGTGACCGCGTCTTTACTGGAACGGCTGTCTGCTTCAACTCGCAGGATGAAGCCATCGAGGGGATCATCGGCGGTAAGGTGAAAGCCGGCAACGTGGTTGTCATCCGTTACGAAGGGCCGCGTGGAGGTCCTGGAATGCAGGAGATGCTCTCACCGACCTCTCTCATTATGGGAATGGGGCTTGGCGACAAGGTCGCGCTCATTACCGACGGACGCTTCTCCGGTGCTACCAGGGGGGCTAGCATCGGGCATGTCAGTCCTGAAGCGGCAGAGGGAGGAATGATCGGACTTCTCGAAGATGGTGACGAGATCCACATCGATGTGGACAACTACATTCTTGAAGTGCGCCTGAGTGATGAAGAGGTCGCCAAGCGCCGCGCGAACTTCACACCGATCGTTAAACCGCTCAAGAGCCGCTGGCTCAAGCAGTACCGTGCGCTGGTGACCAACGCCAGCAGCGGCGCGGTGCTCGAGGCGGAGTAAAGTATTTTAATTCGTCATCCTGCGGAGGCGAATCTGCGCGTCAATTCCAAAGATGTCTCAAGAACCCGGATCAAGTCCGGGGTGACGCATTTTATTACCATCCCTGGAACAGCACGAATATCCAGACCAACAAAACAGTTTCTAAATTTTGAAAAAGATGAAAGAAAAAGAGGGGAGAAGGTGTGCAGGAGAAAAGTCTCCTGCCAATGAAGAAAGCGTGTATCGCTTAGAGCGATGCGACCCTGCGTGCACCTTTGAAGCGCTGAGAGTAGAACGGCTTTTTGAGACTGGTGATGATCACCTTTTTCTTTGCCGAACTTGCGTGGATGAATTTACCGTTTCCAATGTAGATACCTACATGGTTGACATACCCTTTGCGCTGCTTGGAGGTGTCGAAGAAGACAAGGTCTCCTGGTTTGAGTTCACTGCGCTTAACAGGCTTACCGACCTTGGACTGCTCAATGGCGCGTCTTGGGATCTTGATGCCGTTTGCCTTGCAGACATAGGTAGTCAGACCGGAGCAGTCAAAGGTGTTCTTCTGTCCTGTCGCTCCCCATACATAGCGTCTTCCAAGTTTTTTCTTTGCGATCTCAATCATTCTTTGTGATTTTTTGGAGATTTTTCCATTGAACTTATCACTGCCAAATACAAGGTCGCTAAGTGTGAACTTTCTTGATTTTTTCACTTGTACTTTCGCGATTTTGCTTCCTTTTGCACGTTTGAGTGCGCGTGCCAGTCTTTTGTCCGATTTTTTTGTTGTCTTCTTTGCGATCTTTGTTTTCTTCGTTGTATGGTGAACGCTGCTTCCGGGAATGGAGAGTGTATGACCGGGCTTGAGTGTCGCATCTTTTTTCAGATGGTTTGCTTTGGTGAGTGCTGCGAGTGAAATGTGATGCTTCTTTGCAATGCCGGAGAGTGTATCTCCGCTTTTAATAGTATAGCGAGATGCTTTTTTTGTACGCTTCTTCGCAACGGTTTTGTTTTTTGAAGCAGGAACCTTGATGGCTTTTCCGACCTTGAGAAGACTGTTCTTCTTGATGCCGTTGAGTTTGCAGAGTGTGTCAACGGTAGTGTGGTTCTTTTTTGCAATTGTATAGAGTGATTCGCCGCTTTTAATGGTATGTTTTATTGTTTTTGTCGCTGCATGTGCGGTGACAGTAGCGATAGAGATGGGGAGCAGTAGTTTATAGATACGTTTCAAATTTCAATCCTCCTCAAGATGAAAGTGGTTGTAGTTTTTAGCAGAAGTTCTCATACTAAAAAATATTTAATCAACCGGTGTAGCAATTGTAGCTACATTCGATTAATAAAAAATAAATGAACAATTAAATATAACTTAACCGTATATTTCTGTTCAACCGATACCTGAGAGATGAAAAAGTAGTATTAATGGATAGCACATCAATATTGGCAACCTGGCGATCTGCGTGAGACCCATGGCTTTCCGTCCCCTCTTCGCAAAGGGTTTGGCTTTTTCAATATCTCCTTGTGACAATAATAGCACCGGCACGGTTAAAAAAAAATAAAAACAATGACAAAATGACATTTTTTGATAGGGGATGGGGAGAAACTCTCTATACTTATAGGTATGAAACGTGTCACAGATATGTATGCAAAGGATAGACCAAGAGAGAAGCTGAAGCATAAAGGAGCCGCAGCACTGAAGAGTGAAGAGCTGTTGGCAGTGCTTCTGGGATCGGGTGTGCAGGGAAAAGATGTCAGAAAGCTTTCCCGTGATGTGGCAGCACTGCTTGAGAAGGATTTTGAAAAACTCTCGTTGGAAAAACTTTGTGCTATCCATGGACTGGGAGTGGCCAAAGCATCACAGATCCTGGCAGCCATAGAATTGAGCAGGCGATTGCTGCTGAAGCAAAACCGGAAAATCATTTCTGCTGCCGATGTGTATGATGAACTGCGCAGCTATGCAGACCGAGTGCAGGAGTATTTTCTGACTATCTCCCTGGATGGTGCTTCCCATATCATTGAGGTACGTACAGTCTTTATCGGTACACTGAACCAGTCTCTTGTTCATCCGAGAGAAGTATTTGCCGATGCCATCTGCGACAGGGCAGCAGGGATCATTGTTGCACATAACCATCCATCCGGTACATTGACGCCAAGCCGGGCAGATCTACAGATTACGGAGAGGTTGAAAGAGGTGGCGGAACTGGTGGGTATTGAGCTGCTTGACCACGTGATCCTCACTAAAGCAGGGTATTACAGCTTTTCGGATGAAGGATTGCTCTGAAAAAGGATTAATCCTCTTCTTTCAGGGCATAGGCTGTGTCAAGATGAGAGATAGCATAAATTTTGTACACAGAGAGTACATCTTTGGTAGCTGCAGTCTCAAATCCCATATCGAGTGCCAACGCCTTGAGTGCGGGTACAGCTGCGGGGTCCATTGTGGTGACTTGGATGATGAGATCCCCTTTGTAGCCTGCATAGGTACGGATATCAATGATGTCATATTCAAGTGCTTTTTTTATATATGATTTTCGTTCCTCACTCATGCTGAGCTCGGATGAGGGTAGGTTGGCAACGGGTTTACCATGAACCCATATATTCTCTTCGAGTGTACTACTGTGGATGATCTCTTCTTCGTCCTGTGACATGGGTATTTTCTCCTATTTCTAGTAAGTATAGAAAATTATACCATACTTTAGTATTTCTGTTTTGGGTTTGGAATCGAACTATATGTGATTAAAAAATAGTGTATAATGGTTGTAAAATGTAAAAGAGAGAGATGTGTAATGATGAAACAGACGATACAGTCCCTACTCCTCTTGTCGGGCATGCTGCTGGCTGGGGAGAAGCTTGATGTGGTGCTAGATGAACGCAATCATATCTACTGGCAGGATAATGCTGAGTCGGCACAAAGTTCGGAAGACTGGGAGGATGCTGTCAACTATTGTCAGACATTGACACTTGACGGGCTGAAAGGTTGGCGGCTGCCAACCTTTCGGGAACTGCTCTCCATTGTCGATTTTGGCAGAGTGAACCCTGCAGTGCTGGATGCCTTTGTGCATACGGCAGAGGGTACCTACTGGACATCAACCCCGTTTGCCGCCAATGCTTCCCGGGCCTGGACCATCGATTTCCGTTCAGGAGTCACCTACTACAGCTACAAGAGTACCAACCATGCGGTACGATGTGTAAAAGAGATTACTGAAAAAACGGCGAAGGAGACAAAATGAAGCGGTTGACTCTCTTGACACTGCTTTTCACAGCACTGGTGTTTGGTGCCACCTCCAAGCTCGATGAGAAGACGGGACTGGTCTGGCAGGACAATGGTGTTGTTGCATCTGAAAGCAGAAACTATGCGGAAGCCAGAGCCTACTGTGATGCGCTCGAGGTTGATGGTTTTAGCGACTGGCGCCTACCGACACTTCGCGAACTCTACACTATTGTAGACCTCAAACGGGACCGCCCCGCCCTCAAAAGCGGCTTTGCCGTCCGCTCCGATGCCTGGTTCTGGAGCGCGACACCCTATGCCGGTGACCCCAAACGCGAAGCGTGGCAGCTCTCATTTGCGTACGGCGAAGCGGAACACGTCAGAATGGACAGAGAATTGCGTGTGCGGTGTGTGCGTAGTCAATAGGTATAATATTTGGCTTTAAGTTGGTTACTCAGAGATAGGAGTCGAAATTAAAAATTTCGAAAACAAACTACCCCAATCAAAAAATATGATACATGCCGATCAATATAGCGAAATCTACAGGACCAAAGAGGGAAAAGCAAGATCAAAAATGAACACTCTGAAGATAGATACTGCACTTTTACATGTTGATTAAGGCATACAGTGAGCGATGGAGTAGCAGAAGTGCATTAATACATATCTCTTGTAGGACAACTTGGCATTTTGAGAAAAAAATATTTTCTATATGACCTTATCGTTCGAATTTTTTTCATATATACTGTCTTCAAGTTTAAGAAAAATATTTTTTAAACTTATCAAATTTACTAAGCCCTATGCGGCAAAGGAGACAAGCTATGAAAAAGCTACTTGTAGTTGCATTACTTATTGGAACATTTAGTGAATTGGCTGTAGCGCATTCTGGTGGTACAGATTCAATGGGTTGTCATACGGATCATAAAACCGGTATCTATCATTGCCATTAAGGAGAGGTACTATGAAAATACTTTTACCATTATTGGCTTTTTTGTTTTTTGGTAGCTATCTTCATGCTGTTGAGCATGTTGAAGGTATGTATACGGCTAAAAAAAATATGAAGATGCCATATGAAACAATATATGTTCCAGAGCCACGGGACCCCGTACTCTTATAGGTCTGATTAGATAAAAGAAATTGACAAAAAAATGTCATTAAAGCTAAAAAAGGATTGGTTATGAAAAAGGTACTTATGATTTTGGGAATAACTCTTTTGGTTGGGACAACAGCAAATGCTTTTACCCTTACACCTGATGGAAATTATGTGAGTGGTAACACTTTTACTTTGACACCTGATGGTAACTATGTGGGTGGAACTGGCTTTGAGTTAACTCCAGATGGTAGTTATGTTGGCACTTATAATTAAAGTATAGTGCTTGTATTTAAGATTTAATCATAAAAGGATATTCAATGAAATCTAATAAAGTAGTTACAACTGTTATTGCGGCATTAGTAATGGGTACAGCAAGTATATTTGCTGCATCGTCAAATAAAAGTGAGACATCAAATACCGAACCAATGGTTTTGGCATATTATGGTCAAGTTAACAGTAATGGCACAGTAAGAACTAAAAGAGTCAATGGATACTTTAGAAGTAATGGTACATATGTTAACTCGTATTATAGATCATGAGTTAAAGTATATAGGACACTTCTTGGAGTGTCCTAGTATGCTTTATCTATATAAAGTTTCTATGTTGTAAATTTTTCAGGGGATATTATTGGTAATTGCAGAGAAATGGCAGACAGGAAGGGATTCGAACCCTCGAGGGCTATTAACCCTACACGAGTTCCAGTCGTGCGCCTTCGACCACTCGGCCACCTGTCTGCAGTTGTAAGACCTCTCCCCAGATGGCTGCGGCACACGAGAAAGAGGGGTGGGCTGCTACGTTCCCGTCCTGACCCGTTGTCCCTCAGTCCCGTTGCACAGGTCTGAAAAGAGGCGGGGGAATTATAGCAGAGGGAAGCTTATAGCAATACGCGGTGGGATGTTCAGACATTATATAGGGCATTTATTGCTTGTATTATCCTGGACGTTAGGTCTGTTATTGGTAACTGGTGTATTGGTTATTGGGGTTCGTTGCTTTTAGGCTCTATGGAACCGAAAATTTAACGAAGTGTATACCTTTAGGTGCATTTTCGGCCCTGGGGATGAATATACTTAAAGGTACATATTTCGTAAAATTGGTGCTTCCTTTTTTAGTCATCCCGGACTTGATCCGGGATCTTGATGTATGGATGCACAGCGTCTCTTCCGTTTGAAGTAAAGATTCCTGGTCAAGCCAGGAATGACAAAGTTTAAGTTTTGCTTTAACCAAACCATGCAAAATTTCCTCACTCCTCACTCCTCACTCCTCACTCCTCACTCCTCACTCCTCACTCCTCACTCCTCACTCCTCATTCCTCATTCCTCATTTTCTGTGTGCGCTATGCTCCACTCATGAAAGGGTATCGCTTCGAAGCGGATCTTCTCGATGTCGAAGGCGTAGGTGTTGGTGACGGTGACGACGGTGACTTTGGAGATGCCGTGCTTTTTGAAGATGGAGAACTTGTTCTGTGCTTTGACCCAGAAGGCCTCCTCGCTCTCGAAGGGAGCGGGGATGATGAGTTCATAGGTATCGGTGATATATCCGTGCACGCCAAGGGTTTTGAAGGCTACGGCGTGTTTGATGAGGGTGAGGGCCACCATACTGTCGAACTGGATGCCGAAGGGCTGTCCGGCGGTGAGGTATTTGGCAAAGGCGAAGTCGTAGAGTATCATCTTTTTTCCGCTGCGCTTGATGGCATTGTCGATGAAGTAGAGCAGTCCCTCCTCCTGAAAGCGCTTGATGGCACCATAGACGAAGTCTTTGGAGATGCGGAAGTGCTCTTTGGTGAAGCTGTAGATCTGGTGGGTGGTCATCGGTTGGGTATTGTAGCGTGCCAGAATGAGGATGAGCGACTGCTCGTTGGGGGAGAACTGCTGCTGGAAAAACTGCTTCATCGCAAGTGTCGTGTTCTTTGCGTGGCGTGCCATCGCCGGCAGGGTGCCGCTTTTGAGAAAGTGGTTGAAGGCAACGGTCGCGGCACTGCCATGCTCGAAGGCGATGAACTCCTCATAGTCCAGAGGAAAGAGCTGCACCTGTCTAAAGCGCTGATCATTCAGAGGTGTGCGGCTGATGACGATGAGGCGTGCAACCTCTGGGAACTCATCGAGCATTCCCTCTTCGTAGTGGTCGAGGATCAGTGTCTCTACCTCCTCCTCTTCGATGTAGGCCTGCAGCGGCAGGGTATCAAGCGTATTGAGAATGAGACTGGGGTCCTCCAGGTCGATATAGAGAGTAGCCTCATCCTGCTGTGCAAGGAAGTCAAGCACCAGTGCGGTCTTGCCGCAGCCTCTGGCACCGTAGAGGTTGACATCACCCTGTTCTGGCAGTGTCGTTTTTCGCAGAATGTAGTGGTCGTTTCGCGGGGGATGGCTGTGAAAATGTTCAAGAAGATCCACTGAAATACTCCATAGTTTCCTTTTTGAAAGGAAATATATTTTCAAATTGTAGCGAGTTTGGACTGAAAAGTGTTGCACCTTTGAGAAAGTTTGGATATAATTCGCGTTCCTAAATTTATGTTAGGTGTCCTCAATGCCCCGTTTTACGGTGTGCGGCCAGGGCCTCTAACGAGTTCTTTAAAGGGTAAAAATGGAAAAAATCAGATTGAAGCTTAAAGCTTATGATCACCGCGTGTTAGACAGATCAGTTGCTGCTATCGTAGATGCAGTCAAGCGTACAGGTGCAGAGATTAGAGGGCCAATTCCAATGCCAACTAAGATCAAGCGTTACACCGTACTTAAATCACCACACGTGAACAAAGATTCTCGCGAGCAGTTCGAGATCAGAATTCACGGAAGAATGATCGACATCGTTTCGGCGACTTCGGATACAATCGATTCACTGATGAAGCTGGATCTTGCACCCGAGATCGAAGTTGAGATCAGATCAATGGACAAGTAGGAGTAGGGAATGGAATTTATCGTAGAAAAAATTGGTATGAGCAGAACCATCGACGTACCAAGTGTTCCAGTTACACTTCTCAAAGTCGTTGATGCAAAGGTGTGTGAAGTACGTGAAGACGGAAAAGCACTGGTCGCGTACAACAGCGCAAAGAAGATCAACAAGGCTATCGAAGGTCAGCAGAACAAGTACGGAATCTCAAAAGAGTTCAACAAGTTCATGACCATCGAAGTGGCTGAAGGTACTGAAGCGGGCGACCTGAACCCTGCACCACTGGCGGAAGCGGCTGTCGTCAAGACATCGCTCAACACCAAAGGTAGAGGTTTCCAGGGTGGTATGAAGCGTCACGGATTCGGCGGCGGACCAGGTTCACACGGACACAGATTCGGTAGACGTATCGGTTCTATCGGTAACGCCGAGTGGCCAGGACGTGTACAGAAGGGTAAAAAGATGCCTGGACAGTACGGAAA
>JALWLU010000202.1 GCA_026996325.1 Sulfurovum sp.
TTTACTATCAACCATATTTCGGATCACCTCAAACTCATCGGCACGGTTGATACCAAGGTCAAGGATGTGCTTTCTACGTGGCAGAGTGACATTGTGCAGTGCCTGACGGAAGTAGTAGAAAAAGTCAGGTTCCTCCATCTTGTGTATCTGTGCAAAGGGGGAGTCGGTACCGTACTTCTCCGCCTTCTCCAATACCGGGGCATCATGAAACGATACACGCTTGGCGATCTTCTCAAATGTCACTCTGATATGCGGTGTATCTGCTACACGCTCTGGGGTCAGCATGCGGCAGCCAAGAAGCTGTGCCAGCTCATCCCACGCACGCAGACTGCGGTAGCGGTACACTCTCCCCTCTGCTTCGACAAGCGTACCGGCGTAAACCCCGCGGTGCAGGTCGGGGTTGAGTACCTCAAAGCTGATGTGCTGCTTGCGCTGCAATACATCTTCAAGATCTGCAAGGATGGTTTGTAGGGAGTCGTTGGTGAAGATCATGCCACGATTATAGCGCAGTTGGGGTTAAGCGTTCGGATTTATTGGTCAATACTTTCCTGCTCCATGCTTTTAGCATGCATATTGGATGACTTAAATAGAAGTATAAAGCCTATAAGCATCATCAGGATCAACGCGCTGTTGATAAGCATATCGAAGTTAAAACCGCATGAGACATCACCGAACACACCATCGACAGGCTGCAAATAGCGCTCTTTGCATACCACAGCACCGAGCGTATCAGAGAGTTTGCCGCTGGAGATCTCTACGAGCCATCCTGTAAAAGAAACGATTATGAGAAACAGACCTGATTTGGTTGCAAAACGCCTCTATGCAATACTCCATTCTTTTGTTTCGCAGTATAACAGAGAATTGTGCAAAACCATAGAAAATGAAACTTTTTTATCATAGCTGTTTTCCCAAAGCATCGAGAATGATAAATTTTTCAAGTTTTGGGCAGAAGAAAGGCATAAACTACTTTTGTGATGCCGGCTTCAGCCCGATGCCTGCCATATCGAAAAAGAGTCCCATCGATGAGACAAATGCGTCATTGACACCGACGATGTAGAGTTCTTTTTTATTCGGGTTGTACGCCAGATAGGACTGAAACCCGAAGGTCTGCCCGCCGTGACCATAGAAACCTTCGATGCGCATGATGGCGTAGGAGTATTGCAGGTTTTCGATGGTCGCATCCATCTTCACAAATCCCTGTGTCATTTGCAATTTCAGCGTCTCTGGTTTGGCATAGAGTCTCCCCTCATCCCATGCTTTCATGAAGCGTGCAAGGTCGTCAAGTGTCGAGACGATCTCTCCGGCACTTCCGGCAAGTGTCGGCGGCATGGAGGTCGGTTTTCCTATGGCATATCCCTGCGGCATATTTTGGCGCAGTTTTTCGGGCATCTGTGAACCGAACCAGGTGTGTTCCATCCCCGCCTTTTGTATGATGCGGGTACGGATATACTCCCGCCACGGCATGCCGCTGACCTTTTCGATGATGTCACCAAGAATGATGTATCCGGTGTTGCAGTAGCGGAACTTCTCGCCGGGGATGAAGTTCGCTTCACCGTGTGAGGCGGCCAAGGCAATGATATCGTCAAAGGTGTATCGCTTCTTCTTGTCGCGGAAGTAGGCAATGGTTTTGGCGTCACTGCCAAAGACATTGAGGTAGTCCACAAAGCCGCTTCGGTGCCGTAACAGCATACCTACGGTAACTTCATCGAAGTAGTTCTTGCCGTGAAAGTCCGCCAGTTTTACGATGGTTCCTTTTTTATAAAAGCGGCTAAGCTTCGTATCAAGCGAGAGTTTTCCTGCTTCGATCAGCTGAAAGATCGCTACGCCGGTAAATACTTTGCTGGCACTGCCTATCTCGAACATCTGGTCGCGCGATGCAAACAACTGCTTCTGCCTGTCGGAAAATCCGGCAGCTCCCTTCGCTCGCTCGCCGTTCTTTTCAACAAGCAGCCAGACAGCCGTGTCATTGTGTTCTTTTGAGTATCGGGCAGCAGCCTCGTTCACCACTCCCTGAAGCCCCGGTGCAACCATGCCGCATGCCAGTGCGTAGGCAAAAAGCGGTAGAGAGACCAGGAGTAGGGCCGAGAAAACTTTTCTGTTTTGTTTCATTAGTGTTCCTTTTTCTCTTATCATAGCAAAAAAAACGAACCAATACC
>JALWLU010000203.1 GCA_026996325.1 Sulfurovum sp.
ACTGTATCGCGTGTCACTCACAGCTGATTCGTCCGTTCAAAGCGGAAACTGACAGATATGGTCAGTATTCACTCTCCGGTGAGTACGCATATGACAGACCGTTCCTCTGGGGTTCAAAGAGAACAGGCCCGGATCTGCACCGTGTAGGAAACTACAGAACGACAGACTGGCATGAGAACCACATGTGGGAGCCGACTTCAGTCGTTCCGGGTTCTATTATGCCTGCGTACAAACATCAGTTCAAGAACATTGCAGATCTCGAAACTGCTTATGCTGAAGCGGTAACAGTTAAAAATGTATTTAACGTGCCATACGGTGATGACATTCAGCCAGGGAAAGCGGCATTTGAAGCGTATAAGCCAAAGATTCTTGCTGAAGCGAAAAAGATCGCTGCAGACATGAAAAACAAGGATGTTAAGGATGCGGTAGCAGCAGGGAAAGTACCAGAAGTGGTAGCGCTGATCGCATACCTCAACAGCCTTGGGGCAAGCCGCTACGAGGCGAAAAAGTAAACAGATGGGCATTAGAGAACTACAGGGATATGCGAGTTTCTTTATGACCATTTTCCTGGTGGTGATGTTGTATGGGTACATCGTGTACCTCTACAGGAGTGAAAAAAAAGGGAAGAAGGATTACGAGAAGCTGGGGAAGATCGCGCTCGATGACGAGCTTGACTCCACCCCCATCAATACTTCCGATCCTCTCCCGACTGATAACAAGGAGCAGAATAAATGAATGCATTAGTAATTAAGGCATTGGCATTTGCAGCGGTACTGATTGTAGCTACATTGGTCGTTGTAAAGCAGATGAATATCGACCTGAGTGATCCGATCAACGCGATTACAATGATAGGTGCAGTTGCAATTGCTGTACTCTCTTTCGGGGTAGCTGCAAAGTATATTGCACAAATGAAAACAGACACTGCGAGCGGTGAACTTGCTGAAGAAAACTGGGACGGTATCGGTGAGTACAAAAACGAACTGCCTGCAGGTTGGGCATACTCGTTTCTCGGTACATTGATCTGGGCACTCTGGTACTGGACGATGGGATATCCTGTTAACGCGTTTAGCCAGATTGGACAGTGGAACGAAGAGGTAAAAGCCTACAACAAGAAGTTTGAAGAAGCACACAAGACAACTGATAAAGCAGTACTGAAAGAGATGGGTGAGTCAATCTTCCTCGTTCAGTGTGCGCCATGCCACGGAACAACCGGTGATGGTCTTTCCGGTAAAGCACAGGACTTCACAAAGCGTATGACAAAAGAGCAGATCCTCCACGTCATCAACAACGGTCAGAACCAGCTTGGCTACCCAATGGGTGCAATGCCTCCGGGTATGGCTTCAGGCAAAGATGCTGAAGATATCGCGGCATGGATCGCCGGTGGTATGAAGGGTGAGCAGCCTGCAGCATTTGCAGCGTGTGCTTCCTGTCACGGCGCTGACGGTAAAGGGAACAACGGTATGGCGCCAAACCTTGCCGAGTATGACCTGACACTGGTAAGCCACGTGCTCGAGCATGGTAAAAAGGGTGTCATTGGTAGAATGCCTTCATTCAAGACAATGATCACACCGGTTCAGGAAAAAGCGCTGACTGAGTACATTCAGTCTCTCAACGAGTAAGGAGTAGAGCATGGCAGAAAATACAAACAGATCCGTATTTGGACTCAATGGTGTTACAGGAATGCTGATTGCAACGGTACTGTTGCTCTCGATTCTTGCTTTCCTGACAGCATGGGGAATGAAAGTACAGCAGGGATCGGCACAGAAGCCGTACGATCCCACACCGATTGTTGGAAGCCTTGACAACGTCAAGATGATCAGCAAAGAGAATGCGAAATTCGCGTTCCAAGATCCGAAATAAGAAAGGATAGACGATGATTACAATTATGGACAAAGTACTTGGTTGGGGAATGGTAATTACAGCAATTTATACTGCTTGGGCAGTTCTCACACCAAACCATCTGTACGTAGGCTAACCTATGATAAAAGCAACAGCAAGGTTCGCCTTGCTTGCTTTGTTTCTTCCACTCTTACTTCATGCAAACTATATCCTTAAGAATGACCTTTTAAATTCTGCTGCACAACAGTATGTCAAAAAAATGGCAGAAGAGTTGCATGCCAAAACAGGGGTTAATGGATACTTGATTGCGACCAATGAACATTTTCCTGCAAGATTCAATTTGGTTAAGTATAGTAAGAAGTATGAAGAGAATCTAAGCAAGCCTTACGTACTGTTTATTTTTGCACCTTTCGCTTTGATTACCGACAAGTCACAGCAGAGAGGAAGGGTGGCATTTATTCCCTCTTCATCTGATGTGGCTTCTATGTATGATAAAAGTGATGTAATGGATGCAACAATTGATGTCTTGACAGGCGTCGACAAAAACAAGATTGAAGATAAGCATGCTATTGGTATTGTGCAGGGCTTCTCGGAGCTTGCAGACCAAATTGCTGATGCAAAGGGTGTCAAGCTTGACAGTACAATCAAAGATGCGAGACAGGGTTTATGGGTTGTTCAGGCACTTGTATTGCTTGGTTCAGCAGTTGTGTTTTGGTTTTTCCTGATCAATCCAATATATAGAAGGATAAGATATGGCAAAAAAAAATAAGCAAACCTCCTACTGGCCCCATATGATTTTGGGCTTTTTAGTGATAGGTATCATGCTTAGCTACTGGACAGTCAAGTCCGCATCTTCGGTACCCGTTCAGGAGACCGATGACTATATGATGAAGTATCAGCAGGCTGATCTGCATATCAATGACATTTTGGCGAAAAAGAAGCGTTTTGACAGCAATTACACTATCGCTATCGACGGTGTCAAAAAGGGCAAGCTGGAGCTCGAGCATGTCAAGCGTGCCAATATCGAAGAGGTGGTGCTGCTGCAAAAGGGGCCCAATACCTTTACATATCGAGTGACAGATAAGAGCGGTAAACCGGTGGAGGGTGTGAAAGTCTCCTTTTTGCTCACCAGACCCCATACGGACAAGGATGATGTTTCAGTAGAAAATGTACCACTTAAAAATGGTGAGTATGTGGTTGCAGATGTGAACATTAGCAAGCCGGGACGTTACATCCTGCGTCTTAAAGCGGAAGTGAACGAAGACACTGTCGGCTACTCCGACCTGCCTGCATATCTCAATCCGTAGGCTATTGGAGATCAGGGTGTGTGATTACGCACCCTACAGGTTTTCTAATACTCTTCCTCTTTGATGTGGCTCTTTGCCCACGCAGCAATCTCGTCTCTTTGCGCTTTTGTCAGCTGTGCATCTTTGTGGATGCTCAGATACATCGGCATCGGCATACGGAAATTGATGGTTTTGGCAATCCCCTTGTATATCTTCTGTTTCTTAGCCTCGTCGTAGTTTCCCCACTCCTGAAAATTGACCGCTTCGCGACCCTCTTTGATGTGGCTCTTGACCTCCAGAGATACAGGAGAGATGTGTCCGTACCAGGGCATCTTTGTCTGGTAGGAGTGACAGTCGTAGCAGGAGCGCTTGAGCATCGCCATGATCTTTTCGGGCGCCTTGATCTCCTTTGCAGGATCGATATGCTTTGGAGGCTCGGGGATCTTGACCTGAATGAGTTGTAGCAGCAGGAATACGCCAAGTACCCAGAGGGCAAGTGTTTTGAACATGGTAGTCCTTTTTTGCCGTGATTATACTCTTCTTATGTAAACAGTAATGGGCTTCTGATAAGCATTTGGTTTCACCCGATAGCTCTGGCAGGTGCAAACATGAGAAGCGTAAGCGAAAGACAACTGCTTGTCTTTCGTAGTTTCGGAACCGAAATGGTCGGAGCGAAGCGTAGCCATGGAGGCGCCGCCCTACGGGTTGAGTGCACCTTTGTCGCCATCGGGTGACACCTTCTTCCTTTGTCCATAATAAGATATGACAATTTGAAATATTGCTTTGCCAAAACTTGAGTGTGTGCTATACTCTTTTTTATGAATACCCTACAGATCTATCCAACCTCCAGAGCCATACGTGCAGAGATCGCTGCCGCACTTGAAAACGATACCTTTCTGCCTGCCTATATGCGTATGGACGAGTTCGAACAGCGTCTTGTACTGCTCCCGGGAATGCAGCGTGTCGATGCGATGCAGCGTATGCTGCTGCTTAGAGAGGCAAGTGCCTTTGAAGCCTTTGAGGGGCTGAAGTTCGACAGGAGGCTGGTGCGCTTCTTTGGCAAAGGAGAGGCGATCTTCCGTTTTTTCGAAGAGCTTTCCGGCGAGAAGGTACATATTGAGACATTGGCGCAGGCAGACGCCTACGCAGAGTTTGGCGAACATCTGGAGATTCTTGAAACACTCAGGGAGAACTACCGCAAGGTGCTTGAAAAGAGAAGTCTGACCGATCGCTGTTTCATCCCCGAGAACTACCGGTTCAACAGGGCATTTGTGCAGCAGTATGAGACCATAGAGATCTTTCTTGAGGGGTACCTGAGCCGTTTCGAACTTGAACTGCTTGAGCAGGCAGCCAGGGAGACGACCCTGTTGATACACTACCGCACCTCCGCCTTTACCAAAAAGATGCAGGAGCGGTTTTTGGAAATGGGAATTGATCTCCCGGAGAACAGTGAGGTCTGCTTCGATCTTGGCAGCCGCACCCTCTTGTCGCAAAGTTCGATGGAGCGTTCTCTTTCCGTACGTGTCAAAAGCGTTGAGGAGCGTGAAGCGCAGGTGGCGCTGGCACTGGCGAATATAGAGAATATGGTGCAAAACGGCATGGATCCGGAGAAGATAGCGCTGGTACTGCCAGACGAGTCTTTCAAGGAGCACTTCATGCTCTTTGACCGTCTTGGCAACCTCAACTTCGCGATGGGGTACGACTACAGCGGCGGAAGTGTCTACAAAAAGAGCGATGCACTCTTTGGGTATCTGCAGACAGGGGAGCAGGAGTACGTTTTGCTGCTTGAGCGCTACGGTATGCCAAAGGAGCGCTATGAGGGGTTGAGCGGTACGAAGAAGATGGGCATTGCGTCTTTTTTCGATGTGCTGGAGACTTTGGGGCTGCTTGAGATAAGCAAGGCGCGCATAGAGGAGCTTCGCAACGATTTTCTGGGACTGTTTGGATCGTACGAAGAGTCGCTTGAGAGCTGGCTCTTTCTCTGGCTCAAGGCGCTCTCTTTGGTTACGCTCGATGATGTCCGCGGCGGCAAAGTGACCGTGCTTGGTGTACTGGAGACACGGGGTGTGGTATTTGACGGTGTGGTGGTTGTCGATTTCAATGAAAGTATCGTACCAGCGACGACTGCCAAAGACCGATTTCTCAACTCCTCCGTGCGTCGTTTTGCGGGACTGCCCACAAAAACGGACAGAGAAGCGCTGCAGAAGCAGTTCTATCTGCACCTGCTTGAGAGCGCGAAGGAGGCGGTGCTGATCTACAGCAGTGCCGATGACCGGCTGCCCTCGAAATTCCTCTACGAGCTTGGCCTTGAGAAGGCACCATGCAGCTGCGTGCCCCTGCAGCTGCTCTATAACGAGCCCTCACAGCTTGTTGTTCAGAGCGATCCGGTAGTGAATAACTTCGATGCAGGAAAAATCGAATGGTCCCCCTCACGTCTGAAGACCTACCTTGAGTGCAAACGGAAGTACTACTACCGCTACATCGAAAAGATAGAGGCACCCCAGGAGGAGGAACTCAACGAGGGGCTCTTTTTGCACAAGGTGCTTGATGCACTCTTTGAGAGTGATGATCGCTACGAAGAGGAAGTACAGATGCAGCAGAATCTTGAGAAGCTGCTCTATGCGCATCATCCGCTTGAGCATACCAAGGCAGCGTACCAGAAACTGCTGTGGACGCAGAAACTCAAGCCCTTTGTCAAAAAACAGGTAGCGCATTTCAAAAAGGGCTGGCGTGTCGTTGCACGCGAAGAGGAGATAGCAGGAGAGATCGGTGGTCTGCGTTTCAAGGGGCGCATCGACAGATTGGACCAGAATGACACGGGCACGCTGGTACTGGATTACAAAAGCGGTTCGACAGCACAGGCGCAGAAGGTTCAGAATCTTGAAACACTGACCGATTTTCAGATGAGTATCTACCACCACCTGCTTGCACCCCGCTACCGGAACCTTACACTCGCTTTTGTCAAAATACTCGAAGAGGGGCAGATCGAGGAGATCAAGGCGCTGGAGGAGAAGAACAAGATGCTTGCAGAGCACATTGTGGCACTCAAGCAGACCGACAGTTTCGTTGCCCAAAAGTGTGAGTCTCTGCAGACATGCAAGTATTGTGAATATGCACTGATGTGCGGACGGGGGGAGTATCTATGAGTTTCAAACCCTTTTTGGCATACTCGGCAAGTGCAGGAAGCGGCAAGACCTTTGCGTTGGCGGTACGCTACATCTCTCTGCTCTTTATGGGGGAGTCACCGTCGAATATTCTGGCGGCGACCTTTACCAACAAAGCTGCTGCCGAGATGCGTCAGCGTGTACTCGAATCGCTCAAACACCTTGGAGACAATGAAGCCTTTCTCGATGCGGTTTGTGTGCAGACGGGTATGGGCAAAGAGACGCTCTTTGCCAAACAGCCAGAGGTACTCTCTCGCTTTCTGACATCGACTTCGCACATCGTGACGCTTGACAGCTTTTTTGCTTCCATCTTGCGTGCAGCCTCTCTTGAGATCGGGCTTGAACCCGACTTCGTGACCAAAGAGGAGCCGCACGAAAAACTGGAGATGCATTTTCTTGAGACACTCGAACATGAAGGCAGGCTTGGCTCTCTCGTGCAGCTTGCACTCGACATCGAAGACAAACGCTTTATGAAGATCTTCGACCTGATGCAGACATTCTACAAGGCCGATCCTCTCCTGCCGGAAGCTCCGGAACTCTTTGAAGACATCAAAACGCTTGAAGCAAAGATAGAAGCCGCACGCCATACACTCCATGAAGCAGTCATCGCATCCGGTGCCTCCAAAACCGCTATCAACAACTTCGCACCGGCCAGTGCCAAAGTGCTCTTTGGCAAGAGTGTCTTTGCCAAGCCGTCATTGATGGAGCACAACAACTACAGGAAGTATATCAAGACACATCCGGAGATAGAGACAGGCTACCAGGCACTCAAGGCGCTTCTGGCGCAGTGGGGACGGCTGAAAGAGGCCATTGTGCTTCAGGCCGTTTACGATGTTTACGGCTACTACAAGGATGCGGTAGTAGGCAGTGCCGTGGCAACGGGGGTGTTGACATTCGATGACCTTGCCTACTTCACCTACCGGCTGCTGCATGAGAGTGTCAGCAGGGAGTTTATCTACTTCAAGATCGATGCGAAGTTCCGCCACATTCTGCTCGATGAGTTCCAGGATACCTCCACACTGCAGTTTCTGCTGCTTAAGCCGATGATAGACGAAATCTTTGCCGGAAAAGGGCAGGGGGAGTTCAGGAGTTTCTTCTATGTGGGGGATACCAAGCAGTCGCTCTACCGTTTCAGGGGCGGGGTGGAGGAGCTTTTCGACAAGGTGGCCGAGCGCTATAAGATCGATATAGAGCAGATGGATACCAACTACCGAAGCGCCAAGGCGGTGGTCGACCAGGTGAACCGCTGGTTCGAGCCGGTGATGCCGGGATATGTGCCGCAAAAGAGCGGCCCTAACGCAAAAGAGGGGTATGTGGAGGTGATCGAGAACGAGGCCCTGCTTGAGGAGGCGGTTGCTCAGGCAAAGCGGCTGATGGATGCAGGCGTGGCTGTCGATGAGATCGCCTTTCTTGTCAGCACCAACAAAGATGGACAGGCACTGCAGGAGGCGTGTGAGAAGGAGGGTATCGCAACACTGCTGAAAACCTCTTCATCGCTGAAGCATCTGCCCAAGATCGCTGCACTGGCTGCGATGACATCCTACCTCTTTTACGGGGAGCGAATCGATGCAGAACCGCTGCTGCAGAGGGTCGGGAAGAAAATCGATGAGATAGACACGGCATGGTTTCATCCGTTTATGTCGCCGCTGCAGGTGCTTGACCGTCTGGTACGGGAGTTTGGCTATTTCGATGAGGATCCCAACATTCTCAAGCTTTTGGAATTTGCTTCCGCTTTCAGTGACATTCCTACCTTTCTGGAGGAGTTTCAAACCTCAAGTATCGCTATCGCCTCCCATTCGGTGCACGGGGCCAACATTATGACGATACATGGCTCCAAAGGGCTGGAGTTTCCCTATGTCATTGTCATGGACAAGCTGACCAAGCCCAGCCCCGATACCGCTCCGCTGATCTTTCACTACAACGATGCCCTCTATATCGACAGAATCCTCTACCGCACCAAGGGCAGGGAGCATTTTGACGAGGTTTATGCGCAGATCCTTGAAGCACGCAAAGTATCGTCACACAAAGACAAACTCAATGTGCTCTATGTGGCACTGACAAGGGCGGTAGAGGGACTGCTTGTGCTTAAAAAGCCGGAGGGGTCTATTTTTGACCTGCTGGCAATACAACCGTTTGTCAGTGGAACTTTGAAAACCGCTTCGGAAAGTTCGGAGGAGGAGAATATCTGTGAGGCTGAAGCACTGCCCAAACAGGTAAGTTTTTACGGACGCCTCGAAGTAAAAGGCGAAGAAGATGAGGAGAGGGACCTTGAGGCCATCCATTTCGGTATTGCGCTGCACTATGCACTGGAGATGATGGGAAGTTTTGACCTGGAGAGTTTTGACGCAGCCATGGTCGCTGTGGAGAACCGCTACGGTCAGCGTGTCGGAAGCGAGGGGCTTATGGAGATAAGGCGGCGCATAGAGATGCTGCTTGCGCATGAGCCGTTTTTGAAGCTGCTTGAGGGTGCGAAAATCAGCAAAGAGCAGGCGCTTAGCTACAACGGAGAGCTCAAGCAGGTGGATCTGCTGCTCGATTACGGGGAGCGTGCGGTGGTGGTTGACTACAAGAGTTCACGCCAATACAGCTTCAAGCACCAGGAGCAGGTTGCATGGTATGTCAAAGCGGTTGGCGCACTGCTGCAGAAGCCGACAGAAGGGATGTTGGTTTACCTTGAAAAAGAGGGAATTTCGCTTATAAACTTAAAATAAACTGAATTTAAATAAATTTTAAGAATAAGTGGGTACAATCCGTCCACCAAAAGAGCTGCATTGCAGTTTTTTATTCAAAACAAGGAAACCATCATGAAAATGACAAAAGTCGTAAAACCTCATGAAGTACAGCGTGACTGGGTCCTGGTCGATGCAGAAGGTAAAACTTTCGGTCGTATCCTGACAGAAGTCGCTTCAATTCTCAGAGGAAAGCACAAGCCCTCTTTCACACCAAACGTCGACTGTGGTGACTACGTAGTCATCATCAACGCCGAAAAAGCGAAGTTCACCGGTGTCAAAATGGATGAAAAAGAGTACTTCACGCACTCTGGCTACTTCGGTTCTACAAAGTCCAAGAAGCTCAGCGATATGCTTGAAAACCACACTGAAAAGCTCTACAAGCTTGCAGTAAGAGGGATGCTCCCCAAGACAAAACTCGGTAAGCAGATGCTCAAGAAACTGAAAGTGTATGCCGGTTCTGAACATCCGCACACTGCACAAATCAATAAGGAAGCGTAATCATGGCAACTATTTATGCAACAGGAAAAAGAAAAGCGGCGATCGCTAAAGTCTGGATCACTCCGGGTAATGGTGAAATGCTCATCAACGGCAAAACACTCGACCAATGGCTCGGCGGTCATGAAACACTGAAGATGAAAGTAAGACTGCCGCTTGAAGCGACAAAGCAGCTTGACTCTCTGAACATCAGAGCGACTACACTGGGCGGCGGTTACTCTGCGCAGGCAGATGCTGTAAAGCACGGTATCTCCAAAGCACTCGTAGCGTACGAGCCATCTTTCAGAGCGATCCTCAAGCCTATGGGTCTTCTTACTCGTGACTCAAGAGTTGTCGAGCGTAAGAAACCAGGTAAGAAAAAAGCGAGACGTTCTCCACAGTTCTCAAAGAGATAGTCGGTATCCTCTACCGCACGCTCTTCGCTCCAAACCGTTCTGGTTTGGGTTTTTTTCTTTTATCTTTCTTTAATACTTTTTCTCTATTTTCTATTATCATCTGCTGGATTTTGTATTCCTGGGGATATTTTTATTACCTTGATATACAGCATGATGCAGTTTTATGGGGATTTAATAAAAGAGAAGCTTGGTAAAGATATCCACTTTACTATAGATAGCCACAAGTCTTAGTTAGGATTGACTAAAAAGTAAGCCGCCACAGCAAATGCGATAGCCGCAACACTCCGTTTGATGACCACTCCGATGTTGTTGCCCACCTGGCAGGAGGAGCATTGCTTGTACTTTTTCGATTCGTAAAAGGCGTAGACAAAGAAGCCTGCCATCAGCAGCAAAACAGCCGGGAAGGCGATCTTGTCGAAGAGGTAGATATTCTCAACTGTGCTTTTCTCGAATTTGAAGAGCGGTGTGAGTAGGGAGAGGCCCATGAAAAAAAGGAGTTTGTCGGCAAAAGAGACGAAGTAGTCTTTGCGTGAGAAGGTAGGGCAGACATCGCCTGCATGCGGGACGAGCCCCTTGCCCTCCAGCGCTGCCAGAATCTGCTCTCTCTGTTTCTTGTCGATACGGTCGAGCATCGTGCCGCCAAGCGAGAAGTCCATCATCTGCTGAAACATTGCGGCAAAGTGTCTGTCGTTGTCGATATCCATATAGCAGGTGTTGCCGTGACGGTCCTCGTAGACGATTTTGAGTTTTTCGTGGCGGGGGACGACGGCAGTGATGTCGGGGTAGTAGCTGCTGCGCTCTTCGGCTTCGAAGGGCTTGCTCTTTTGCAGAATGCGTGGATTGGCGAACTCGATGTACTCGTCACCCTTTTTGACGATGAACATATTGAAAGGGTGTGCCACCTGCATCGCGCTGAGTGCATCGAGACCGTGGTGCTCCATCGTCTCTCTGATGTCATCGAAAAGTCTGCCCACACTCTCATCGAAACCGCGTACGTCGCCGCAGGCCAGAATACGCTCATCGGGATAGACTATCAGGTCTTTAATCATCGGGCATCCTTTTTCAATACTTTCTATAACATTCGATTAAGGGAAAATTGTAGGAAATATTGGAAATTGACAGGGTGCAGGCCAGAGCCTGCAAAGGGTTTAGTGGCTCTTTTGAACCACAATGATCATTTTGATGTTGATGACGATAAATCGAATGAACTGCCAGATCAAACAGGTTCTCATAAATTTTACAAAAGGTGTCGGAACCATTGCTTCAAAGCTTGGCTCATACGCTTTAATGTTCTTTTCAATCGAGTGGTCTACACTTCCCATTGTTTCTCCTTACTTTATTTCTTTATTCAATCTCCGAACAACCCGAAGGATTATTCGGGAATCAGTGTCCAGCCCGGCTTGAGCTTCGCTTTGTAGATGAAGAGGTGGTGCAGGATATGTTTGATCCAGTGCCCTGCAAGACCGATCTCACCGAATGTGTAGTCAAGGTCACGTCCGATACCAGGATACTTCTCGAAGTCCGGTACGACAGGGTAAACAGTCAGTGCTGCAGCTGTACCGTCAGTCAGACCCTTACCTGCTGATGCGACACACGCGGCACCCATCTCCGCCATAGAGGCTTCGTGAAGGTGCGCTTCGTCACCTTTCTTGATCATGTCGACAATCGAGTGTGCTACCGCTTTACCGATGATACCTGAAGGCATTCCCGTTCTTGGCGGTGTCGGTGTGATCGGTGTGCCGTTTGGTGAACTCATCGGCTTGGAGATAGGATGCGGCGGTGCAAAGGCGATACCACAGGCAAAGATATTCTTATAGTCTGGGTTCTGGTAGGTTCTTGGCCAGTCACTCGCTTTCCACTCCTCATACGGTTTTGCCGTATAGTCAGCATCGACCTTGAGGAATCCGTTTGGTGCGAAGATCTTGTCTGTCATATCCTCACCGTTCTTGTCGTACGCTTTGAGACCGACACCGGCAAACGGAGGAATAAGCATCGCGAAATCGAACTCCTCTTCTCCTGTGGAGCCGTCAAGCAGTTCGTAGTGTACTTTTCCATCTTCGACCTTGTTGACATGCGCACCGATCAACCAGTCTACCCCACGCTCGACAAAGAGTGACTCTGCAAAGAGTTTGGAGCTTGCCGCGTACATACCACGTTTGATATGCAGACCACCGATTCCGAAGTCGCCAAGGAACGATTCGTTGGAGATCCACTTGATCTCGAGGTTGTCTCTGACACCCGCTTTGTTTGCTTCATGTTCGATGTTGAAGATGTATTCGAATGCCGCACCCTGACAAGTACACATACCGTGACCGGTACCTACGAGTACTTTCTGCTTTGAGGTTTTCGCCTTTTCAAAGAGCTGCTGCAGTTCGAGGTTCGCGTGGATCGCGTGGTCTGCGGTACAGACTGAAACGGTATAGTCACCAAGCTGTCCCTGTCCGTTGCCAAGACCAGGTGTCGCATCGAAGTTCAGTTTCGGACCGGTTGCATTGATAAGATAATCATATGTGAGCTCTTCGGTTTGACCCTCTTTGCCCTGACCGGTATATTCAATGGTAATATAGGGTGTGTCGCTGTCTGTTTTTCCTTCGGGGTGAATGGAGACTGCCTTTGCCTGACGGTAATCGATACCCGCTTTCTCATAGACCGGTGCGAGAGGGAATACGACATCCTCTTTCTGCATCTGTCCGACGCCTACCCAGATATTTGAGGGGATCCAGTTCCACTGTGAGTTTGGGGTGACCACCACTACTTCGTGCTCGTCGCCCAGCCACTTTTTTGCGAATGTTGCGGCAGTGTGTCCGGAGACGCCACCGCCCATTACTACTAATCGTGCCATAGCCTTCCTTCTTGTTAAAGTCATTGTTGCAGAATCTATTGTAGAGTAAGCCGCTTTAAAAGGAAATAAAATTTCAAATATTTATGTTAATTATTTTATATACTTATGATATTCATTATTTTTCAAGCTTATCACCGGTAATCTGCCCATAAAAACATTCAGTTTTACTGATGAAATAAAGAGTAATATTCTCTTTTTTATTCACCACCCCAATTGAGGGAAGTTATGGTAAAATCGCTGAAATTTAGAAAAAGCAAGGAAGCAGTGTGCAGCAGGCAAAGTGGTTTGTAACGATACTTCTCTTGACAATGACGCTGCAGGCTACTGTCTGGAACGCACCGTATCCCGAAGAGGAGATCCGTAGCAACACGCTTTTCTCGGTCTTCTCCTCTCCGCCAAAACATCTTGATCCCGTACGCTCCTACAATGCCAACGAGTGGACCTTTCTGTCCCAGATCTATGAGCCGCCGCTGCAGTACAACTACCTCAAAAAGCCCTATGTGCTCGAACCGTTGACGCTGACGCAGATGCCGCAGGTGATTTATCTGGATGAAAACGGAAGCGAAGTTGGCATTGAGAGCCCTGAGGTGAAGTTCACGCTTTACCGCTTCAGGTTTCGAGACGATCTCTTCTACCAGGAGCATCCGGCCTTTGTAAAGAGGCGTGACGCTACACTGCGTTATGGCAACTTGAATGACGACGAACTAAAAAAGATTCATACGCTACATGATTTTCCAAAACAGGAGAGCAGAAGGGTGACTGCAAGTGATTACGCCTATGCCATCAAGCGGATGGCGGTACGCCAGTACCACTCTCCCCTCCTCGATACGATGATGCAGTATATTGTCGGGTTGCGTGAATTTTCGAAGGAGGTCACCAAAGCTGCCAAAGAGCACTTTGCAAAAGGGGAGCGTCTGGATCTCCGGGAGTTCAATATCCCCGGTGTCAAAGTCGTCGATGAGACTACACTGGAGATACGCATTTACGGAAAGTATCCGCAGTTTCTCTACTGGATGGCGATGAACTTCTTTGCACCCATCCCCTGGGAGGCTGACCTCTTCTATCAGCAAAAGGGATTGAAGCAGAAGAACATTTCGCTCGATACCCAGCCGGTGGGTAGCGGACCCTACTATCTGGCAGAAAACAGTCCCAACCGGCGCATCAGGCTTCTGAAAAACCCCAACTTTCACCTGGAGCGCTATCCGACACTCTCTCTCCAGGAGGCCAACGCTTCCGGCATATCGAGAAGCCTGCTGCAAGACAGCGGCAAGCGCCTTCCGTTTATCGATGAAGCGGTATACTCCCTGGAGAAGGAGAGTATACCGCTGTGGAACAAGTTTTTGCAGGGCTACTACGATGCCTCGGGTATCAGCTCTGAAGCCTTCGACCAAGCGGTGCAGATAGGTTCGGGCGGCAGTATGGGGCTTAGCGATATGATGAAGCAGAAGGGCATTAGAATGGTCTCTTCCGTGGAGCCCTCCATCTTCTACATGGCCTTCAATATGGAAGATCCTGTCGTGGGCGGTTATACGGAAAAGCAGAAGAAACTGCGTCAGGCCATCAGCATCGCACAGGACCAGGAGGAGTATATCTCCATTTTCTTCAATGAACGAGGTGTGCCTGCACAGGGTCCCATCCCTCCGGGTATCTTCGGATATGAAGAGGGCAAGAAGGGAACCAATCCCGTTGTCTATGACTGGATCGATGGCAAGCGGGTGCGCAAAAGTCTCGAAGCGGCAAAAAAGCTGCTGGCAGATGCGGGGTATCCCGGCGGTATCTCGGAAAAGACAGGCAAGCGCCTCAAGCTCTACTACGATACCACCGCCACGGGGCCGGATGACCGTGCGCTGATGGACTGGCGGCGTAAGCAGTTTGCCAAACTGGGCATAGAGTTAGTGATCCGCGCCACGGACTACAACCGTTTTCAGGAGAAGGTGCGTAAAGGCAAGGTGCAGCTCTTTTCGTGGGGCTGGAATGCGGACTACCCCGACCCGGAGAACTTTCTCTTTCTGCTCTATGGCAAGAATGCCGTTGTCGACACTGACGGGGCGGGGATCAACAGTGCCAACTACAAAAACCTGGAGTTTGATGCCCTTTTTGCGAAGATGCAGACGATGCCAAACTCACCCCAACGCCTTGCAATTATTGAGAAGATGCTGCAGATTGCAAGAGAGGATGCGCCGTGGGTGTGGGGCTTCTACCCAAAGAGCCTCGCACTTGTGCATGGCTGGTTTAAAAATGTCGTCCCCAATGCGATGGCCAACAATACGCTCAAGTACAAGCGTATTGACCCGGTGCAGCGTTATGAAAAACAGCAGGCATGGAACCGTCCGGTGCTCTGGCCGCTGCTGATGCTGGCAGTGGCAGTGTTATTGCTGGTCTGGGGAGTGCGAAGCGCCTATAGAAGACGGCAGTCGCGTGTCATACGGAAAGGAGAAGCGTAAATGCTGGCCTATATCATCAAACGGATCTTTTATGCCATACCGATCCTTATCGGGGTCAACCTCATTACCTTTATGCTCTTTTTTATGGTCAATACACCCGATGACATGGCGCGTGCACAGCTGGGTGCCAAGCAGACCACACCGGCGATGATCGCAGCATGGAAGGCAGAGAAGGGGTATGACAAACCGCTTTTCTACAACGCCGAGACTTCCGGTATTGAGAGTGTGACCGACACGCTCTTTGTGAATGAGTCTCTTAAACTTTTTCTATTCGATTTCGGACTCTCCGATGCCAACCGTAACATTGCCGAAGATATCAAAGCGCGTATGGGGCCCAGTCTTGCCATTGCGCTGCCTACCTTTCTGATAGCACTGGTGACCAACATATCGCTGGCGTTGCTGCTGGTGCTCTTCCGCGGTTCGGTGCTCGATATGTCGGCGATGGTAGTTGCGGTAATGATCATGTCGGTCTCAGGACTCTTCTATATCATCGCCGGACAGGTGCTCTTCTCGAAACTCTGGCACTGGGTGCCGATATCGGGCTACGAGAGCGACTGGGCAGGGATGAAGTTCGTACTGCTGCCTGTGGCCATCGGTGTCTTTGCGGGGCTTGGTTCGGGGGTGCGCTGGTACCGCTCCATCTTCCTTGAGCAGATCAACCAGGACTATGTGCGTACAGCGCGCGCCAAGGGGCTTTCGGAAATTGCCGTACTCTTCCGTCATGTGCTGCCAAACGGGATGCTGCCCATTCTTACCGGTGTGGTAGTGATCATCCCCTCCCTTTTTATGGGATCACTGATTATGGAGTCCTTCTTTGGCATTCCCGGACTTGGCTCCTACACCATCGATGCGATCAACGCACAGGATTTCGCCATTGTCAAGGCAATGGTCTTTCTGGGGTCGGTGCTCTACATTGTGGGACTGATACTGACCGATATCTCCTACACACTCTTCGATCCGAGGGTGACGCTGTGAGTCTCTTCTTTTTATGGACGGATATACTGGTATGGGCGCTGGTCGCGGTAGCGGTTGCGGGTGGAGGGATGCTGCTGCGTTCGCCTGTATCACGGCAGAAGTGGGTAACCATTTTCCGATCGAAGATCGCAATGGCCTCATCGATCGTGCTGATCTTCTATCTGGCATTTGCGCTGCTTGATTCGGTCCACTTTAAGGTCGAAAAACCGGATGGGGGAGCACCCATCGTTTCCCTGCTTGATATGGCGATGGCGCACCAGAAGGATTTTTCGGAACGTACCTACTCCGCACCCTTTGCGACACATGAATACACCAAAAGCATCATCGTCGATGCCAAAGGAGAGAGCATACAGCGTTACCTGCCGCTGAAGTATGTCAGCAGCGGGCAGATGCTTTCGGGTTCTCTCACGGGGCTTTTGGCGGGTGCGCTTATTGCCTTTTTGTTTATCGGGATGCATCTGCTCTGGCGTGCCAAAGGTAATGTCGGCGTACATTTCAATGCGGTGGTGCGTGGCCGGACGCAGCTGCCGTGGCGGACGGCATACGGGGTGTTTGCGTTGATGACGCTTCTGATTGTGTGGCTCTATGTAATGAGCTTCTCCTACCATGTGCTTGGTACCGATAAGGTGGGCGGCGATGTCTTCTATGCTGCGCTAAAGAGTATTAGAACCGGGGTGCTCATTGGTACGCTTACAACGCTGGTGACCCTGCCGCTCGCGATCTTTCTGGGGGTGAGTGCAGGATATTTCAGAGGATGGGTGGATGACCTCATTCAGTACCTCTACACTACGTTAAGCTCCATCCCCGGTGTCCTGCTGATAGCGGCCGGAGTGCTGATGATGCAGGTGATGATGGACAACCATCCTGAGTGGTTCGCATCGACGATAGAGCGCTCCGACCTGCGGCTGCTCTTTCTTATTGTAATTTTGGGGGTGACCAGCTGGACGGGACTCTGCCGGATGCTAAGAGCTGAAACGCTGCGCATTGCGAAGATGGATTTTGTCACTGCGGCAAAGGCGTTTGGGGTAAGCAAGTGGCGCATTATGGCACGCCATATCGTTCCCAACCTTACCCACATCATTCTCATCTCCATCGTGCTTGACTTCTCCGGTCTTGTGCTGGCAGAAGCGGTACTCTCCTATGTGGGGGTGGGGGTGGACCCCACAATGTACAGCTGGGGGAACATGATCAACCAGGCGCGCCTTGAGATGGCGCGTGAGCCGATGGTGTGGTGGTCGCTCTTTGCCTCGTTCATCTTCATGTTCATTCTGGTGCTGGCTGCCAACCTCTTCTCAGACAGGGTGCAGCAGGTACTCGACCCGCGCAATGCCACATAGGTTCAGGGACCAAGCAGACGAAGTAGAAGCATGCTCAGTGCACGGATTTTGGAACTGCTCTGGGCGTTTGAAACCGACTCCGCAGTTGAGGCCGATGATTTTGGGGGTGTGCACGTGGAAGAGGGAAGGGATTCCAACGCAGTTTTGGGTTCACCGTTTTGCTGTGCGGCTGCAGCAGAGGTACCAAGGTATGCAGTCAGGATAAGCGGGAGGATCAGCGTGGTTTTGAACGGTGTGTACATCTGTTATCCTTTCGTCATTTTCTTTTTTGAAGTTTAGTGTGAAATCGTGGCGTGAATGTAGAGGAATCGTGAAGGAATTGTAGAGTGAAAAGCATTTTTTATCTGAACGCTATTGGGGAGATACTATAATGGGGCGTATGGAACAGACGCATCTATTGAGTATTGAAAATCTTAGTGTCAGTGTCGGGGAAGAGAGACTGCTTGAGAATGTCAGCATTACCATCGACAGGGGAGAGACTTTCGCGTTGGTAGGGGAGTCGGGCAGCGGAAAGTCGCTGACCTCTCTGGCCATTATGCGTCTGTTGCCCGAAGCACTCAGCGTTGAGAGCGGTGATGTGAAGCTGGAGGGCGAATCGCTCTTTGCGATCCCGGAGCATGAGATGCAGCATATCCGCGGCAGTCGGATTGCGATGATTTTTCAGGAGCCGATGAGTGCGCTCAACCCGGTCATGACAGTTGGGGCACAGGTCGAAGAGGTGGTGCGGCTGCACCTGAAGCTCTCAAGGGCTGAAGCCAAAGCGCGTGTCCTCTCCCTTTTTGAAGAGGTGGCGATTCCTGATCCCCATGTCAGGTATGGCTGGTACCCCCACCAGCTCTCCGGCGGTCAGAAGCAGCGGGTGATGATCGCGATGGCACTGGCATGCGAGCCGGAGCTGCTGATCGCCGATGAACCGACCACCGCGCTGGATGTCACCATTCAGGCACAGGTACTGGAGATGCTTGAAAAGATCAAAAAAGAGCGCGGTTTCTCCATTCTCTTCATCACGCACGATCTGGCAGTTGTTTCGCAAGTAGCCGACAGGGTGGCCGTGATGCAAAAGGGCCGCATTGTCGAAACGGCTGAAGCGGAACGCTTTTTCAAAGGGCCAAAGCACCCTTACACGCAGCAGCTTCTAAAAGATGCGCTCGGCAGCCAGGAGCGTACGCTAACGCCGTCCACACACCCTTTGCTGGAAGTACGGAACCTGAAGGTGCACTTTCCCGTTAAAAAAAGGATACTGCAGCGAAACAGTAGCAGCATCAAGGCAGTCGACGGCGTTTCACTCTCTATTGAAAAGGGAAAGACACTGGCGCTGGTTGGAGAGTCCGGCAGCGGTAAAAGTACTCTTGGGCAGGCGATCCTCTCACTGGTGCCGGTTACGGAGGGTGAGATCCTCTTTGACGGTGTCAACCTTGCCTCGCTTTCCAAAGTGCAGCTGCAGCCCTACCGCCAAAAGATCCAGGTAATCTTTCAGGACCCCTTTGGGGCACTTGATCCGCGTATGCGGGTAGGGGAGATTATCGCCGAAGGGATGGAGAGCCTTGGGGTGGGTCCGACAACAAAGCAGGCACGTCGTGAAGCGATTATGAAACTTTTGCAAAAGGTAGAGCTTGACGCAGGGGCGATCGACCGCTATCCGCACGAATTCTCCGGAGGTCAGCGACAGCGAATCGGCATAGCCCGCGCACTGGCGGTCAAGCCGGAGCTGATTGTCTGTGACGAGCCCACCTCCGCCCTTGATGTAACGGTACGCGCACAGGTGCTGGCGCTGCTCAAAAGGCTGCAGGAAGAGACAGGGGTAGCCTACCTCTTCATTACCCACGATCTCTCCATCGTTCCGGCCATCGCCGATGAGGTTGCGGTGATGCAGCGGGGAAAAATTGTGGAGCAGGGAAGTGTTGCGGAAGTGATGAAGTATCCGCAGGAGAGCTACACTAAAATGCTGCTTGCCGCAGCGCCCAAACTACCCAAAACCATACAAAAGGCATTTGCATGACTATTCTGTTCGACCTTGACGGCACACTGATCGACTCGACCGAAGCGATTTTGGAGAGTTTTGATGTTGCACTGAAAAGCTTTGGTGAAGTGGCGTTCGATGAAGAGGCGATCAAGGCAGAGATTGGTCATCCGCTCGATGCGATGTTCCGTACGCTTGGTGTAAGCGAAGAGAGGGTGTGGGAGCATGTAGCAGCCTACAAGGCACACTACCGTACCATCGCCTGTGAAAAGACGGTGCTGCTGCCTCGCGCAAGAGCAGCAGTGATGCTGGCGGCAAAACATGCGAAGCTTGGCATTGTCACGACGAAAACGGCGGAGTACTCCAGGGAGATGCTGGAGTATATGGGGGTGATGGATTACTTTGACGTGCTGATCGGAAGAGAGGATGTTGACAATCCAAAGCCGCACCCCGAACCGGTAGAGAGAGCACTCAAAGCAATGGGTGCCTCCAAAGCGGCATGCTGGATGGTGGGAGATACCCCGATGGATATGCTTTCGGCAGAGGCTGCCGGTATCAAGCATGTTGCGGTAAGCTGCGGCTATGCAGGGGAGGAGATACTGTGTCAACACACCCCTAACATTGTGCCCGATGCCTACGAGGCTGTGCAATTTATTGTCGAATCATAACGCTAAGTTAAAAAAATTGTAATTTCAAGCACAATTTAAGAGTCACCCCATTACAATGGGAAACATTTTAGTATTTTGGGTGTATACTCAAATACTTAACCACTACAGAGGAGATACTATGATTGAGATCAGATGGCACAGCCGTGCGGGTCAGGGTGCCGTGACCGGTGCAAAGAGTCTCGGTGACATCGTCGCTACGACCGGAAAAGAGGTACAGGCATTCGCACTGTACGGTTCTGCGAAGAGAGGGGCGGCGCTGAGAGCCTACAACAGAATCGATGATGAGCCTATCATCACACACGAGAAGTTCATGTATCCGGACTATGTTCTGGTCATTGACCCCGCGCTGGCGATGACTGACGACATTACGATGAACGACAAAGAGACGACAAAGTACATCATTACCTCCCATATGAACAAGGAAGATCTGATCAAGGAGATCCCAGCACTTGAAGGTAAAGAGGACAGAGTGTTTGTCGTAGACTGTATCCAGATCTCACTCGACACAATCGGAAGATCGATCCCAAATGCACCGATGCTTGGCGCATTTGTAAAGGTGTCCGGAATGTTCGAACTGGATTATTTCCTCGAAAACATGAAAAGAGTTCTTGCGAAGTTCCCACAGAAGATTATCGATGGTAACATGCAGGCAATTACAAGAGCGTACAACGAAGTCAAGTAAGAGGAGCGATTATGCAAGATTTAAAACTATGTGCACAGGATAACAGAGGTATCCACGAGCTGGAAGCCGGAAAAGACCTGATGGGCTGGGATGAGGTGACACAGGGAAGCGTTCTGCCTTCATTCGAGGGAGACGCATCCAATATCGTTCATCTGAAGCAGGAGGAGCGATGCTACTCCGACTTCAACTCCTATACGGCGACAGTCGCTTCATGGAGAGTGAAAAAGCCGGTATTCAACATCGATGTCTGTATCGACTGCCAGAACTGCTGGGTATGGTGTCCGGATACATCGATCATCTCCCGTGACAAGCAGATGCTCGGTATCGACTATGATCACTGTAAAGGGTGTGAAGTGTGTGTGGAGGTATGTCCTACCAATCCGAAATCACTTCTGATGTTTGCAGAGCAGGAAGAGCTCGAGACAGCGCTGTCTCAGTGGCCGGAAAAAAAGAAAAAAGAAAAGTAAGGGGCTGACATGGCAGAGAAATTTGATTTACAAGAGAGAGAAGTATGGGACGGTAACTACGCCGCTTCTCAGGCAATGAGACAGGCGAAGGTCGATGTAATGGCGGCTTACCCCATTACACCCTCCACTCCAATCGTTGAGAACTACGGTGCCTACGTGGCAAATGGTTATGTAGACGGTGAATTCGTAATGGTAGAGTCCGAGCATGCGGCAATGTCTGCATGTGTCGGTGCTTCTGCGGCCGGTGGTCGTGTTGCGACAGCGACCTCTTCACAGGGATTCGCGCTGATGGTGGAGGTACTCTACCAGGCATCTGGAATGAGACTGCCTATCGTACTCAACGTCGTCAACCGTGCACTCGCTTCACCTCTGAACGTGCGTGGTGACCATGCCGATATGTACCTTGGGCGTGATGCAGGATGGATCCAGATGGATGCGTTCAACTCACAGGAGGCGTACGACCTGGCACTCTGTGCTTTCAAGATCGGTGAGAACCACTCTGTAAGACTGCCGGTCATGGTACACCAGGACGGATTCATCACTTCACACACTGCGCAGAATGTCTACCCTCTGACAGATGAAGCGGCATATAACTTCGTTGGCGACATTGACCCGGTTGATGATATGCTCGACTTCTCAAGACCGGTTACATACGGTGCACAGACAGAAGAGGACTGGCACTTCGAACACAAAGCGAAGCAGCACAAAGCGCTGATGGATTCCGTACCTGTCATCGAAGATGTCTTTGCAGAGTTCGAAAAGGTAAGCGGCAGAAAGTACAAGCGTGTAGAGAGCTACATGATGGAAGATGCCGAAGTGGCGATCGTCGCGCTTGGAACGACTGTCGAGACTTCACGTGTCGCTGCACTCAGAATGAGAGAGCAGGGCATCAAGGCCGGTGTTGTCGCACCAAGAGTATTCAGACCGTTCCCGTTTGAAGAGATCAGAAACGCGCTTGAGAACGTGAAGTCTGTCGCAGTACTTGACAGATCGAGCCCGGGTGGTGCGATGGGTGCCTTCTACAACGAAGTCGCTGCAGCGCTCTATACAACGCAGAACAGACCGCTTGTAACCAACTACATCTACGGACTGGGCGGAAGAGACTTTGCCGTTAAGGATGCAATGGACATCTTCGCAGACCAGAAAGCGAATGCCGATGCCGGCCACATTACAACAGATATCCAGCAGTTCTCCGGTCTGAGAGGGCCTAAGCTTGGATTCTTCAAGACGAAAAGGGGTTAATCATGGCGATTACATCAGTAAAGAACTTAAAAGAATTTTCTACGGCAAATGACCGTTTTGAAGGTGCACACACACTCTGCCCGGGATGTGCGCACTCTATGATCGTTAGAGAGCTTATGAACTGTACGGACGACAATCTTGTCGTTACGACAAACACAGGGTGTCTTGAGGTCTCCACGGCAGTCTATCCGTTCACTTCATGGGATACCTCATGGATGCACATCGGGTTTGAGAACGCCGCTTCCGCAGCCGGCGGTGCAGAGGCGATGTACAAAGCAAGAAAGAAAAAGGGAACACTCAAGGACAACGATGCGCCTGTAAAGTTCGTTGCATTCGGCGGTGACGGTTCGACATTTGATATCGGCTTCCAGTGGCTTTCGGGTGCCTTCGAGCGTGGACACGACTTTACCTATATCTGTCTTGATAACGAAAACTACGCAAACACGGGTGGTCAGCGCTCTTCAGCGACACCGATCGGTGCAACCACTTCGACAGCGCAGGCGGGGACGCACTCTTACGGTAAGAAGGAGAAGAAAAAAGATATCGTAGCGATCATGGCGGCACACGGTGCACCATACGTTGCACAGCTTGCACCGAACAAGTGGAAGTCCATGGCTAAAGGTTTCCAGAAAGCCCTGGAGACTGAGGGACCATGTTTCATCAACACGGTATCGCCTTGTTGTACGGAGTGGAGATTTGATCCGAAAGATACCATCAACATCACTGACCTGGCGACAGATTCTCTGATGTTCCCTATCTATGAGATCATCGACGGTCATGAGCTCAACATTCTCTACAGACCGAAGAATGTCATCCCTGTCGAAGAGTATCTCGCAGCACAGGGGCGCTACAAGCACCTCTTCAAGCCTGAGTACAGACACGTCATCGACCAGATCCAGAAGGATGTCGATGAGTACTGGGAGATGCTGCAAAGAAGAGAAGAAGCACGCGTATAAAAGTGTTGCTTCGGCACATCTTTCACTTTAGACTGCAGAATTTTCCTGCAGTCACGTACTTATATGTCGCTCCTTTGTAAACTTCTTTGCTAAAGCAAAATCTGCACCAAATCATCACTTTTCTGTCTTTTTCAAAGAATCGAATGTAAAAAATTAACTTTATAAATCTTTTTTCCAAAACTATTCACCATTCACTATTCACTATTCACTTTTTCCGTTATAATTTGAAAAATTATAAAAGGAAAACTCTATGCCACTCTTAGACAGTTTTACCGTTGACCATACAAAGATGATCGCACCTGCAGTGCGTGTCGCCAAGAAGATGAAGACACCGTGCGGTGATGATATCACCGTATTTGACCTGCGTTTTACCGTACCTAACAAAGAACGCCTCTCTGCCAAGGGTATCCATACACTTGAGCATCTCTTTGCAGGATTCATGAGAGAGCACCTCAACTCAAAGAAAGTGGAGATCATTGACATTTCGCCTATGGGGTGCAGAACCGGCTTCTATATGTCGCTGCTTGGTACACCGTCTGAAAAGAAGGTAGCCAAAGCGTGGGAGGCTTCGATGAAGGATGTGCTTGCCGTCAAGAGTGAAGCGGACATTCCCGAACTCAATCTCTATCAGTGCGGTACCTGCAAAATGCACTCTCTAAAGGCAGCGCAGAAGATCGCCAAAAAGGTACTTAAGCGCGGGATTGGCATTATGAACAACAAAGAACTGAAACTGAGCAAAAAGGAGCTTGAAAAGATAGCAAAGGAGGGGAACGTATGCTAATATGGATTCCAGTATCTGAAGAGAATGGTGCAGGTTCCAAAATCGTACCACAGCTTGAAGCGAAGAAGTGGGCGCTGGTAGATTTTGATGCGGGAGAGATGAAGTCGGTGAAGTTTTACGACAGTATTGACGACCTTGGCGGGGAGTGGGTAGACTTTGTCATCCTCTCAAACAAGTTTGAGAACTATCTTGACTACATGAACGAAGGCATGATGGTGCTGGTCGTACGTGAGGGACAGGAGACGATCGAGGATATCATCGAAGCGTTCAAGTTTAAAGAGCTTGATGAGATCGGACTCTAAAAGAATTAACAATTAAAAGTTAAAAATTAAAGATGGGGTGTGTGTTGTACGATGAAGCGTTGAGAGGCGAGAAAGAAACCATTGTAAGTGATGACGGCTCTTTGACGCTCTACTCCAAAGAGTTCAACGAATCGTACCACTCTCCAAAAGACGGTGCATTGAGAGAGAGTCTCAACAAACACGTCATTCCGGCTTTTGCACTACATAAAGGCAAATCCTCTTTGCGGATCCTCGACATCTGCTACGGGCTTGGCTACAACACGCTGGCCACACTCCACTATATTCAATCGCAGAACCTCGATGTAAGGGTAGAGATCATCTCTCCGGAGTTTGACGAGGCACTGGTACGTTCACTGAAAGATTTTGAGTACCCTGCAGCGTTCGAATCATTGCGCCCCATTATCGAAGCAGTTTCAAAAAACCTTGCCTATGAGGATGAACAGTTTAAAATTACCGTTCTCATCGGAGATGCCAGAAAAACGATCCCTCAACTTTTCCCTACTCCCTCCTCTCTGCTCTCTGACAAAATAGATATTGTCTATCAGGACGCTTTCAGCCCCAAGGTCAACCCGATGCTCTGGACAAGGGAGTGGTTTGCCGATATCCGAGCACTTTGCAGTGATGATGCGGTCCTTACGACATACTCGACCGCAGCTGCCACCAGAATGGGGCTGTATGAGAACGGTTTTGAGCTGCACTACTACGATGCCCCCAATACCAGGCGATCACTCATCGCGTCACCCAAAAAGATAGAGAGCCTTGAGTGGATCGATATGGAGCTGAAAAAGGTGCGAAACCCTGATGCAAAAAGCCTTAGAGACTGTGACATAGAGCTTTCTGAATAGTTGGACGCAAGGTTTCACTCGATGGCGACAAAGGTGCACCCAACCTGTAGGGCGGCGCCTCCATGACTACGCTTCGCTCCGACCATTTCGGTTCCGAAGCTACGAAAGACAAGCAGTTGTCTTTCGTTTACGCTTCTCATGTTTGCACCTGCCAGAGCTATCGGGTGAAACCGATAGTTTTTGAAATCTCAGTAACTCATTGTAATCGCGTCGATCTCATCCCACCCCATACTCCGTTTTTGTGAGCGGTGCTTGAGAATATGGTCGATGTATCGTGCGAACATATCGGTTTCTATGTTGACTCTGGTCCCTTTTTTGTAGGTACGGATGAGCGTGTTCTCGAGGGTGTGCGGGATGATGGTAAGGCGAAAGCTGTCGTCGTAGACATCGTTGACGGTCAGAGAAATACCGTCTATGGTGATGGAACCTTTGGGGATGATGTGGGCGATGCAGCTTGTTGGCACCTTGATCATGTAGTCGGTACCGTTTTCACGCTGGGTGATTTGGGTAACCTCCCCCATACAGTCGACATGCCCCTGGACAATATGCCCCTCGAAACGGTCGCTCATCTGCATGGCAGGTTCGATGTGTACCTCTCCCTTGAGTTTGCTCTCATCTATCACCGCACGTGTCTCATCGGCCAGCTCCAGGTCGAAGCCGTCCGGGTTTACCTTGATGACGGTAAGGCAGACACCGTTTACGGCGATGGAGTCACCAAGCTTCGCCTTGTGGGTCGACTGAATGCTCAGAATATTGTTTCTGTACGCTTTGACTTTTCCGATTTCGCGGATGAGGCCGGTAAACATCAGCGACCCCTTTGGGGTCGAGTGAATAGTGAATAGTGAATAGTGAATAGTTGTGGTATGCTTTTTTGTAAAAAGCTTTTATCTGTCATAGCAGATGGCTCCTTATGAAATTTGGATATAATTCGCCAATTATAGCAGAAAAGCGTTGAGCGGTGTGTGCTGTGTGTGGTGTTGAAACGGTTTGTGTTTCACTCTTCACTCTTTACCCCAAGGGCACTTGTCCCTTCGGTCGGGCGCACTCTTCACTCTTCACTTTTTCAAACGGAGTTTGAAAATGGATTATGATGTTATTGTCATTGGCGGCGGACATGCGGGCATAGAGGCATCGCTTGCCAGTGCGCGTATGGGGGTGAAGACCCTCCTCGTTACGATACTGGTCGAGCAGATCGGTGCCAGTTCGTGCAACCCTGCCATCGGCGGACTTGCAAAAGGGCACCTGGTACGCGAAGTGGATGCCCTTGGCGGCGAGATGGGTCTGTGTACCGATGCGACAGGGATACAGTTCCGTACCCTCAACGCCTCCAAGGGGCCTGCCGTTCGCGGAACGCGTGCGCAGATCGATATGGACGACTATCGCGAGTATATGCGTACGGTCGTACTCAACACCGACAACCTCGATGTCAAACAGGAGATCGCTGAGGGTCTGATTGTTGAAGAGGGTGAAGTAAAAGGGGTGACGACCCAGCTTGGCAATGCATACCGTGCCAAGAAGGTCATCATTACTGCTGGTACTTTTCTTAACGGGCTGATCCATATCGGCGAAAAGAAACAGACGGCGGGACGTCAGGGAGAGTTTGCTTCCATAGAACTTGCAGAGTACCTCAAGTCAATCGGCTTGAAGATGGAACGGCTCAAGACCGGAACCTGTGCGCGTATCGATGCCAAATCGGTGGATACTTCCGTGATGGAGGTGCAGCCGGGCGATACACCGCCGCCGCCTTTCTCCTTCAGAACGGACAGAAAAAGCTTCAATCCCAAGCAGCTTCCCTGCTATGTGACCTACACCAACGAACATACCCATGAGATCATCGAGAGCAACTTCTACCGTGCACCGCTCTTCTCCGGACAGATCGAGGGGGTGGGGCCTCGTTACTGTCCAAGTATCGAAGACAAGGTCAGCCGTTTTAGGGACAGACCGCGCCACCAGATATTCGTTGAACCGCAGACAATGGACGAAACGGAGTACTACATCAACGGTATGAGCACCTCGCTTCCGATCGATGTACAGCTTGAGATGGTGCGTTCGGTCAAGGGGATGGAGAATGCCAAGATCGTCCGCTACGGCTATGCGATCGAGTATGACTACATCGACCCTACCGAGCTTAAGCATACGCTGGAGACCAAAAAGATTGCCAACCTCTATATGGCGGGGCAGGTCAACGGTACGACAGGGTATGAAGAGGCAGCGGCACAGGGGCTGGTTGCCGGTGTGAACGCGGCACTGGCCGTCAAGGGCGAAGAGCCCTTTGTGCTAAGACGCGATGAAGCCTACATAGGGGTACTCATCGACGATCTGGTCACCAAAGGCACCAAAGAGCCTTACCGTATGTTCACTTCCCGTGCGGAGTACCGGCTGCTGCTGCGTGAAGACAATGCCGACAGACGTCTGCTCTCCCACGCCAGACGTCTTGGGTTGATGGACGAAACACACATTGTAAAGGTGGAAGCCAAAGCGGTACAGATAGAGGAGGCATTGACTTTCCTCAAAGAGAACTACGCCACACCGACAAAGGAGTTCCTTGCCAAATTGGAGCAGATCGGTGCGCCGAAGATCAACGACAAGACGCTCTGGATCGATGTGATCGCAAGAGGGGAGTTCGACAGACAGAAGCTTACGACACTGCTGCCGGAATTCGACAGATATAATGATGAAGTGATGGAACAGATTCTGGTTGAGGCTAAGTATTACCGATACATCGAAAAGCAGGCGCAGCAGATTGCGCAGATGAAAGATATGCTCAAGATAAAAATCCCTGAAGGGTTTGATTTTTCGACGGTACAGGGATTAAGTAACGAAATTGTCGAGAAGCTGCAAAAGGCAAACCCGCCAACGCTCTTTGCAGCATCGGAGATTTCGGGAGTAACCCCTGCGTCACTGGAGATACTGCATGTTTATATTAAAATGAAACAGAAAGGAAAGATGTCATGATCTACTACTATGCACACACAGGACACAAGGTTGGGCTGGAGAGAGCCCGAAGAGGGGTGACGGTACTGCGTCAGCTTGAAGCTGCAGGCAAAGAGGTTCAGCTTCTGGTAAACGACTTTCGTGCCGGTGTGGCGATGAAAGAGGAGCAGGGACTCAAAGAGTATGTCACCATAGAGACGATCCAGGATATCGATGCGATCGCACAGATGGGCGACAGTGTCATTATTGACAGCGATGAAGACGACCATGGCCGTCTGGTGAAGTACTGTGCCGACTTCAAAACGGTATACCGATTTGCACATGATGAAGAGGATGCCTCCGTCCATGGCGAGACGCTTTTGAGACCTGACTGCCAGAGCCCGGAGTGCGAAGAGGCGGTCATTGTCGATGCACAATACTTTGAAAAGAGTGCAAAAAGTGACCGAGTACTCTTTTTTCTCAGAGACTACGACCACGACAAGACCATTTTGAACAATGCCGAATTCTTCAAACAGTTCGATATGGAGCTGCTGTTGGGGCACTACTTCTTCGTCAAATATGAAAACGAGCTTGAAAAACTCTTTGCCATACTGCACGAACCGGAAGAGTATACCAAGCTTATCAGCGGAAGTACAACGGTAGTGACAGCGTCGGCACAAACGGCTGTTGAGGCTAAAGCGGGTGGAGCCAAAGTGATCTTTCTGCTTCTGGAAAATCAGACACCCCTTTACCCCGTAGACCTTCTGGAAGCATACGGCATTACGGTCGTCAACGGTTTCGATGCGGATGCACTAGCTGCAGCACTGAAGCGTGAAAACCCTGATGCTACAAAGTTGCTTCAGCCCTTTTTGGCAGATGCTCTGCTGAAAGAGCTTTAACCAAACCCTTAAAAAAGTCGTAAATTTAGGACTATTTTGCTCCTAATTTACGATGTGTAACATATTTTTCTCTTTTTCCTTTTCTTGAGCTGTATCAATTCATTTTTATTCCATTTAGACTATAATAAATAGTTAAAAAAACCATAACCAATGGTTAAGAACATCATAACGAAAGGAAAAGCTATGGCTAACAACAACGGTCGTCGTGACTTTATGGGTACAGTCCTGGGCGGATTTACCGCACTGGGCGGGCTTGGTGCTCTCTATGCGATGAAGCGTACGTGGGATCCACTGCCAAGTGTCAAAGCGGCAGGATTTACTACGTTGAACATGAAAGAGTACAAAGAGGGTGAACTGGTAACTGAGAAGTGGAGAGGGAAACCGATCTTTGTGCTGAAACAGTCTCCGGCTACGATCGAAAAGCTCAAAAAAGAGAAGCCTGATGATCTCAAGCGTCTTATCAAAGTAGGTGACGGTCATTACACTGTCTGTGTAGGGCTCTGTACACACCTTGGGTGTATCCCCGGATTCCGTCCTGAAAAGAACGACTTCCTCTGTGCATGTCACGGCGGGGTATATGATATTACTGCAGAAGTGACCAAAGCGCCGCCGCCACGCGGACTGGACATTCCTCCGTTCAAGATCGATGGTGACAAACTGGTTCTGGGTGAAGAGGGACCAGAATACAAGAAGATGCTCGAAGAGGGCATCACAATGCCGGTATAAGGGGGCGTAAATGGCACATTTTGATGAAAATGCAAGACCGTTCAGCCACAAATGGCTGAATGAAAGACTGGCGGTCGATACGCTCAAGCGCGTACTCTCGACTGAATACTGGATTCCAAAGAACATCAACTTCCTGTGGGCGATGGGGATGATCCTCGCTGCCACTTTCGGGCTGCTGCTGATTTCAGGAATCTTCCTGCTGATGTACTACCAGCCGAACACACAACTGGCGTTTGACTCGGTAAACTATACGATTATGAGCGAAGTGGGCTACGGTTGGCTCTGGAGACACATTCACGGTGTGGGTGCTTCGGTTGTATTCCTGATCATCTATATTCATATGTTCACGGGGATCTACTACGGCTCCTACAAGCGCGGTAGAGAGCTTATCTGGCTTTCCGGTATGCTGCTCTTCGTACTCTTCTCTGCAGAGGCGTTCTCCGGATATATGCTTCCATGGGGTCAGATGAGTTATTGGGCGGGTATGGTTATCACCAACCTCTTCTCTGCCGGCGGACTGCACCTGAACGGTCTGGTAGAGTGGATCAGAGGGGATTATGTACCGGGACAGGCGTTCCTGAACAGATTCTTCATGCTGCATGTACTGCTGGTGCCTCTGGCGATCATCGGTACGATCGTGCTGCACTTTGGTACACTGAGAATCCCGCACGTCAACAATCAGGACGGTGAAGAGGTCGACTTCGATGAAGAGGCTGAAAAATACAAAGCAGGAAAGATCAAAGAGTCCAAAGTGATTCCATTCAACCCTGTCTTCCTAAGCAAGGATGTCTTTGTGATGGGTGTCTATTTCGTGATCTTCTTCTATCTGGTATTCTACCACTTCGAATTTGCGATGGATCCGGTCAACTTCGATCCGGCAGATCCGCTGAAGACGCCGACACACATCTATCCTGAGTGGTACTTCCTCTGGAGTTACGAGGTACTCAGACCGTTCTCGACCAATATCGGTCTGATCGCCTTTGCCTTTGCACAGGTGATCTTCTTTATGCTGCCGTTCCTTGACAGAAGCCCGAATGTGGCACCGGCAAGCAGAAGAGGAGCATTCAAGTTCTGGTTCTGGGCACTGCTTATCGATATGATCGTGTTGACTTTCATGGGTAAACTGCCACCTGAAGGTATCTGGAGTACGATAGGACTGCTTGCGGCTCTGACCTTTATCGGTCTATGGATAGCGCTGCCTATCATTACATCTAAAGAAAAGAAACTGTAAGGAGTAAAGCAATGAAAGAATTGAAAATACTTGGAATCGTCGTCGTCTTTACTCTGATCCTTTACTGGGGTGTAGAGCCGTTCGCACACTCACAAATGCACAAGCATGTCGAAGGAGATGACTTTAAGTACGCGGATCTTCCCGCACTGAAAGTCAAAGGAAATGCCGAAAACGGAAAAGCGCTTGCCGCTGCCTGTGTCGGTTGTCACTCTATCAACTCGCAGAATATGCCTGCGCCGATGGATGCGGTCACTGCTGCCCAGACATATGGTGTCAACCCGCCTGACCTGAGCGATATGGGAGCACTGCTTGACGAGAAGTTCTTTGCACACTTCCTGCTTGACCCTGCTAAGGTAACCAAGTCCAAACACTTCGCGATGCCGCCAAGTGCCGGAAGCGAACAGGATGCTGCAGATATCGTAGCATACTTCAAGTCTATCGCACCAAAAGAGATCTCTCCAAAAGAGGCGTATGTAAACGCGTGTGGTAGATGTCATGCCAACAGATATGACAACTGGACACAGATCGGTGAAGTGCCAAAGACAAAGTCCAACATCAAAACCGGTGTTGACCTCGATGCGCTTGAGTTCAAGAAGAAAGTCGGTATCTATGAAAACAAGCTGGCTGACTATATGGGTAAACTTCCGCCTGATCTCTCCATTATCATCAGAGCGAGAAGTGAGCACTTCCTTGAGACACTTGTAGAAGATCCTCAGTCACAGCTGCCTGGCACGGCAATGCCAAGAGTCGGTCTGACAAAAGAGGCTTACGAGAAAGTCAAAACCTATCTTGAAGAGACTGGTGATCCCAGCAAGCCTAAGCGTGAAGCGCTTGGACCATGGGTAATCGGATACTTCATCCTCTTCGCATTCCTCGCGTTCCTCTGGAAAAAATCGATCTGGAAAGGGCATCACTAATTGGTGACTGCCCTTGCTCCGGCCTTGTGCCGGGCTTTGCCATTCCAGTCGTGACCCGGAACTTTTACGCCAATCATAATGTTTGACGTTTCTCTTCATTTCTTTTTTTCTTTGTTCACGTGACAAAGAAAAAAGAGAAACGAAGCAAAACTAGCGAATAGCGGTTTGCGATAGCAAAAGTTTCTTCAGTAAAGAAAAAAAGAAAACACGATAACGCGTGGTTTCTGTCATATTCCCTTGACAAGTCAGCACTATTTGGCTTGCATTTTATATGCGCTTTTCCTCATTCCTCATTCCTCATTCCTCATTCCTCATTCCTCATTCCTCATTCCTCATTCCTCATTCCTCATTCCTCATTCCTCATTCCTCATTCCTCATTCCTCATTCCTCATTCCTCATTCCTCATTCCTCAT
>JALWLU010000204.1:0-19794 GCA_026996325.1 Sulfurovum sp.
AATTTCTTCATTTTTGGATTCCATCTTCTTGTCTGGTGTCCGAAGTGAACGCCGCACTCCAGTAGGTCTTTCATTGTTACCATAATTTTCTCCTTGGTATAACTATTAAATGTAAGAAGCATATCGCTTCACAGTGGTTTGAGCCCTCTGTAGTCCTTAACGCACAATGCGCAACCGTTCAAGGAATAACTACATGTGTATTTTCCAACCCGTACAGAATTGGGAACGCGATTATACCGAAAAAGATGTTAAGGTTTTTTGAAACGGGGTAAAATGTTCCGGTACAGAGACCGAAACGGCAGGAGATCAGGCATTCTGAAGTTCGGCAAGCTTCTCCTTGACCGCTTCGACATGCCCTTTGACACGCACCTTCTCCCACTTTGCAGCGATCTTGCCGTCTGGGTCGATGATAAAGGTAGAGCGTACCACCCCCATATACTCACGCCCGTAGTTCTTCTTCAGCTGCCATACACCGAATAGCTGACACACCTCTTTCTCCTCATCAGCAAGCAGGGTGATCTTCAACTCTTTTTTTTCGATGAAGTTGCGGTGTTTTTTGGGAGAGTCGGGGCTTACACCGAGTACCAGTGCATTGAGGCCTTCGAAATCGGGCAGTGCTTCGGTAAACTCCAGCGCCTCTGTCGTACAGCCGGGGGTGTTGTCTTTGGGGTAGAAGTAGAGCACGATCCACTTGCCCTTGATATCTCTAAAGCAGATCTCCTCCTCATCCTGGTTCGGAAGACAAAAGTCAGGTACCGTATCACCAACATTCAACATAAAAAACTCCTTCTTGATTTAATTTTTAACTTTTAATTTTTAATTCATTCGGTAGTATATCAAAATGAATGAAAAAAACGGACCCGACAAAGCCAAACTGCTCGAAGAGATCGAAAAACTGATCGCATACGGCAGAGAGGAGCCCACGATCAATCCCGATCTGCTCACTTATCTGAGTGTAGAGGACCTTATAGGTATCAAGCGCAAACTGCTTGAGCGTGTGGGCACACTCTCAGAAGAGGACAAAGCGTGGCTCGAACAGTTCAAAAAGTATGAGTGATATTCTCAGTCATCCCACAACGCGTGCATCATCACTTTGATCGCCTCTGCATAGTTCTCGCTCTTAGCAACATCGGGGAAGTCCTCGCACGCCTTGAGCCTTTCATAAAGCACCGCTTCAGACACCTTTTCCAGTTGCGGCGGCCTTTTCAGGTAAAGTTTGGCAAGGAACCATAGCAGCACGAACGCACTGCTATGGCCGTTGAGGTATGCAGCGCAAAATGCTTCAAAGTCTTTCTGCCCGCTTGCTTCAAAACTCTTGATGAGCGTCTCAAGCAGTTGCCTTAGGTGCTTCAGCGGTACGGAGAGGAAGATGAGCCGTGCGGGCGCACCGCCGCTGCTGTACTCACCGCCCAGATAGACACGCGCGGCCTTCTGTGTGTCACCAAAGAGGTTAGTGCGCAGTCCCACCAGCCCGATGTCACAGTGGTGGTGTCTACCACACCCCTTCAGGCAGCCGCTGAAGCCTACTTGGATATGGTATTTTTCAATCAACGCCAGCGGAAGAGAGGCGGTATCCTCTTTGATGTCCCACAGTGAGAGCGCACAGTAGCGGCTGCCCGCACAAGCAGTCACCTGCGAAGCGGCAGGAACCGGCTTGAAAGAGACGGACGGCTCTTTCAACCCTACAAGGTAGAGGTTCTGGTCTACCCCAAAGCGTATGGAGAGCCCCTCTTCTATGGCAAACTCGGCAACCGCTTCAAGCTGCTCTCTCTCCATCTTGCCGTACACACTCTGCACACAGCAGCCGTAGGTACCGTCACGAAGCGCTGTAAAGGTTTGCGGTACACTCTTTTGCTGCACCGTCTCTCCCGCACACTCCAGTGCAGAGTCACAGTAAGAGGCAATATATTCGCGAACCTGTGCCATTCCCACCGCTTCTATGAGATGAAAGAGACGCGTTTTGGCACGGCTTTGGCGCAGCCCGTGCTCACGGAAGGTTTTGGCAACGGCAAGAAAAACTTCTAAAACCTGCTGGGGCAGTACAAAGATGTCAGCAGCCCGCGCACTTTCGGAATTCTTGCCGCCAAGGTAGAGATTGAAGCCCCATACCCCCTCTTTCTGCGCCAGTGCGAAGTAGAGGTCGTTGCCGTAAAAGTGGGTATGAATCATTTCACTGCCGCTAATGGCGGTGTTGAACTTACGCGGAAGCGTACCCATCCATTCGGGGTTATCCAGAACAGTTGCCTGCATCTGTGCAATGAGCGGGTAGCTCTCTATACGGCTTGAGGGAAGCAGCCCGTCGTAGGGGTCGGTAACGATGTTTCGGAAGTTGTCCGTCAGCGTCTGCAGTGTGGTCACACCTGCATCAAGCAGCCTTTGCCAGACAGACAACACATTTTCGGCACACAGCCCGTGCAACTCAAGCTGTGCGCGTGCGGTCAACACCACCTCAAGGCTTTCGGTTTTGGCTGTTTTTACAATCTCCAGAAGCTGCTGCGCCTCCATACGCCCGCCGGCAACCCGCACACGCAACATAAAGCTTTCGGGACGGAGTTTGTTGTTATAGATACCGTAGTTTTTGAGATAAAAGCGGTCTGCCTCCTCCAAATTGGCAAAGTTGAGTGAATCGATCTTCTGCCGGTACTCAAAAGGACTGAGTTCCGCCTTAAGCCGTTCGATTTTGTTCAGTCTCATTGTGCTGTGCTGTTAGACTCTCTCAAATCTTCCGAACGGTCATACTCCACATTGTACTTCTCGAGAATCTCACGCTGTTTTTCCATCGCCTCTTTGCGGTCGATGATCACCTTGACACCGTCGTTGTCCTCGAGAAGATAGTAGGGCTCTTTGTTCTGCTGCATCAGGGCGAAGAACTCTCTGAAGTTCCTGAAAGGCTTGCCGTTTACCTTGTCTATCACCCACATGCCGAAGTTGTTGTCTCCGCGGCTGATGTCCGAGGCAAGTACTTTAAGAAGCACCACCACTTCCTCTTTCTCTTTGGTCTGCCACTTGGAAGCAAGGTAGCTGAGTTTCAAGCGGTTGCGGTTGGTGGAGCGAATGAGATTGCGCGTCAGCGGTGAGAAGACATAGCCGCCGTAGATGGCGTAGGTCGGCATCTCGTCGTAGCGGGTGGTCTTGACAAGGAACATATCGTCCCCCGTCTTTGTAAGCGGCACCTCCACCTCCATCGCTTTCCCCTCACGGATGATACTGAGCCTGACCTTCTCACCCATCTGGTGTGCGTCGACAAAGTAGTAGAAGTTGGTATACTCGTGCCGTCTGAACTCGACTGTACCGTCATTTTCGATGTTGTGACCGTCTATGGCGGTGATGATGTCATTCTCTTTCAAAATACCTTCGGCAGGAGAGCGGTAGACCACCTTGTCGATGACCTTGCCGGTAATGTTCTCATCCAGCCCGTAGTAGCGCCGCATCGCCGGATTCTCAAGCTTCTGCGTACCAAGCCCAAGGTCTGCAAAACCGTCGTAATGTCCGTCTTTCATATCGTCGATGAAGTGGCGCACCATCGTTACCGGCACAAGGTAGCCGATATTCTGCGACTTGGTGATCACCTGCATCACCACCCCGACGATCTTGCCATCTGAGAGTGCGGGACCACCGGAGTTTCCGGGATTTACCGCCGCATCGACCTGCACGGCAAGAAAGCTCTCGCCGCTGTGGGCGTAGGTGTGGTGTTCGACACGCGATACGACACCGATGGTTGCCGAAAGGGTACTGCCGCCCATCGGGTAGCCGTAGACGACGATCTGCTGTTCCACTTCGGGAAGTTTGCCAAACTTCAGCGGCGTAACGCCTTTGAAAAAGGCTTTGTCCCTGACCTTCAGCAGCGCCAGGTCAGCCTGGTGTGAAACCGCATAGACCGTAGCGATATAGCGTTTTCGCTCCCCGTAGCGCTGCACCTCCATAAAGGCTTCATTGGCGACCACGTGGGCATTGGTAAGGATGTAACCGCCTTCGATGATGGCACCCGAACCCGTAAAGCTCTGCATCGCCGAATCCCAGGGGGAGAGGTAGTTTGGCACCTTGGCTACCGTGTAGATCTTGACAATGGCCTGTTTGGTCATATCCTCTTTGTCGCTGGCACCAAAAAGCAGCAGTGTCGCAAAGAGCAGACTCCATACAATTTTCACGATTTCTCTCCTTGTTTGGATTGCGGAAAGGTTTCGGCATCGACCGCTTCGATGCCGCGTTTTAGTGCCTCTTTGGCCATCAGGCCGGAGACTTTGTCACTGAGCAGTTCTCTCTCCCGGCTATAGCAGCGTGCCGAACAGACACCGCAGCTTGGACTTCTGTCCTTCCCGACATAAAGATCAATATCCGGATGTGCCTTGAAAAAAGACCTTGCATACGCAAGGACAGGCTCTGAGAGGTCTTCGCCCGTTGCATTGGAGAGTGCCCGTATCCCCTCATGTGTTTCAACCAGATCCATTGTCGGCCGTGGGGTGCCAAAGGCGTCATCTTCGGGGCAGAAAGGGATCAGCTCTACATCACCTAACGCTTCAAGTAGCGCATCGTTGCGGTTGTCACTGCCGTCATAGCGGCACGCTTCGCCAAGCAGACAAGCGGAGATAGCGACCTTTTTCATTTAGAAGAGAAAGAGCAGCAGGTAGACCCAGATGCCCGTCAGTGATGTCAGCGCTATGCCGATGAAGGTACGTACTCCTGCCCTGCGGTGTGCATCGGAGCCCACACCGGGAAGAATGCCCCCGCGGCGGTACTCCCGCCAAGCACGCAGCAGTGTCGATGCCCAGATACCAAGCGTCACTGTGGCAATGGCAATGTGCACCATCAGTACGACAAAAAGGTAGTTGTGCGAAACCTGGGTATTCTGAACAAACGCCTCATATCCGCCGCCAAGGCGCACACCGTACTCGAAGTAGCCCACGACAATGACAGAGACGACAAAGATGATGCCCTGAACGATACCGTGAAGCGTGTAGTACCCCCTGCGGGCAAAAGCGATGGCCACTCCGACAAGCAGCGGCAGGAGCGCCACGACAAGGGTGACGAAATCCATAAAAAAGGGGGCTTTGGTGCCCAGAAACCCGGGCTGGAACATATAGTCCATCTTCACTCCTGAAAAATCTTTTGCATTCATCTGTTAAGGAATCGGTGGCTTTAGCCCCGCCTGACGCTTTCTTGCTGTATCATATTTGGGCGAAGCTAAAACTGTCGCTTCCTTGTTTTACACCATATTACCTGCAAAAGTCTAACAGATAACCACCGACTTGACTTCCGTAAACTCCTCAAGCGCCCACTTCGGCCCTTCACGCCCCACACCCGAGAGCTTCGCACCCCCGTAGGGCTGCACATCAAAGCGCAGGGTCGGGATGTCGTTGATGACCACGCCGCCGCACTCGGCGTCATCGATGAAGCGCTGTACCAGCTTCAGGTCGTTGGTGAAGATACTGAACTGCAAACCGTAGGGCGAATCGTTCATCTTCTCTATCGCCGTATCGTAGTCGCGTACGCTGACAAGGCTGACAATAGGAGCAAAGACCTCTTCACAGACGATCTTCATCTCATCGGTCACGTCGGCCATCACGGTAGGCGGGAAGATACCGTCTACCTCATCGCCGCCGGCGATGACGCGCGCACCCTCGTTCTTGGCAGATGCCACCCAGCTTTTGGCACGGTGTTTGGACTCTTCATCGATCAGCGGCCCCATAAAGGTCTCCTCCTCGTACGGGGAGCCCACCTTGAGCTTTCGTGTCTCTTCGGCCATCGCTTCGGCAAACTCTTCGTAGACATTCTCGTTGACATAGATGCGCTGCAGTGAAATACAGACCTGCCCGGAGTTGTAGAATGCCCCGTAGGCACACCGCTTGGCCGCGAGTGCCAGATCGGCACTCTTGTCGATGTAGGTTGCCGCATTGCCGCCAAGCTCCAAAGAGACCTTTTTGATACCTGCCTGCTTGGTAATGATGTTACCCACCGGTACCGAACCGGTAAAGGAGATGACACGGGGAATGTCGCTGGTCACCAGCGCAGAGCCCACTTCGGCATCACCATACACCACGCTCAAAGCATCCTGTACCGCATAGGGAGACTCCACAAAGAGCTGTGAGAGCATATAGGCACTCATCGGTGCTTCGGGAGTCGGTTTGAGCACCACTGCATTGCCCGCTCCCAGCGCCGGGGCGATTTTGTGCGCAACAAGGTTGAGCGGGAAGTTGAACGGGGTGATGGCCACCACCACACCCACAGGCTCACGGCGGAAAAAGGCTGTCGTCTTCTTGCCGCTTGGCATCAGGTCGGTAGGGATGGTCTCACCGTGCAGATTGGCAAGCTCCATCGCGGTGATCTTGATGGTCTCCGCACACCGCTCCACTTCGATGCGTGCAAAGGCGATGGGTTTGGCCACCTCTTTGGCAAGCATCATTGCAAAGGCCTCCTTCTCTATCTCGAGCTTCTGTGCGACATCTTCAAGCCACTTGATACGCTGGGAGAGTGGACTCTTTTTGGCTTCACGCGACGCCATCTGCGCGATCTTGAGCGCCTTTTGTGCATCCTCGGCACTGCAGACCGGTGCTGTGCTGACTACCGCTCCGTCATAGGGACTCTTGCGTTCCGTCTTTGCTTCTCTGCTCTCCTGTGTCGAACCAAAGAAGATCTTCGCTTCCGCCACTTCCGTTTTGCTGTCAAATATACCGAACATCGTTCACCCTCCGTCTATAATTAATGAATTGTATCTCCAATATCAGTTATTGAGATTTCGCTCGATAGCGACAAAGATATCAATTAAGATGGTTGATTATAACGAATGGGGAGTTAAAGTAGGTCGCGTTCACGCTTTGGGATCGCACGAATCGTTCGGACAGTAACTTTTTTTCAAAACAAATTTGTAGACGATATCCTTGATCATCAGTACCAGACACCATACCCAGAGAATGTCGATGATAATATTCTCTTTGTACTCCAGCCCGAAACGCAGCAGCGGCCATCCGATGAGGATGATGTACTTCATATAGTAGAAGAAGAGGATGCCCGTGCCGTAGAGCTCTTTGAGTACCTGTTTCACCTATGCCTCGAAGTTGGGCGTACCGTCAGGCATATGCTCCATATTCTCGCGCTTGGCTTCCTGCTCGGCCTCATACGCGTTCATCTGCATACGCACTTCGTTGATCTGCTCCGGGGTCACCCCCTCGTCACTCGACCAGATCACCTCTACATCGTCACCGTACTCTTTGCCCATCTCTTCGATCTTGTCTGCATATTCGTAGACATCGAGGACAATCACCGGCTCCGCATCGGGTTTTTGTGTATCGACAAGTTCGATGTACCAGCGTCCGATCGGACTTGTCTTTATGGTAGATTCAAATATGGCTGCCATGGCTAAAACCCTAACTTCTTGTGTCTGAGGTCACCGTGGTAGACGACATCTTTTGGATCGATGTTCTCATCCTGAAGCACGTCGGGGACAGGGTTTTCCGCCTCGAGACGCTTGATCTCCTCATCGAGCTCATCCTCCTGGTAGGTCATCATCATATCCGCTGCGATCACTTCGGGGATCTGCTGGATCTTCACAAGCTTCTCGATCTCCTCTTCGACCCCCTCACCCTCGACGGTGACGATAATCTTTCCTTTTTCTTTGTCATGCACATGGTAGTCGACATAGTCGGCTTCCTTGAACTGTTCGACCAGCATGTCGATGTGCTTGGGAAGTGCCTGCACTACAATACTTGAAACATTCATTTTTTCTCCTCTTTATTGTTTTAATTCACTCGCATTGCATTTTTGCCTTTGTGTTGACTCGATGGCGACAAAGGAGCACCCAACCCGGAGGGCGGCTCTGCCGTTTGCGACTGCCAGAGCTATCGAGTCAACACAAAATTGCCAAAGAACGCTATTACTTATTCAGGTCCCACACCATGACGGTCTTGTCGTCACTGGCGGAGTAGAGCCTGTTTTCATCTTTGAAAATGATTACGTTAAGTGTACTCTTTTGTCCTTTAAGCACAGCCAATTTCGAGTGTGTCAACGTATTGAAAATGGAAATACTGTTGTCCTCATCCATCGCGAACGCCACCTTTCTGGCACTAGGGCTGAGTGCGGTCGCGTAGATGAGAAAATTTCCCTGAATATAGCTGCCTTTGCCCGTAGCAATATCATAGAGTGCACCGCGTCTGTCCTGACCGGCCGCCGCGACCATACCGTTTTTGAAATCGACCTTGTAGACATTGTCCACATTGAGCCCTTCGAGTGTCTTGAGTATCTTGCCTGTCTGCACATCCACCAAACTCAGCACACCACTCTCGCAGGAGAATACCGCCTGTGTCTTCTCTTCATTGAGCGCAAAGTCGGAGAATTTCGATTCGCTAAGCTGCACACGGTAGCGCTCCTTTTTTGTTTCGGTGTCAAAAAGAGAGACCTCGTCACTGAGATAGCCCAGCAGAATATGTGTTTTGTCGACAAAGCGCGCCTTGATCAGCGGCTTTTTGTCTTTGTGTGAAAGCAGCTGTGTCAGTTTTCCGTGCTCATAAATGTAGAGGTTGGAATAACCGCCGATACCGCTGTCGCTGAGCAGCAGATAGCGCTCCCCGATGCGATCGGTACTCATTACCCTTGCCGGCATCATGTCGCCCATAAAGTCTTTGACATCGGGAATGGCGATCTCTTTAACCTTCTGCAGCGTGGTGGCATCATACACTTCGATGTGCCCCGCATCAGTTGCGATGGCAAGCAGATTTTCAGAGAGTACCATATCTTTCGCTATACCGTTCAGGACGATGGAGGAGGTGGGTGTCAGCTGCATGGTAGCCCACGTAGAGACACTCAAAATGAACAAAAGTAAGAGCCGTCTCACACCAGCTCCTCGACCCGCTTCAGCACCAGTGCCGTAATCGCTTCTTCGTCCAGGTCTGACTTGACACCGTAAAGGTCAGCCTCTGATGCGATGAAGTTGCTAAAGGCTTCATCGGATTCAAGTGCCTCTGCAAGTGTTGCCAGTTTCTCTTCACCCAATGCTCTCTGTACCGGCTCAGCAATGTAGATGATGAAGTTGTACTCCTCAAAATCGAACTCAAACTCTTCGGAGTCGTAATCTTCGTAGTTCTCATCCACATTGAGCAGGTGGCGGAGCTCCACATCTTTGTCTTCAAGCTTTTCGAACAGCTTGGGGTATTGCTCTTGTAAGTTCATCTGTTTCTCCGTTTCTTTAAGGGTACCTACAAGGGGCACCCCTACATTTTCTCTTATGCACTATTTCATTCAGGATGCCTCTGTCAAGGCAAAAGCTTCATACGAAATCGCCTGTGTCGGACAGCGCGAAAGGCAGAAGCCGCAGGCGGTGCACTTCTCATCGTCAATGACGGGGTTGAAAAGCCCGTTAAAGAGTATGGCATCATCGATACAGGGCTCCTTGCAGCTGTGGCATATCACCCCGTGGTGCGCCACACACGCCTCAAGCGAGATCTTGAATACCGCGTTGAGACTATTTTGTGTACCTTCGTGTGAAAGTGAGAGCACATCCGCTTCGCATACGTTTGCACATTCGTCACAGAAGGTACACCCATTTTGCTTAAAGGTAAGTGCAGGCGTCCCGTCTTCGGCGATAAAGATGATCTTTTCGTCACAGGAAGCGACACAGGCTTTGCTCTCGCAGGCCGGGCACTCACTCTGAAAAAGAGATTCTCTCTCTCCGTATGGCGGTCTTACCAAAAGAGGCGACGCCTCTTTGGCAGAGCCGAGTTTGCTGGCAAAAGAGGTAAATAGCTCCCTTCTGCTCGCCACTATTTGACACCTTCGTCGATAACGTCTGCCAGGTTGGATTTTGTTTTCAGATCACCTGTAAGACCGTCAGGCTGGAATGTGTTACCCACTGCAGTCTGCACGTTCGCCTGCGGTGCGTGACACTGTGAACAGTTGAATCGTCCCTGATAGAGGTGATTGAGCTTTTTCTTCGCAAGCTTGATGTCACTCACGTTTCCGATATCACCCTTTGGACCGACCACTTTACCCTCTTTGACAAGCTCGCCGTTCTTAAGCACGGTTTCGGGTCTGTAGTTCGTAAAGTGAGACGGCGGAATCGGTATGGCACCTACCCCTTTTGCCACATCGGGCATATGACATCCAAGACACTGGTTGTTGTCTTTTGTAATGGGCAGCAGTCCGTCCACTGAGTGTGGGATCATCGGCGGCGCGTTGACATAGGCACGCTCGAATCTCGGTGCCGTTCCCGGTGCCGGTCTGTTCTCTTTGAGCTCAGGCGGCGCGACATTGTCTTCACTGAAGAGCGATGTCTTTCTCAGACCAAGGACTGTCTCATCCACTTCTTTCTTGTTGCCAAGGTCCTCTTTGGCAAGACGGTTCGGATCGGCTACCTTTTCGTTGATGTTGATCACTTTCGGTCCTGCAGCCGCCGCAGGTGCCGCAGCACCGCCGCCACCCTTGATAGCATCGGCCATTGCCGCCATATCTGCATCCGAGAGTGACTTCACCTGTCCTGTCATGATGCCTTTCATCGCACCGCCGTAGGTTCCGTCTTTATAGCCCTTGAGTGCCGCGACGATCTCCTCTTTGGACATATCTTTGACCACTTTGGATTTACCCATCGCCTTCTTTTCGAAGTTCGCTCCGTGACACCCGACACACGCTGCCGTGCTGGCCCCATAAAGTGCCGATGCCGCAAGCAGCGATCCCGCTGCCAAAAGTTTGATTGTTCGTTTCATACTCTACCTCCCACTTATTTTTTGATCTCGGCTGCGATCGCCTCGATATCGGCATCGGAAAGGGCTTTGACCTGTCCAGCCATCATACCTTTCATCGCACCACCATATGTACCGTCTTTGTACCCTTTGAGCGCTGCAACGATCTCCTCTTTGGACATATCTTTGACGATCTTGGATTTACCAAGTGCCGCCTTGCCGAAGTCTGCTCCGTGGCACCCTGCACACGCCGCTGTACTCGCTGCATACATCGCTGTCGTACCAAAAAGTACGCTTACTGCCATTATCTTTACTGCTCTTTTCATCTTCTTCTCCTTCTTTGTTTGGTATGAAGCGCGCCGCTTAGGCTGCCGCTTCCTTTTGCTTCTGCGCCATTGCGCGAATACTGAATCCCAATGCGTTGTCACCGCACACATCGATGCAGCGGCCGCAGTTGGTACACTCACCGTCCGTTACCGATACACTCTCTTTATTGATCATCCAAAGCACCTGGTTCTCGGGACAGACTACCTTGCACTCCATACAGGCCGTACAGGCATCGTGATCGTGCTTGACACGGATCAGACTCTTCTGCCCTATCAGCGAATAGGCTGCACCCAGCGGGCATACATGACCACACCATCCGTTCTTGACCCCAAAGAGATCAAAGAGGAAGATCGCGATCACCACCGATATTCCGGCACCAAATCCGAAGATGATGCCGCGCTGCATGATCGTAATGGGGCTGAGCACTTCAAATGCCGCTACACCCACAACTGCCGAGACAATCAGTCCGAGCACCATCAGCCAGTAACGTACACTGCGCTTGAGAAAGCGGTAGTTGACCTCCTCCTTGTCAAGCTTCAGCACCCGTCTGAGCCAGTTTGCCAGGTCGGTGACCATATTGATGGGACAGACCCAGCTGCAAAACGCCCTTCCGCCAATGACGAAGTAAAAGAGCGTGATGATCGCCGCACCCAGCAGCACATCACTGCCTATAACAAACCCCGTTGCGAGCACCTGGAGTGTCGTATAGGGGTCTGCCAGCGGAATCACACCAAAGAGCACGGACGAGCCGAACGTACCTTTGAGAATGTTCCACCCATAGGCGTTGGCACCGAAGTAGAGTACCAGAAGCCCGATCTGCGTAAACCGTCTAAGAAGCAGGTATTTGATCTTTTTCATCAGTACTCTATCTCCTTGTTGAGGTAATCCACAGGGGCCTTTTCGCTCCGCTTCGTTTTCGTCTCTATCTCATCCATCTTGCGCTCACCGACTCTAAGCTGGTCTTTTTTGTCCCAGCCTTTGACATAGTGGTCACCCGCTTTACCGGTTGCATACTCGGTCGGCAGCACAAAGATCGCCGCCTTTTCGGTCACACACGCCTTTTCACAGAGTCCGCAGCCCGTACAGACATCCGAATGGACCACCGGAAGCAAAAACGCATGCTTTCCGGTACGGTCGTTCTTCTGATACTCCAGCGAGATCGCTTCATCCAGCAGCGGACAGGCACGGTAGCACGCATCGCACTGCAGTCCCCAGAAGGCGACACAGCTCTCTTTGTGTACTACGGCCAGCCCCATTCTTGCCTTGTTGATATCAAGCTCGCCCTTCTCATCCGTGACTGACGCCTCATCGAGCGCTCCGGAGGGACAGACAGGCACACAGGGAATGTCGTCGCACATATAGCACGGCACATCCCGCGGTGTGAAGAACGGGGTACCGACCAGCTTGTGGTCTCCCCCCTTCGCCATCTTCAGCGTTCCGGGACGCTGCTCTCCTGTCTCCTGGTCTACATTGGAGTCACGGTTAACACAGGCTTCCGCACAGAGCCCGCACTTGATGCACGCTTTGAGGAAATCCTCTTCAGGGAGTGCGCCAGGCGGTCTGAGCACCAGCTTCGCAGCCTTGGCTTCAGCGCTGTACCCGCTCCACAACACACCTACAAATGCACTCAGCCCGACACTCTGCAGTGTCGTCGCCATAAACTTTCGTCTGCTGTTGTCGGAGCTCTTTGCCATCTACTTACGCCTTGTAAATTTTAACTGCACACTTCTTGAAGTCTGTCTGCTTACTCATTGGACAGGTAGCGTCAAGACACACTTTGTTGATAAATACCTTCTCATCGAACCATGGTACGAATACCAATCCCTGAGGCGGTCTGTTACGTCCTCTTGTCTCGACACGCGCCTTGACCTTGCCACGGCGTGATTCAACCCATACGAGCTCACCACGCTTGACACCCTTGGCTTTCGCATCGTTTGGATGCATGTAGCAGAGTGCTTCAGGTACCGCACGATAGAGTTCAGGAACTCTCATCGTCATTGTTCCAGAGTGCCAGTGCTCAAGTACACGTCCTGTACAGAGCCAGGTATCGTACTCTTTGTCCGGCATTTCCGGTGGATCCATGTACGGTCTTGCAAAGATCTTCGCTTTATTAGGCAGCGGCGTCTTCTTCTTGTCTTTGATACCGTTGAGGTCACCCTTAGGCAGCGCTTTGGCAAGCGGTCCGTAGAATGCGAAGTCTCCGCCAGGGTTGGCTTTTGCCGCATACGGATCGTACTTGACATTAAATCGCCACTGTGTCTCTTTACCGTCAACGACAGGCCACTTGAGCCCTCTTACCTTATGGTAGACATTAAACGGTGCCAGGTCGTGTCCGTGTCCTCTACCGAAGCTTGCATACTCTTCGAAGAGGTACTCCTGGATCATGAAGCCATACCCCTTGAATACTTTACCGTCTGACCCGACGACATTTCTGGCATCACCCATCGCTTCGGAGTTGTCAAACCCTTTCTGAGGGAACTCGTTTGGCTTGAGCGGATAGTTCTTCTTCGCTTTTTCGTTGGCAAAGAGGATTTCGTACATCGTCGTATCGTCGTTGTAGCCCATCTTCTTTGCATCTTTACGGACATCCGGCAGCTTCTTGCCGTTTCTGAGTGTATATGGACCCCAGAGATCTTTAACCGTAAAGCGCTTGGAGAACTCGACCCACTGCCATGTATCGGACATTGCGTCTCCTACAGGCAGTACCTGCTGTCTCCAGTGCTGTGTACGTCTTTCGGCGTTTCCGTACGCACCCCACTTCTCGTAGATCATCGCGGACGGCAGTACAAGGTCGGAGACCATTGCCGAGATCCCCGGATACCCGTCGGAAGTGACGATGAAGTTGTCCATCTCGCGTGCCGCCTTGATCCAGTGTTTCGCACTTGCCGAATCCTGGTAGGCGTTACAGACGTTGACCCATGCAAACTTCACGACACCATCTTCGATGTCTCTGTGGATCTTCATGATGTGCTGGTTGCCCACAGGGTTGAGTGTACCGGCAGGAACACCCCACACCTTCTCTGCATGCGCTCTGTGCTTGGGGTTCTTGACCATCATATCCGCCGGCAGTCTGTGACAGAATGTACCGACCTCACGCGCTGTACCACAGGCACTTGGCTGACCTGTCAGAGAGAAGGCTCCAGAACCCGGCTTGGCCTGCTTGTTGAGCATGAAGTGAACGTTGTACGAAAGGGTGTTGACCCATGTACCACGTGTATGCTGGTTCATACCCATTGTCCAGAAAGAGACAACCTTTCTGTCCTTTTCAATATAGAGGTCTGCAAGCATCTGCAGCTTCTTCTTGAAGCTCTCGAGTGATTCGTTCGGGTCACCCTTGGCGATCTTCGCTACATAGTCAAGTGTGTATGGCTCGAGTGACTTCTTGTAGTCCTCGAAAGAGATCTCCCAGTGCTTGAGCGTACCAGGAGTGTTCTTGAGCACTTCACCCTCTTTCTTACCGAATGGTGCGAGTGCAGGCGCCTCTTTGGCAGAGATTTTTTTCTCCATCTCTTTGTTGATCGTCTGCATCTCTTTTGCGGTGTACTTACCGGCACTCCCGTCAGGTCTGACAGGTGTGACAGATTTTTCACCCTTTCTTCTCATACCGTAACCGATGTTGACCGGACCGGTAGCGAAGACCATATGCTTGTTGACAAAATCCCAGTCGATAATATCTTCCGTTCCGCCGCCTTTCTTGTCACGATAGACAATCTCTCTTGCAAGGTAGTTCCAGATTGCAAGGTCTGTGTTTGGCGAGAAGATGATGTTGAAGTCACCCAGGTCACACGTTCTGTGTGTATAGGTCTGGATGTTGACAACCTTCACCTTGTCCGGATTGGAGAGCTTTCTGTCAGTAACTCTCGACCAGAGAATCGGGTGCATCTCTGCCATGTTCGATCCCCAGGTGACGATGGTATCGGTAATTTCGATATCGTCGTAACAGCCAGAGGGCTCATCGATACCGAATGTCTGGTAGAAACCGACAACCGCCGAGGCCATACAGTGGCGCGCGTTGGGGTCGATGGCGTTGGAGCGGAATCCCGCTTTCATCATCTTCTGTGCCGCATACCCTTCCATAATGGTATACTGCCCGGAAGCGAAGACCGCCACACCCTCAGGACCGCTCTCTTTGAGCGCCTTCTTGGCGTGCTTCTCCATCTCGTCAAAGGCACGCTGCCAGCTGACAGGTCTGAATTTTCCTTTTTTGTCGAACTCGCCCTTGTCGTTCATACGCAGCAGCGGAGTCTTGAGACGGTCCGCTCCGTACATGATCTTGGCGTTGAAGTATCCTTTGATACAGTTCAGTCCTCTGTTGACCGGTGCGGCAGGGTCACCCTTGACCGCGACGATCTTTCCGCCCTTGGTTGCGAGCATGATACCACACCCTGTACCACAGAAACGGCACGCCGCCTTGTCCCATCTCCACCCCTTCTCTGCGTCGTTCGCCGCAGCCTGCAGGTTGGAAGGAACAGCAATTCCTACAGCACTGGCAGCTGACGCAGCAGCAGCGCTTTTTAGAAATTCTCTTCTATTCAAAGCCATATTACTTCCTCCATCAATTTATTTTCCGTTATAGAACCTATAACAACGTCTATAGTTTATCACAGAAAAAGCAACGGAGAAGATGATTTATATCAAGATTTCTGATTTATATCATAATTTGTAACAATAAGGAAGGTTTAAATTGGGAGTGTTTTTCTCTTGGTTCAGCAGAACCGATTCGCTTTCAAAATTGATACAGCATAACTGATGAAATAGGGAGTTTTTTTATCTTATTTGTCAAGGCACAAAGGGGAGGTTACATCCCCGCCAGTGCCTGTTTTACATTGTCGTGTGCCATCGAAATGTTCCATGCCGGCTCCCAGACCACTTCCACTTCGACCTCACCGACACCCTCGATACGCTCGACCGCCTCCTTGACCCACGTCGTGATCATCTGGTGCAGAGGGCACCCCTGTGTCGAAAGCGTCATCACCACATGCACATTGCACTTCTCATCGATGATCGCATCGTAAATAAGCCCCATCTCCACCAGGTTGAACCCCACCTCCGGGTCGATCACAGTAGAGATCGCATCATATACCATCTCTTTTGTAATATCACACATTATTCTATCCTTTATTGAATCTTTTGATTTGAATTTAGAAAAAATGCCTATATTGGTGCGTGACTACGCACCCTACAATAAAAGCTTTTCGAAAGAAAAGCATACCAAAATTCCTAATTCCTAATTCCTAATTCCTCACTATTCTCTCCCATACGCCAGCATCTTCCGCATCGTCACAAACAAAAAGACCGCCCCCATAAAGAGGAAGCTGGCTCCGGCTTTGAAGAGTATATCACTCAGCACCAGCAGTCCAAACCCGCCAAGCACCACGCCTGCGGCGGTAAACCAGAACATCATCGCTGCACCCTCTTTGGAGTACATCTCATGCAGCATCGGCACCTTCTTTTTTCCCACAAGCGGTGCGAAACGCTCGAACCATACCAGAAACGGCACGATCTTGTAGAGGTGCCCCGTGATCATCGAAGCGATGAAGCCCATCAGCAAAAACCAGACCGATGCGTGCAGCAGGTTGTCTTTACCGCTTAGGAAAAAGAGGATGCCAAGCACAATGGAGAGAACGAGACTTCCAAAGGCGAATAGCATCGACTTCGCCCAGATATCAAGCTCTTTTCGTACTGTCAGCCTGGCTATCAGCCATATCTGCCAGAGATAGAAAAGAATCCCCGCGGTATTAACAGCATACCCAAGATACATCAGCCACTCCAGTCCCAAAAGCGCACCGAAGAAGACCACACCCACACCGGCAACCACCAGCTTGAATGCAATGCGTATCGGTTTCTCGTCAAATCCATGTGCAAGCGAGAACATCGGAATGAGAATGAGCGAAAGACCAATGATAGTCAGCACCACATAGCCGCCGACAACGGCATAGACATGCGCCTTGAGCATAAGGCCCACGTTGACCGAAAGATCACCGCTGAGCCCCAATGCAATGGCAAAACCGGTCAGAATGCCAAGCAGCAGAAAGCCGTTGCTCCACGCCACGGTATCGACAGTCAGTGTACGGATTGTCGTCTTCTTCAGCGTGGCGATGTTCTCCACGGCAAAGATGATCATCGCAACAAGCACCAGCAGTCCGCCATAGGGCAGCAGTGCCGGCGCAAGCCAGAAGCCTGCCACCATACCAATGACACCGACAAGCAGCAACGGAAAGATGACGTAATAGACATCGACCACCGCATGCCCAGTTTCAAGCACCACCGGAATCAGCTGCGCCATAGCACCGAAAATGATCATCATGACAAAGCCAAGCAGAAAGAGGTGTACCCATCCGGCAACATCCATCTGCGCATAGGCAAAATCGGGAGAGAAGAAAAGCAACGCTCCCATCGCCAGCAGGTAGAAGACCACCCCCGTACTGAAAAAAGGCGATATCAGTTTCAGCGGCGGCGCAAAGTCACTCGATACGGCTCTCATTCGCTCCTACCCGTGGCAAGATGTATCGTTGAGGTTCGCCTCTTCACTCGCTCCTGCTTTGTAGGAGAAGATGAGCTTAACGCGGCCATCTTCCATTTTTTCGGTTTCGATGTCGTAGTTCTCCCCGATCTTGTCGAGCAGTCCCATCGGTTTTTTATGGTTGATCATCACCACTTTCTTGTTCGGGCCGTCAATGAGCTTGAGACCGGCCATCGCATTGACCATGGGTTCTGGCGGGCCGCACTTGGAAGTGTCGAACTCGTAGTACTGCGTCTCACCCATAGTATAGGTAAAGAAAGGAACGGTCGCTCCCTCCACTTCGATCGGTGTTTTGTTTAATTCAGACATATTAACTCCTATTTGTGATTTTGCCCCATTGTAATAGGTTATGATTAAAATAATATTGACCTATATCAATCTTTTTCAAAATTCTCCTCAAAATAGCTTTCGACCATCTTGTCAAACTTCTCCATGCGCGCCCTGCCCTTTGGCAGCTCTTTACGCAGTCGCTTCATGGAGGCCAGAAACTCCCCCACACTATCGGGGATGATACGCTCGAAATGCTGCCTTATGCGCTTGGCAAAGGCCGGAGAGGCACCGCCTGTGGAAAAGGCAATGGTGAGATCGTCACGCTTGATGTAGGAGGGGAAGATGAAGTCGCAGTAGTCGGTGTTGTCAACGGAGTTCACCAGAATGCGTCTGCCACGGCTCTCTTCGTAAATGGCCTTGTGCAGGTCGACCGTATCGGTGGCGACAATGACGACGTCAAAGCCGTCGATGTCACCTTTGTTGTATGCTCTTGTATAGAGGGTCAGGCAGTGGTCCCTGATGAGCCTGTCGGTCTCTTCACCAATCTCCTTGCTGATGACGGTGATCTCTTTGGTGAAATCCACCAGTTTCTCCAGCTTCTCCGCAGCGATGTTCCCGCCGCCTACGACCAATACCTTCAGTCTCTCCAGATCCATAAACATGGGGAAATACGCCATAACCTGCCTTTTCTGATTTCTCTTTGGCTAACTCTACCGAAAGTCTATCATAATTGCTTTGACGCATATCAATGTGCCCTGATATAAAATTGACTATAATCTTTCAATATTATAAAAAGAGAGGAAACCATGCACGATGAACTGCTCTACCAGATGCAACACGCCTTTCCGTTAAGCCAGAGACCATTCAAGGAGCTTGCCGCCACGCTTGACAGCAGTGAAGCGGCGGTGATAGATGCCGTACGCCAGCTCAAAGATGAGGGGATCATACGCCAAACCTCCGCCATCTTCGATACCAAACGGCTGGGGTACAAATCCTCACTGGTCGCGTTCAAAGTCCCTGAAGAGCAAATAGAACACGCCGCTAAAACCATCAACGCACACCCCGGCGTAAGTCACAACTACCTTCGAAACCACGACTACAACATCTGGTTCACGATGGCTGTCGCACCCGACACGACACTGGGGCTTGAGAAGACCATCGAGATTCTTAAAGAGGCAAGCGGTGCCGAAGATGCCATCATCCTGCCCACGCTGAAGATGTTCAAGATCAAGGTGCAGATGGATACCACCGGCAAGCGCGCCAAGAAAGAGAAGGTGCACAAAGCCTCTCACAGGGAGATAGAACTCACGCCCGAACATATCGATGTCATCAAGGCGCTGCAAAAAGATATCGATATCATTCAAGAGCCCTTTGCGAACATCACCGAAACGCTTGGCATTTCACATGAAAGGCTCTTCGAGATTGCAAACGAACTCAAAGAGAGCGGTGTGATGCGCCGTTTCGCCACCATTCTCAACCACCGAAAAGCGGGATTTGACGCCAACGCGATGAGTGTCTGGTCGGTTCCTGAAGAGAAGGGGGAGGAGATAGGCAGACAGCTTGCCGAATTCTCCGCCGTCAGCCACTGCTACCTGCGGCCGCGCTACGAAAAGTGGCCCTACAACCTCTTTGCGATGGTCCATGCCAAAACACAGGAGGAGTGCGACACCCTCATCGAAGAGATGGCAGCTGAAACCGGCCTGAAAGAGTACGGAAAGCTCTACTCCACAAGAGAATTCAAAAAGCAGCGGCTGGTCTATTTTGATGATGCGTTTGGGGAGTGGGAACAGTCAGTGAAGAGTGAAGAGTGAAGAGTGAAGAGTGAAGAGTGAAGAACATTTTCATAGTCTATTTGAAGCAAAGCTTAAAACTTCGTCATTCCTGCAAAAGCAGGAATCTTTGCGTAAAATAAGAGTTAAAGTAAAGAAACGGGTTGCTAAAAACCTAAGCAAAGCCCGGTACTATGGGAGTTAAAAAGGGATTATCTACAGATGGGTTGTAAAAAAGATG
>JALWLU010000204.1:19804-31740 GCA_026996325.1 Sulfurovum sp.
CGAAATCTTACTATAACTCTAAAATAACAAAACGGCATCAAGATCCCGCATCAAGTGCGGGATGACAACGCTACAGCCTTATACACCCCAAACAAGACTTTGCAAAAGCCTTACTCTTTATATCCGATTTTTTCCTTGAAGTCCGCAATACAGTTGGTACAGGTCTTGATGGTGTTGTTCTCAATGATCGCCATCAGGGCATCCTGGTTGAGGATGTGCAGTTTGTGGTTTTCAATTTTTATGATCCCCTCTTTTTTCATCTTCGTAAGAATACGCGAGAAGGTTTCGGGCGTAAGGTTGAGAATGGAGGCGATCTCGTTGTTTTTGAGACGGTTGAAAATGGTCACCTTCTTGAGCATCAGATCAGCGACTTTCGCTTCAGAGGAAAGAATCGTCTCTTTATGTACCAGTGCAGAGAGGAGGCTTACCTTGCCTGTCAGGGACTTGAGCAGTTCAAGGGAGAACTCCGGCTGGTTGAGGTATTCGTAGAGTTTGTCGTAATGCAGCAGCCCTATGGCACCGTCGGTGACAAATTCACAGGTAGCAGGAAATGGCTCTTTTTCAAAGACCGCGAACTCGGCAATGAGCCCCGGTGCGGCAAAGCGGTTGATCTGCACCTGCGAACCCTTTGGGGAGGTTTTGTAAAGCTTTACGCTACCGTGCATCAGGATGTGCAGATAGTCACTCTGGTCACCTTCGTAGAAGACGATACTGCCTTTAGAGAAGCGCTTAATATGAATGATGTCTTGAAGCTCTTTGATATACTTTTCATCCAATGCGGAGAAAATAGGGATCTCTTCAAGTTTATACATACGCACACCTCGTGTTGGAATAGCGTACTATACACTATCTAAGGTAAAAGCTCTCCGAGATATCGCCGCTTATTGTTCAAACCAGTTCAACTGCTCCCTTAGTTTTACCACTTCACCTACCACAATCAGTGCAGGCGTGGGAAGATCCTTTGCTTTTTCGTAAATATCCTCAAGCGTTCCGACAACGGTCTTCTCCTCCGGCGTCGTTCCTTTACTGATAACTGCAATGGGGTGCTCCTTGGGTTTACCCACCTCAATAAGCTTTTGTGTGATCTTGTCCAGGTTGTGCAGTCCCATCAGAAAGACGATCGTATCGTCTGTTTTGTAGTTCTCCCACGGTATCTGCGACTGCGCCTTTTTGGACTCATGCCCTGTCACAACCCTGAACGAGACAGTCACGCCGCGATGCGTAACAGGAATGCCCGCATACTCCGGTACTGCAATGGCTGAGGTGACCCCGGGAATAAACTCAAACGCAATACCGCGTTCACGCAGATAGATCCCCTCTTCGCCGCCACGCCCGAACACCAGCGGATCACCGCCTTTGAGACGTACCACATGTTCATGCTTGAGCGCACTCTGGTAGATAATTTCGTTGATCTCCTCCTGCGGCAGCGTATGGTGAGAATCCTCCTTGCCCACATAGATGAATTCACACCCCTCTTTTGCATACAGCAGAATATCGGGGTTTGCCAGGCGGTCATAGATGATCACATCTGCCTGCTGCACCACACGTAACGCCTTGACTGTCAGAAGATCGATATCTCCGGGACCCGCCCCTGTCAAATAAACCTTACCCATCGTTATCCTTTCTCATGCGTAATTATGCACCCTACAACCAAAAATTCAATAAAAGCTTTTCGACAGAAAAGCATATCAAAATTCCTCATTCCTAACTCCTCACTCCTCATTTGCTATCTGAACATCGTTCAGATAGCACGACGGATCTTCCGCCCACATATCCCCGTAGATCGCATAGGCCCTGCTACGCGACCCGCCGTTGCAGATGTCAAGATAGCGGCAGTCGCTGCATTTTCCGCCAAGTTCACGCGGATAGACACGCAGCTTCTGCAGCAGCTCGGTCGGTTCGTTCGTCCAGATGTCCGAAAAGTCCTGGTTCAGAATGTTGCCTATCTTGACAGGGAAGAAGGGGTCTGGTTTGACGAACCCCTCGCTGTCGATGTTGAGCAGCTTGCGCCCTGCGGAGTTTCCGCCCCACACCTTGAGACGCCGCAGCATCTCTTCGGCATGCTCGGGGTACTTCTCCCTGAAACGGTTGTAGAACAAGATCGCATCCATCTCCATGTTGCCGGTGACAATTTCGATATCCCTGCCGCTTTCATGGTACTCGAACGCCTTGTCCAGGATGTACTCCACCGCCGCAATACGCTGCTCCTTGCTCAGGTCCATCTCCAGGTTCTCCAGCCCCCGTCCGCTGTAGACCAGGTGGGAGATGTAAATCTTGGGGATATTGTGTTTTTCCGCCAATTCGAAGATAAAGCGCAGGTCATCGTAGGTATCTTTGGTGATCGTAAAACGGATCCCCACTTTGGTCCTGCCGTAACTGTTGAGCAGATCGACCGCCTTCATCGACTCTGTAAACGACCCTTTAAGTCCGCGAAATGTATCGTGTACTTCAGGTGAGCCGTCAATACTGATACCGATATAGTCAAAGGTGTCGAGGATCTTCTCGGCATTGGAGGTTTTCACATAGAGCCCGTTGGTAGAAAGGTAAGTAACGATGCCAAGCTCTCTGCAGCGTGCGGCGATGTCAAAGAGGTCCTTGCGTGTCAGCGGCTCTCCTCCGGAGAAGATAAGGAACTTCACACCGTTTGCTTTGAGCTTGGGCAGTGTCTCCATCACATTTTCGGTTGTCAGCGTATCGACCGCATCGAGGTCGGCCTTGGAGTAGCAGTGCAGACAGCTGAGGTTGCAGCGGTTGGTGAAGTTCCAGATGGCGATAGCGCCGTCAAGCACCCGTGCCGGTTTTCCTGCAGTGACCGAGTTTAGCAGATTGGAGAGTCTGAACATCTACTGTACCTTTGCATTTTTATAAGAGAGAATGTATCGTGTAATTGCATCGAGTTCCTCTTGGTTCAGCTTGAACGCCGGCATCGCGTTACGTTTGTAGCCAAAGACCTTCGAGACCGCTTCAGGGTCTGTTATCATTGCTTCGATCTCTTCGGCACTGCGCTTTTTGGCAATCTCCGTAAAGGGTGGACCAAACGCTACGGCTGTCTGGTGGTGACACCCCCAGCAGTAGGTCTCAAAGACCTTTTCCCCATCGGCACCAAAGAGGCTGGGTACCCACAGAAGCAGTAGACTCATCGAAAAAATCCATACTCGTATTTCTCTCATAGCAGCATCATAACAGCTTTTACATTTTCCATACTTGATGCAGGACAAGAGAATGTTAAAAATCGACCCCAAAGAGCAGTTTTGTCGTGGTCTTGTTATTCCCCACTTCCGGGTTCGGGTTGCTGTCGTTGATGAAATCGAATGCCAGCTTCACAGAGAAGAAGTCAAAGAGCGGTACGGTAAAGTTGAGATTCGAGCGCATGATCCAGTTGTGTTCATAATCGATCCCCGGATAGTAGAGCATAAAGCCGTCTACAATCAGTGTACGCAAAAGCGGCACCTCCTCCCACTGGTACTTTCCAAAGAGGTTGAGCGCAGCAACGGTAAATCTCCTGTCCTGGTAGGAATCGGTATAGTTGACTGTCGCATAACCTACACCGATAGAGGGCTCGAGCCACTTCGATTTTCCGAACTTGAAACGGTACCCGTAGCCCACAGAGGGAACGAACTGACTTTCGATATGCCTTGGTTTGTCATACTCTGCGGCAATCGTCGCATAGTAGAAGTCATGGTTTGTTTTGTGGTACTTGTAGGTCAGAAAACTGGCCAGTTCATCCTTGTTCTGCACCTTTGGGGAGTTTTCCGTCTCTGTCGTTTCGTAGGCATAGTCCAGATAGAAGACAAACTCGCTCTCCGCTTTTTTGTAGCGGGTGTTGATGAGGACATCGACCTTGTTCTTCTTGCTGTTGCCGTTCTCTATTTCAAACCCGAGTGCCACAGTACCTTTTGTATAAGGGAACTTGTTTCTAACCCGGTTCTCGAACGAATCGTCATCCTGCACCGACATCACGAAGTTGTCGATATCGGCGATCTTGATGGTACGCATATGATCCTCACTGTCGACGATCTTGAGGTACTTCCCATCTTCAATGGCAACAACGTGTCCCTCTATATCGATACGTTTGTAGGAGATATGGTAGTTGTACTTGGTATGGATCGATTCGATATCGCTGTATTTTATGTGGTTTACTCCCTCGGCATAGTTTAGCTTGAAAGCGAGCCTCTCGGGACCGAGCCCCACCACCCGTCCATGCAGCACCATTCCGTGTACGACGATCGTATCACGGATCTCCTCCTGCGCTGAAGGCTTCTCTATCTCTCCGCCGCCAAACAGGTTCACAGTCATACACATACAGAGCACACCCCACAGCACTGCCTTAACGCTTGTCATCATCTGCCACCTCACAATTTTCATCTATACCGTCGATGGTAATGGTCTGGAATGCAAACTGCAGTCCGTTGCGTTCAAGTATCTCCATCATCCTGTACATCACATCCTCCTTGACTCTCAACCACTCACTCCACACCGTCGACTTGGTAAATGCATAGACCAGAATGTTGATACTGGAGTCATCGAACTCGTCCAGGTGCACCATCAGTGTCCGCTTCACTCCAAGAGAATCCTCCTTGGAGACCAGTTTGGGGCTTTTTTTGAACTCATCCTGGTAGGCAGTCTTCTCCGTTGCGATATCGGGGTGTTCCTGCAGCATGGTTCGTATCTCCTCCACAGCCCTCCGGAGCGCTTTTCTGTCCGAATCGTACGTTAGCCCAAGCTTCATCTTGATACGCCGACCGATGATGCGCCTGCTCCAGTTTCGCACCTCCTTGTTCGCCAGTGTCGCATTGGGGATCGCGATAAGCGCATTGTCGAAAGTCCGTATTGTCGTAACGCGCAGCCCAATCTCGACCACCGTTCCCTCTTTGCCGTCGACCTCTATCCAGTCGCCCTGTGAGAAGATCTCACTCATCAAAATGGAGATGGTCCCAAAGAAGTTCGAAAGACTCTCACGCGCTGCGATCGCCACGGCGAAACCACCGATACCAAGTCCGGAGAGCACCGCGGTAAGGTTGACACCGGCAAAGTGCAGAAAAAAGAGAAAGCCGATGATAAGCACGATGAAGTTGACAATCTTGACGGTGATATTGAAGAGTTCGCTCTTGACCTTCTTGCGGGACTGGTCGATATGTTCCAGCTTGACTCTGGCGATACTGTTGAGTGTCCTGAAAATGATGTAGGTGATGACAACCGAATAGGCCATTCCGAAGGTAGCTGCCGTCGACACATCGTAGCTGAACTTATGGTAGATGAAAAGAATCACCTGCAGATTGATCAGCAGCAGCAGTACGGAGATGGATTTGCGTACATCAAGGAGTACCTCTTTGGCATACGGCCCAACCGAGCGCATGCGCAGAAGCATCTTCTCTATCAGAACGATAACGACTTTACGGATAAAGAAGACCACCAGCGATACCAGCAGCATCAGCAGCAGCTTGATGACACTCAGCCCGTAGGGTTTGAGCAGACGGTTCACCCGCTGCACACCATCTATCTGCTCGATGGCGAGTGCGGGCTGAAGAATATGGAGCTGGTCGTACTTGTTGTGCCGGTAGAGTTCCCGGCTGTTGACCGAGAAGTAGCGCACGATGTCACTGTTGATCTCCAGCAGGGCGAAGAACTCCCGTATGTTCTGCTGCACCTGCCGCATGAGGCGTTTTTTGGGCTTCTGGCGTAGAATCTCCTCGTAGGCAAGATGTTTGTCATCGAGCTTGCCGATCTCCTGCCACGCCTGCGCAAAAGTATCGTGCATCTTCTTCTCGAACGATGCAATGTCATCATCGTTCAGTGTCCGGAAGAGGCTGCGTACCATTCTGTTCTGAAGCTTCAGAAGACGGTAGGACTTCAGCTGTACCTCATCACGCAGCACCGCCTCTTTGTTGCCACGGCGCTTATTGAGCGCTATCATCTTCTCCAGCAGAAAGATCTTTCTGTCAAGCGCTTCGGCATTGGTGTAGAGTAGTTTTTTATTCAGCAAAACCTGGTGAAAAAGATCCGTGTAGAGGCTGTCACGCTCCTCAATCAAACGTTGCATGGCTTCATCACTGAGGTTTGTATCCCTGCTTTTGTAGATAAGTGCCATCTGCTTTTCAATCCAGGGATGATACTCATTTCCATTAAGTGTCACGGCAGTACCTGCAAAGATGGGCAACAGGCAGACAGTTACGAAAAGAAGGCGCAATAAATTCATTTGGATAGTATAACCAATTTCCCGTCCAAAGCGAGTTAAAGCCGCGCTAAGGCATTCTCCAATACCCTTGGGCTATAATAGCGCAAATGCCAAACCGGTATCTTGAGCCCAGGAGAAAGACGTGACAAGACTCGATACCCTCTCATTCGAAGAGGCATACAGCAAAGCGGTAGCGCATGCAACCGCCAGGACACAAAGCGAAATCGTTTCCGTGACCGAAGCGCTCGGACGCATCGTCGCCAAAGAGATCACTGCAACCAAAAACCTCCCCTCCTTTGACAACTCTGCGATGGACGGTTTCGCATTCAAGGCAGCCGATGCAGGGAAGAGGCTGAAAGTAAAGCACACCATCTTTGCCGGTGAAGTACCGAAAGCCTCTCTTGGCGATGGAGAGTGCTACCGCATCATGACCGGCGCGCAGCTGCCATCCGATGTCGATACGGTCGCACCGATCGAACACTGCAGCGATGTCACAGAGGATGCTGTCACACTGCCTGCCGACATCAAAGCGGGAAGCAACTTCAGAAAAAAGGGTGAAGAGCTCTCTGCGGGAGAAGCACTCTTTCAAAGCGGTCATCTGCTGCGCGCAGCTGACATTGCCCTGCTCTCCGCGCAGGGAATCATGGCTGTCGAAGTCTTTCAGCGCCCAAAGATCGCCGTTGTCTCTACCGGAAACGAGATCAAGGAGCCATGGGAAGAGGCAAACGAAGATGAGATCTACAACGCCAACGCCTTTGGCATCTCCGCACTGCTGAAGTCTTTCGGGTTTGTGCCAACCTATGTCGGTGCCATACCCGACAGTCTGGAAGCGAGTACCGACTTCATCGCGACACTCAAACGCTACGATGCGGTCATCACCACCGGCGGCATCAGCATGGGTGATGCCGATTTTCTCTATGAAGCCTTTCTTGCCAACGGACTGGAGCCCCTCTTTCACGGTATCAGCCTCAAACCCGGACGCCCGACAATGATGGGCAGCATGGGTGAGACGTTCGTCATGGCGATGCCGGGCAATCCGCTGACAACAATGCTGACCGTCCATGCCCTGGCCATTCCCGTACTCTACAAAATAGCCGGTGCGAAAGCGGTTCACCACACCTTCACCTACGCCGAGTTCTCCCATGACCTCAAACTCAAACCCGGACGCACCAACATCGTCATCGGCCATGTCGTGAACGGGGTCTTCATCCCCACACGCAACAACAAGATAGGCTCAGGCATGCTTACGCCGCTGAGTGAGAGCAATGCCGTCGCCTACTTTGGAGAGGAGATCGGCAGCATCGAGCGCGAAGACCTCGTCAAAGTCGTCCTTTTCGAAGATGCCACACGTGCCAAGGAGAACCGCACCATCAACCGGCGGTAGCCTTCCTCCCCTTTCTCTCAGGCCAGAGCAGTTTCAGCAGGCTCACCCAGAAAAGACCCAGCCCGAAACCACCAAGCACATCGGTAAACCAGTGCACCCCCAGATAGAGACGGCTCCAGCCGATCAGCAGTGCCCAGCCGAGCGCAATGCAGCAGAGCAGCTGCCGCAAGCGCTTGGCATCAGTTTTCTCTCTCAGTATAAAATAGAGCGCAAACGCCATTGCCGTGGCCATCGTCGTATGTCCGGAGGGGAAAGAGAAACCACCCGCCTCCAGTACCGACGCTTCCGGACGCGCTCTGCCAACCGAGAGCTTCACGGCAATGAAGAGCCCCGTCGCTCCCAGTGTCGCCACTGCGAAATAGGCAATATCTCCATACCACCGCTTCCAGGCAAAAATGGCCACCACAGGCACGGCAAAGAGTACCGCACCAGCAAAACTGTTCATATCGGTCAGCATCTTGACAAAGGGCACCAGTGCATCCACGCGCCATTGCGCCATCAGCGTGTGTACCCGCATATCCACCCCGGGAGAGTGTCCTGTTTGCACTACAAGCAGAAGCATCGCACTAAATAGCGTCAATCCAAACAAAGCAATGGGAAATAGTGAATTACGGGTTTTGGACATACATACACTCCAGCACTTTTTTCATACTATAGTAGCGCATTTTTTGCTTCTCTCTCCTTTTGCATCTTTTTGGCACTTCGGTTATAATAGAGATATCAAAAGCAAAAAGGAACGACCATGAAACACCTTGTCGCACTTGCCACACTCTCAATCGGTCTGCTTGCAGCCGATATCACCATGCCGAAATTCCAGAAGTACTACATCAGCGGCATCGAGTTCGACACCCGGACCTACTGTGCCGACTTCGCCAATGTTATCAAAAAGCAGCAGCGAAAGATAAAAAGTCTCGAAACGCAGGTAGCGCAGCTTCAAAAGCAGCTCCAAGACCAGATAAAGCGCAATTCCCAAACAGCGCAGGGATCAGAGCCAAGCTCTACTGCACAAAGCACCACTACTCAAAAGCCTGCAGTTACAAGCAAAATCATCATCTCCGACAAACCGATTTAAAAGAGAGGAAAGTTCCCTGGCGGGGAGAAGCGATAACACAAGGAAAGTAAAAACAAGGAAAGGGAAATATTATGAAAAAGCGCCTCTACCGCCGTAGGTGATGTCAAGAGGAAAAACAAGGAAGTTTACAAAAACCCAGCTCGGGGAACAACACCCAAACCAAAGATGAAACAAAAACTCTCAACATCGCTGAAAGAGCCGAAACCCTTTCTTAAGAGCAGTATAACCCCTGAAGGCTAATCGTTGAAAAACGGTTGGTTAACCAACGGATAATATCCATCATTTTTCAACGATTTCTCCCTCAAGACTCTTCAAAAAGGCTACCACATCGGCAATCTGCGTTCTGTTGAACTCCTGGCCCACCTGGTACTTCGACATGATGCGTACCGCCTCTTCGAGCTTCTCCTCCGCCCCGTTGTGGAAATAGGGAGCTGTCTTCGTGACATTTCGCAAAATAGGCACACGGAACTTCAACGCTTCATCCTTTCCAAGGAAGCCTCCCACATTGACAAAGGGGAACGGACTCTCCTTGAGACGCACATTGGGCTCGAAGATCAGGCCAAGATAGTCGGAGAGGTAGCGCCTGAGCGGGAATTTCTGAATGCTCTGCCCGCCTACGCTCATACCGGCATGACACCCGGCACACCCTTTGGTGACAAAGAGCGTCATCCCTCTTTTGGCAGCAGGAGAGAGGGCGCTGTCATCCCCTTCGAGGAAACGGTCGTACGCACCGCGTGTCAGCAGGGTACGCTCGTATGCTCCGATGGCTTTTCTCACATTCTCAAAAGTGACGTTTGCATCACCGAAGACCGTTTCAAACTGCTGGCACATCGCACTGTCGGCATTCAGCCTTGCCTCAACCTCCCCGGGGGTCATGTTCATCTCAAACGGAGCCTGAACAGGACCGCCAGCCTGCTCCTCGACATCTTTGGCACGCCCGTCCCAAAACTGCCGCTTTGCCAGGGCAGCGTTGAGCACGGTAGGTGAGTTGAGGTGCTTGGGGTTGGCCCTGCCGTGGTAGCCTATGGCGGTGGGCAGGTTGTCGTCACCACCCTCCTGCAGGATATGGCATGTTGCACAGTTTATTGTTTTATCACGGGAGAGCCGGGTATCGAAATAGAGCTGCTGCCCCAGGGCTATCTTCGCTTCACTGGGCGGATTTTCAGGATTGTAGGTAGCTTTGAGCACCCCCTCGTAGCTCTTTGGCATGGGCACCAGGTTGTGGCTAGCTGCTGCTGCCCGCAACTGCCGGTCGTTAAGCACCACCTCTTTTTTAGGGATGATCCATGGCAGAGAGATGATGAAACCTACCACTACCAGCGCGATCGTCACCGGATGAAACAGCTTCTTCATTATACCCCTCCCTTTTTACACTTTATGCAGCTTTCACTGCGAACCGGCCTCCAGCTTCTCCAACGTTTCGAGAGCCTCGTTTTTCACATAGAGCACGACTCGTGTCTGCCCCTCTTCCTCGGCGCGCATTTTGTCATAAAGATTTTGCATCTCTATTTTTTTCTCTCTTGAGACAGGTTCCCTTACGGACTTGTACTCGACAGGCTTGCCATCTTTAATGACCGTGGACATTCTGGCATAGACCCAGTAGTAGCCTTTGTCCTTGCGCAGGTTCTTGACATACCCCTCCCACACTTCGCCCCGCTTGAGCGTCGCCCACATATCGGCAAAGGCCGACTTTGGCATATCCGGATGGCGGATGACATTGTGCGGTTTGCCAATGAGCTCCTCTGGCCTGTAACCAGAGATCTCGGCAAAGGTCTCGTTGACATAGGTGATCTTCCCGCTGAAGTCTGTACGCGAGACGATCAATTCGTCTTCGGGTACTTCAGTCTCAATGAACATATCAAAAGTCGTTTCCATGGCGTGTGCCTCCCTTTTTAGGCAGATAATACTCATTATAACACGCCCAAAAGCCTATTTTCATGATTTAAATCATGATTTCTTCCATAAAAGGTATCTTTGCAGTTGACATATCTCAATCAGATTTTTCTTTCAAAAAGCTACAATAGCTAAAATCATTTGCAAAAGGGCATCCATGACCAGCCAGGAGTTTCTTCCCTACCTCAAACTTGTCGGCACCGGCCCCAAGCGCAACCGTGATCTCACCTACGAAGAGATGCAGACAGTCATACGCGCCATGCTCAAAAACGAAGTCGTCCCCGAACAGGCGGCAGCCTTTCTGCTGGGGTGGCGCGTCAAGGGCGAGAGCATCGAAGAGTTCAAAGCCGCACTCGATGTTTTTGACGAATTCATCCTGCACGACCCCAAACCGCACACGGTGGAGTTTGGCTACCCCTACGACGGCAAGGTCAACAACCCCTACCTGCTTCCGCTTATGGCGCAGGCACTCGAACCCTTTGGGGTTGAACTCTCACTGCACGGCGGTCTGCTGCAGCCAGCCAAGGGCGGTGTCACCCTCAAAGAGGTGTGCGATGCCGTTACCCTGCCCAGGAACGTTCACTTCTACGACCGCAAAACCTATTTCCCCGAACTCTACCGCTTCAGCGAGCTTCGTGCCAGACTGGGGCTGCGCAGCTCCTTCAACACCATCGAAAAACTGCTTGGCATCACCAAAAGTGAAACCGCTGTCATCGGTGCCTTTCACAAACCTTTCATAGAGAAATACATCGCACTCTACAAAGAGCGCTACAAGAAGCTCATCATCATCAAAGGCAACGAAGGAAGTCCGGAAATTTTTGGCAAATGTGCCGTTACAGTCGTAGAGAACGACGAAATAAATGAATTCAAGGTCGATCCCAAAGATTACGGCATCGACTATACCAAGTCGTTCAAGCCTATCACACTTGAAGATTCTCTAAAACGAACCCGACATCCGAGTGAAAGTTTTTTGAAGCTGGCACAGTTCAATGCTGCGGTGCTGCTCTTTTTACTGGGGAAAACAGATTCGATCGCAGAGGGAATGAAAAGTATCAAGAGTCAATAGAAGACTGCCTGCATGAAAGCTCCCTTGACAATATATTGTCACTCTATCGAAAAAGGGGTAAAGGTGTCAAACAGATGGTTGGGTAGCGTTATATTTTGAAAGAAGACACAGACACACAGAGTGCCTGTATCTGTTGGAGAGAAGACTACTTCAGCTTTTCACTGACATCTTCGAATTTCTGCTTGGTAAGTGTGTGAAGCTTCACGATCTTCTTGCTGTTGAAGTCGAACTTCTTCATGTCAAGCATCTTGATGTTCTGATCATCGTATGTCTTGTAGTAGTAGCGAAGGTTCTTCGTATCGCGTACAACTGTCAGCATCGTATAGTCAGAGAATACCTTCCCCTC
>JALWLU010000204.1:31750-32195 GCA_026996325.1 Sulfurovum sp.
TACTGCCTGCAAACGCTGCCGCTCTTACAAAACGTGACGGCGGTGTAAAGTCACCCGGCAGCCCCAGCATACCCGCACCCTGTCCCAGTGGCTTGAGCTCCAGACCGAAGACCTTTTTGGGGTCAGGCGTATTGGCACCCAGTGTCACGTAGTTTCTCAGGTTGGTCATGTGCCAGTCGAATGTAGGAGAGTTGGTGATGACACCGATAGGGTTGTCATAGACTTTCAGCTTGCCGTCGATTGGCTCAAATACGATGCTCTTGCCTGTCTTGTCGTAAACGATGAAGTGGAAAGGCTGCACCTGCGGCGGGAAGCCCGGAGTAAGCACCGGAGAGATAGCCACTTCGTTGTTCTCAAGCGCCTTTTTCACCTCATCAACCGTAGAAAACATAGAGAGGATCCACTGTACGATGTCGGTTGAGGACATGGAGATGGACTGATTCTC
>JALWLU010000205.1:0-1790 GCA_026996325.1 Sulfurovum sp.
ATACGAGAGTGAAGCGCCAAGAGGCGCTTCGATTTAGACATATTTGTGGATCATCTCATCCAGTAGCTTCTCGTCGATCTGATCGAAGTTGAGATAGGTGTAGACTTTGTCCTCTTTGCCGGCAAGTTTTTTAGGCACGATTTCGAGGTACTCCTCTTTTGTGGGGATACGGCCTAGAATTGCGGTGACAGCAGCGAGCTCCGCGCTTCCTAAATAAACCTTCGCATCTTTCCCCATACGGTTGTCGAAGTTACGTGTACTGGTACTAAAGACTACCGCGCCGTCGCGTACACGCGCTTGGTTACCCATACACAGACTACATCCAGGAAGCTCAGTGCGTGCACCAGCTGCTGCATAAATAGAGTAGTATCCCTCTTCGATAAGTTGCTCTTCATCCATCTTCGTAGGAGGTGCTATCCATAGACGCACAGGTACCTGTCCTTCGCCTTTGAGCACTTCACCGAGAGCTCTATAGTGGCCAATGTTGGTCATACAACTTCCAACAAACACTTCGTCGATTTTATGTGGTCTATTGGGATTGGCAAGTACTTCACTGAGTGTTGCAACATCATCAGGGTCATTTGGACATGCTACGATAGGTTCTTTGATTTCATTGAGATCAATCTCGATGACAGCAGCATACTCTGCATTTTTGTCTGCTTTCATGAGGGTTGGGTTTTTGAGCCACTCTTCCATCTTCTTCTTGCGTCGTTCAAGTGTTCTTGCGTCTTGATAACCGGCATCGATCATCTTTTCGATGAGCTTGATGTTGGATTTGATGTATTCGATGACCGGCTCTTCATCAAGCTCTACAGTACATGCAGCCGCACTACGCTCTGCACTGGCGTCGCTAAGCTCAAAAGCTTGCTCCACTTTCAAGAAAGGCAAGCCTTGAATTTCGAGGATACGTCCTGCAAAGATATTCTTTTTGCCCTTTTTCTCCACTGTCAAAAGACCTTGCTTGATTGCAAAATATGGGATTGCATTGACAAGATCGCGTAATGTAATACCTGGCTGCAACTCTCCGCTAAAGCGAACAAGGACGGATTCTGGCATGTTGAGCGGCATCGTGCCTGTTACCGCTGCGAAAGCTACAAGACCGGAACCTGCTGGAAAACTGATACCAATAGGGAAACGTGTATGGGAGTCACCGCCCGTTCCTACGGTATCAGGAAGCACCATGCGGTTAAGCCAAGAGTGGATGACGCCATCACCAGGTTTAAGGCTCACCCCACCGCGGCTCGTGATGAACTCGGGCAATGTGTGCTGTAGCTCGATATCAGCTGGTTTTGGATATGCTGCAGTGTGACAAAAGCTTTGGAGCACAAAATCTGCACCGAAGCTAAGTGCTGCCAGCTCCTTGATCTCGTCTCTGGTCATCGCACCTGTGGTATCTTGGCTACCGACAGTGAGTGTCTCTGGCTCTACGTACATGCCTGGGCGCACACCCTCCATACCGCAAGCTTTACCTACGATCTTTTGCGCGAGCGTATAGCCAACGCCCTCTTTGCCTGCAGGCTGCTCTGGGCGTGTGAAGAAGTTCTCTTCTGGCATCCCAAGAGCAGCGCGCGCTTTACGTGTAAGCCCTCGTCCAATGATGAGCGGAATACGTCCGCCGGCACGATACTCATCGGGAAGAGTATTTGGCTTGAGCTTAAATTCGCTTACAACTTCGCCGTTTTTGAGAATCTTTCCTTCATATGGGCGGATTTCGATCTCGTCGCCCGTTTCGAGCTTATCTACAGGTGCTTCAATTGGGAGTGCTCCTGAATCTTCTGCTGTATTGAAAA
>JALWLU010000205.1:1800-2114 GCA_026996325.1 Sulfurovum sp.
TTCACCGATCCACCACTGTACTGAGTTGATACCTGACTTACGGCTTGATCCAGTTCCCACAACATCCCCTACGAAAGCGATGGGAAGGCCTCTTTCTTTGAGTTTTTTGATAGTTTCTTGCGCATCGGGCATTTTGGCCTTGAGCATAGAAAGTGCGTGGAGAGGAATGTCGCTGCGGCTCCATGCTTCGCTGGCAGGTGAGAGGTCATCAGTGTTTGTCTCGCCAGGAACTTTGAACACCACAGCTTTGATGGACTTAGGAAGTTCTGGACGACTAAAGAACCACTCGGCATTTGCCCAAGATTCGAGTACCT
>JALWLU010000206.1 GCA_026996325.1 Sulfurovum sp.
AACAAAACAGTTATAGGGTACCTTGAAGCCCGGGTGGTGGAATGGTAGACACAGGGGACTTAAAATCCCCCGGTCATTGTGACCGTGCCGGTTCAAGTCCGGCTCCGGGTACCACCCACCTCTTTAACGGAACCATCGCCAAGTTGGTAAGGCCGCAGCCTGCAAAGCTGCTATTCGCCGGTTCGAGTCCGGCTGGTTCCTCCATATAACTTTATGCAGCCCTTATCTTTTTAAGATAGAATTGCATACCTCTTTTTATTGTCGGGAGATGTCAGAGTGGTCGAATGTGCCGGTCTTGAAAACCGGTGAGGGTAACACCTCCGGGGGTTCGAATCCCCCTCTCCCGGCCATCCTTAAACAACTTTCACAACGTACTTTCAAAGCTTTTTGCATCGCCAATTCAAATCACAAATCCAATTCATCCGCCCATTCAAATCATGCAACGATTACGTTGACCATGCTTCACACTGAGACCATTCAGCTTCTGCTGTTGACCATCCACTGTGAAAAGGTATCAAGATAGCGCCAGAAGCTCTGCAGGTTCGTTTCACTGCATCTCTGCTCTTCGAGCAGCGGCATCAGTGCCTCTTCGAAAAGAACCAGCCAGTGGAGCCTTGCTTCGGGAGTGATGGCAAAAGGAGCGTGGCGTTTTCGCATTTGCGGGGCACCGCGGTTGCGGTTAAAGTAGGCTGGGCCGCCACAGATCTGGATGAAAAAGTCCGCAGAGTGCTGTGCCGCTGTTTTCATCTCCTCTCTGTCAGAAGGGAAAAGATGGGCGATGGGGCTCTCGTAAAGTTTCATGTAGAAGCGGTCCAGAAGCTCTCGCATCCCCTCTTCGCCAATTTCGGAAAGAAACTGCGGATTGGGCTTGGAGACGGGGAGTGTCACACCCTCGACATAGGGAGTGATGGAGAAATCGACTTTTGAAAAACGCATGAAAATACCTTTTTGCTACGGTTATAGCAGGAAAAACACCCTCTGTCAATGGCCGCAGCTTCCGCCGCCGCAGCCACCGCTTGTATCGATGGAGAAGCTGTTGTGGTAACCGCAGGACTCACACTCGAAAGTAACGATCTGCGGTCCGCCACAGCCACCGGAGCGCTGGTCTGTCAACACGATGCTCTTCTGTTTACACTTGGGACAGAAGCCGCGGTTTATGGCATCGAGCTGCTCCTTTTTCTCTTTGAGATAGTAGATGTAGACCGTCACCGAACCGGCAAGCACAATAAGCAGGAAAAGCAGCAGATAGATATCGATATGAGACTCCTTATGAGGGGCTGTAGGTTTTAAGCACCGCTTCGTGTTCACGGTAGTTTGGCATATGCGCTTCCACGAACGCCCAGAAGGCCTTCTGATGATGCTTGTGGCGGGTATGGGCCAGCTCATGCACCACCACGTACCAGATGGTCTCTGCCGGCAGTTTCATCAGCATCGGGTTGAAGCTGAGGTCGTTCTTTGCAGAACAGCTCCCCCACTGCCGTTTGGCTTTGCGGAACTTCACGCTGCCGTAGGTTACATCCATCTTTTCACTCCAAAATGCTACTGAGCTGGTGATAAAACGGTTGGCTTCATCTTTATAAAACGTCTCCAGCTGTGCCCGCACAGAATCGTCACTGAACACAGGGGCATAGAGCTCCAGGTGCCCCAGCCCCTGTCCTAACTGTACCTTTTTTTTGGGCGCGGTAATAAACCGAATAGGCAAATGGTCGCCAAGGTAGTAGCAGCGCGCATCAGACGTATAACCGGGGAGTTTTCCCTTCTTCGCCTTTGCCCGTTTCTGCGCTTTGGCGATCCATGCGGCCTTTTTGATGAGCAGTTGCTCGATATAGCGTTGTGACACCTCGGGAGATTTGATGACAAGCTCCCCATCATCGTCAAAGGTCAGATAGGTATTTCTCAGGCGTCGGTTTACGATATGGGTATAGCGGGGGAGCAAGGTTTCCATCGTACAGATCAGTTGACCAGGCGTCCGTTTCGGTAGATCCCTTTGCGTACTACCGTACCATCCTGTCTATAGATGTATGCCTTACCATTAAGTACCCCTTTTCTGTAGGGGAGTATAAACCAGACAGAGCCGTTAGGGAAATATCCCTTCTCCTCGCCATCTTTACGCCCCATCACATAGGGGGTTGTTTTAAGAACGTGCCCTTCTTCGTCGTACAGTTTCTCCACACCATGCTTCACCCCGTTTCTAATGGGCACCGTAGAAGTAAGTGTTCCATCAGGGCCGTACATTTTCTTCAAACCGTTCTGCCCCGTACTGTCACTCATAATGAATTCCGAACGCAGCTGACCGTTAGTAAAGTACTCTTTTTTCACTTTGCCTCCACCCAGTTCTGGCCCTTCACAGGCCGTAAAGACAAGCAGTGAAAAGAGCAGTGTCAAAAGTGAGGTCGGTTTCATAGTTGTACCCTTGTTTCTTCAATATTTTTCAGGCGCCTAGTATACACTAAATTGCCTTGCCTTGCAATTCGGTATACCACCATCTGCGACCTCTCATACCAATATTAAATATGAAAAGATTTGTTATTTTTATGGTATGATTGCTTCATTGAGCCCTAATCAAGGAGAACCGATGAGACGACTCTCTATGCTGACTGCCCTTCTGCTTCCTGTACTGTTGAGTGCGGACTTTTTCTATGCCGGTGTGATGCAGCAATCCACCGGATACAGTGAACAGGTACTGCTTTCGCACACCAAACTTGCCAGACTGGAACAGAGCATAAAAGAGGGATGGCAGGAGGGGTATGCCGTTACCAATCTTTCCCACGCACCCCACAAGTGGAACGCAGTACTCAGCAAAGGTACCTCCGTTCGCGAACAGATAACGATGCGCAGAAGGTTAATGGATGATTTTGTCCGTGATCTCAACCGCTATCTGAAGATGGGCTTTGCGCTTGTAGAGGTCGAAAACGGTGTGGGCGAATGGATGGCCGTGCTGCAAAAAGGCGGCTCTTTCTCCAAGACCACGTTTATTCAGACACGCAGCCGACAAAAGATGGCAGAAGCCATTGCCGCCAAGATGAAGCAGAGCTTCAGCCCCATCGACATAGAAGAGGCGGAGGGGTACCAAATAGTCCTTTTTGCAAAGCGGACTCCATTCAAAGAAGTCCGCTATGTACAGGCAGACAATTGGAACAAAGTCCAAAAAACCGTAGCCAAGGTCTGGAATGAAAAATGGAACATTCTGGAGATGGAGTATGGCGATAATGCGTGGAACCTCATATTCGTACGATACACCATACCACGCACAGAATCGTACATTCGCAACAAAGATTTCAGGAAATTCCGAAACAGTGTACGGGATGGGTGGCAGAGAGGACTGCGGCTCACTGACCTTGCCGAAGGAAGAAAATAATACCCTCTTTCAGAGGGCCTAAAGTGAAGTGTGTTACAATATAGTTCAACAAAACTTATCTAAAAGCATAAAATTTATAGAACACCTTGAGGAGGATGAAATGAAGAAGATACTCAGACACACACTTGCAGTACTGCTGCTGGTACCGGCACTCGCCATGGCCGATGACTTCTGGGTTGGCGTCTTTGCCAAGGATACGGGCTACACCGACCAGTCCTACACCACAAGCAAAACCCTTTCGCGCCTGCAGACGAAGATAGAGAATGAATGGAACAAGGGCTACACCCTCATCGACATCAACTACGGCCATGATGTCTGGATGGCACTCTACGCCAAGGGAACCGGCTACACCAAACAGGCTCTGCTGCACCGCCGTGACCTCAAAAAGTTCCAGGAGGCCATTGCAGCCTACCGCAAAAAGGGCTTTGAACTTATCAATGTCGAATACGGCGCCGGTGAGTGGATCGGTGTCTTGGCTGCAGGCAGCAAATGGAAAGATGTGCAATTTGTCTACAAGCGCTACCGTGATGACTTTGAGAAAAGCATCATCGAACACTGGAGAGATGGCTATATGCTCGTCGATGCTGAAGCTGCCGAAGGGTACTGGACTGGGCTATTTGCCAAGAATACCGGCTTCAAGAGCGAAGCCTACACCATAGTCCACGACTGGGAAGATGTCAGCGACGAGATCAAAGCTAAATGGCGTGACGGCTACCGTATTGTCAACATTGAATTTGCGATGTCGGAGTGGTTCATCATCTTCGCCGAACTGCCAAAGCCAAGAGAAGAAGCCTTCGCCAACAACGAAGACATAGAAGATTTCAGAGAGACCATCCGAAAGTACTGGAAAAAGGGATACTACCTCATCGATGTGGCGGACGGAAGGGACTGACATTAGAGTTAAGAGTTAAGAGTTAAGAGTTAAGAGTTAAGAGAATTTTGTCTGGGTTGGTTGAAGTCAACCTTAAAAACGCCGTCATTCCTGCGAAAGCAGGAATCTTGACTTCAAGCAAAAGAAGCACGTTATATCCATAAGTCAAGATCCCGGATCAAATCTGTGATGACAGTGATCCGGAAGCGATGATTTAATGAAGTGTATTCCTTTAGGTGCGTCGCTCCGGCCAAAAATATCCCACAAGGGGATGCACAGTGCTAAATTTTCGGTTCCGACAAGACGGCAAAGCTCCCAATAACCAATACACCAGTTACCAATAACGACTATTTACGCCTCCCCCCCTTTTTTCAACACCTCCACAATATGGTCCGCAACGCGCAGAGCGTTGGCGTAGATGGTCCAGGTGTAGGCGACCGAACCGCCGGTGGGCATAAAGCTTGCATCGGCGACGTAGAGGTTGTCTATATCGTGTGTGCGGCAGTACTTGTCAAGTACCGAGGTTTTGGGGTCGTTGCCGAAGCGGCAGCCTCCGGCGATGAGGTTCTGCGGCGGTGCGGCGGAGACGGAGGAGTAGATATTCTTCGCGCCCATCTTCTCGAGCACTTTTTCACACTTTTTGGCGATGTAGTTGCCCACCTTGACATCCTGCGGATGCCCCTCTATGCGCAACCTGCCTACAGGCATGCCGTACCTGTCTTTGTGTGTGGGGTCAAGCGTTACAAAGCAATTATCGTTGGGCAGCCAGTCGTTGAAAATCTCGAAACGGATACTCTTCTGTTTTGTAAAGCGCTCCATCAATTTATCGGCTAACGCATCGCCCCACAACAGCCGCTCTTTGCCGTATCGGCTCTTGACCGCGCGGGAGATGATGTTCTGGTGTTCGAACATGAACTCCACCGAACCACCCTTGAACTTTCCCTCCCACCAGTCGTCTATGAAGTACCAGTCGAGGATGGAGCGGTTGACAAAGTAACCTGTCTGCATCAGCTCATCGAAACTTATTTCCTTCAGCGCATCTTCATGCAGTTCCCCCTGCCCCGAACCGCCGCCGGAGAAGATGAGGTTCTTCCCCACCTCGCCGCTGCTGTTGGCAAGGCCGTTGGGATGGAATCGGTTGGCGGAGTTGAGCAGCAGCCTGGCACTCTCGTGCGCCTGTGCGGCAACGACAAAGAGGCGTGCGCGTATGGTGCGCTCTTTGCCTGTCAATGTATCAACGGCTACGGCGTGGCTGACATGGCTTTTACTGTCGCTATGCAGCTGCTTTACATGGGTATTGCTCATCAGTGTCAGGTTCCCTGTCGCCAGTGCGGGAATCAACAGCGACTCCCTGGCGCTGCTCTTTGCCCCAGAACTGCAGCCGTAGCTGCCGCAGAAGTTGGAGTAGTAGCAGGCATTGCGGTGCCCCTTGTCACGTGAGAGTACCCCTCTGGGCGTTACCAGCGGGGTGATGCCAAGTGCTTTACAGCTCTTGTCAAGCAGCTTGACAACTGCATTCTCTTTTGTGGGCGGCTGCGGGAAATCCAGCGTACTACGCGGCGGCTCAAAGGGATGTACCTGAAAACGTCCGGAGATACCCACCAACGTTTCAGCTTTGGCGTAGTAAGGCTCAAGTTCGTTATAGCTGATGGGCCAGTCGACGACATTGGCACCCTCAATGGGACCATACTTGCTTCTGAGACGAAAGTCACCTGGGTGCATACGATGGAACATGCCGCTCATGAAGTTCGACGAACCGCCGACAATATTGCCGTTCCAGAAACTCCATCCGCTCTCGTAGCTGGGTGTCGCCTCCCATTTTCCATCCACCCTTTCCTCGATGACATGGTACTCCTCGAAGAGATTGGGGGTGACGATATCGCGGCGGCAGTAGGCAATCTCGTCCTTGCTGAACTCTTCTCTCCTTATGAGCCTGCCCTTTTCAAGCACAGCTACCTTATAGCCTGCCTTGCAGAGCGTATAGGCCACTGCCCCGCCACTGGCACCCGAACCGATGATGAGAGCATCGAACACCTCTTCTTTCATAGTTCGATATACCTCGTCTTGGGACGCGGCTGCCCGCCAAAGCTCTCTACCGTTCTCCAGCCCGCTTCACCCACATTGCTGCCGTAGACCGGATCGCCAAGCAGCGCTTCGAGCGAAAGGATCATAATGCGCGAAAGCCAATTGCTGCCGTAATCGGTCGTTTCATAGCGCCGCAGCGCCGCTTCCATCGTGTCATGGTCATAACCAAACAGTTTCCCCTTCTCACGCAACATCAGCTCTTTGGCCCCCCCTATGACAAAGGCACGGATATCCCTGTCGTAGGCCGGATGTGATACCGCCTCTGTCAGAAAGCGGGTCATACGCATTGTTTCGGCATCGGGCAGCCTGCCGCCTTTTGGAAACATATGACGCTGTACCGCAGCGATGACCGGCACGACCTCCTCAAGCGCTTTGTCGGGTTTAGCGGCTGCTTCACTGCGCTGTGGCAGGCAGAGGGCTGCACCGACCATTCCAGCAGTTGATAAAAAGGCTCTTCTTTCTACTCTCATAAAATTCCTTATCTCTGTTGATGACATTATACTACCCTCTTTCTGTGTAGCCGGCGTGCACAAATTTTATGGTAACGGCATGCCAGAAGCTACACAGAGAGTGCACACCCATAGCGCTATACTGCCGTTGTATCAAGTCACTTTGATGCAGCATCATTACCGCACCAACCAAATACCTCAAACTTTGAGAGAATGAGACGAGGCAAAGTGTGCGTGAAAAAATCTGTAGGACTACCCGTAGGTAATTCAAAGATTTTTTTGCGTGCAGGTTGTCTCGTATCGTTCTCCCCGAAGGGTGCTGCAATTTCGCCCACATACGGCGTTAGATTTTCTTGAATTAGCTTCCGGCTAGTCCTGCAAAAATCTGCCTTGTCTGTGAACGAAATTGCAGCATCAAAGATTGAGGTATTTGGCTGGTGCGGTAATAAAAGGAGTTCCCATGTTTCACCGTTTCTATACTTTCGCCAGAGACCTGCTTGGCCACGGCCGGGATGCCGCACTGCTCTTTGCGCGCCTTGCCGTGGCCTACGGCTTTTACGAACCGGCGATGCAGAAGTGGTCTGACATCCATGCCGTTTCGGTATGGTTTGAAAGTATGGGCTACCCGTTTCCGACACTCAATGCCTATATGGCGGCGACAACGGAGATCACGGGGGTAGTTCTACTGACACTGGGACTCTTTACGCGGCTTATCTCGATACCGCTGATGGTGGTGATGGTCGTTGCCATTCTCACAGTACATCTGCCCAACGGTTTCGGTGCAGGCAACAACGGCTTTGAGATACCGCTCTACTATATGTTGTTTTTGGCAATCTTCGCTTCATTTGGAGCCGGAAAATTCAGCCTCGACCACCTTCTCTTCGGTGACGAGCAATAACAAAGGAAAACAGTATGAAACAGATGATTAAACTGGGACTCATTCTCACAGGAGCGGCAGCCTTTACGGTGACAGCGGCGAACGCAAAATGTACTGACGGCAAAGAGGCTCCAAAAGCGATGAAGTGCCAGGCAGGTAAATGTGGTGCGGGAAAAGCCAAAGAGAAAGCCATGGGCAAATGCAACGGTGACAAAGCCAAAGAGAAGGGCAAAAAAGCGATGGGAAAAGGTAAGTGCGGTGGCGAATAGTCCTTCTCCCCTCCACATGCCGGCCTTTGCCGGGAATCCCCTTGCATCTCTCCCACATTTTCTTCACAAAAAGGTGTATAATTGCACTATCTATACACAAAGGGTTATCAATGAAATATACACTTCCCATGCTTCTTGCTGCTGCACTGCTTGCAGGGTGTGATCAGAAACAGCAGACACAGACGGAACACGATGCAAAAGCTGTACAGCAGGTAGGCAAAGTACTACCCAAAGAGCAGAAAGAGAAGCAGACAGCCTCAAAAACTAAATCCTCAGGCAAACTCGACCATCTTGGTGTTACCACTACCCCTGACGGCAAGATCATCATCGACACCAACAAGACTAAAAGCTACCTTGAGCAGCTTGCACTGCAGATGAAAGCCAAAGCGGACGAACTTGCAAAAGAGATGCAGCAGGGGGTCATCGAAGAGAAAGAGGTGGGCATAGAGGTGAACCAGACCAAAATCGTCATCGACCTGAACAAGACACAGAATTTTATGGAGAAGTGGGCGAAAAAGATGCAGGGCTTCGTCAAAGATATGGAGAAGCTCTCCAAAACAATTGAAAACGATACAAATGGATCTGCTGCCGGGCAGTAGATAGGAGTGTTAAAATTAGATTGAGAAAGGGAAGAGAGGCCGGGAAGCCTCTCTGAAGACAGCGCGTCTTACTTCGCCAGTGCCGCCTTGGAAGCTTCGGCTACTTTTGTGAACGCTTCAGGGTTGTTCATTGCCATATCGGCAAGTACTTTTCTGTCAAGTTCGATATTTGCAAGCTTGAGACCGTGCATGAATCTTGAGTAGTTAAGATCATTGAGTCTCGCTGCCGCATTGATACGGATGATCCAGAGTTTTCTGAAATCTCTTTTCTTCTGTCTTCTGTCTCTGTAAGCATATACCAGTGAACGCTCGAGCTGCTCTTTGGCTTTTCTGAAGTGTTTTCTTCTACCGCTGTAGAATCCTCTTGCCTGCTTCAGCAGTTTTTTGTGACGTCTGTGTCTGACTGTACCAGTTTTTACTCTCATGGTTTTCCTTTACCGTTTTCTTTGTTTAGAAATAGGTGCCGACTCTGCCGGACTTGCCCCGTATTGCGGGGGAACCTTACTTCAGTTGGATCGTCTTATACGATCATCTCTTTGATATTCTTCGCGTCAACCGGATCGACGTGTTTGGGGTGTCTCATCTGTCTGTGGTGTTTACCGTCGACTTTGGTGAGAATGTGGCTTCTATACGCCGTCCCTCTTTTGATCTTGCCGCTCTTTTTGACCTTGAAGCGCTTGACAGCGCCTTTTACGCTCTTCATCTTTGGCATATGCTTACTCCCTGTTGAATTTTTCATACCGTCTTACAGTCGGCATAAAATGGGACGGTATTATAC
>JALWLU010000207.1 GCA_026996325.1 Sulfurovum sp.
GTCCAGTCTTATAGCGACGAAGTACAGAACGAGTATGAAGCGTTGAAGAACTTCTTCCTCAAGCAGAAGAAGCGTCTGAAGCAGGAGCATGAAGAGAAGCTCTCCATCCTTGAGAAAGACGATATCCTGCCTTCAGGTGTCACCAAGCTGGTAAAAGTCTATATAGCCACCAAGCGTAAGCTCAAGGTGGGGGATAAAATGGCGGGTCGTCACGGAAACAAGGGTATTGTCTCCAACATCGTACCTGAGATCGATATGCCGTATCTTGAAGATGGACGCCCGGTTGAAATCATTCTCAACCCGCTGGGGGTTCCTTCGCGTATGAACATCGGACAGATCCTCGAAGTACACCTCGGTCTAGTCGGTAAGCGTCTGGGCGAGCAGATCCAGGAGATGTTCGATAATCAGACAGAGACATTCATTCAGGATCTTAGAGCGAAGATGATCGAGATCGCCGATGTGGCGAAGCTGATGAATGCCAAAGAGACATTGGGCAACATGAGCGATGAGGAGCTGCTCAAATATGCAAGAGACTGGGCAAGAGGTGTGAAGTTCGCCGCGCCGGTCTTCGAAGGTGCAAACCAGGCGGAGTTCGAAAAACTCTTCGAGCTTGCCAAGATCGACAGTGACGGGAAGATGACACTCTATGACGGAAAGACCGGAGAGAAGATGATCGAGCGTGTCAACGTCGGTTACATGTATATGCTCAAACTGCACCACCTCGTTGACGAAAAGGTCCATGCACGTTCTACAGGTCCATACTCACTTGTAACACAGCAGCCGGTCGGTGGTAAGGCACTCTTCGGAGGACAGAGATTCGGTGAGATGGAAGTATGGGCGCTTGAAGCCTACGGTGCGGCACACGTACTTAAAGAGATGCTGACAATCAAGTCGGATGATGTTGAAGGACGTGCAAGAGCCTACAGAGCGATTACCAAAGGCGAGTCGGTACCTGAATCAGGTGTACCGGAGACAATGTTCGTATTGACCAAAGAGCTGCAGGCTCTGGGACTGGATGCGCAACTGTATGAAGAGAAAAAAGAAGTGGAGAGTGAAGATGAGTAACGAAGTATTGGAACACCTGGTACCGATCGACCTGAACAGCGACGAGAGACCGCAGGATATTGCTGCCCTTCAACTGAAGGTGGCAAGCCCTGAAAAGATTCTCTCGTGGAGCTACGGTGAAGTAAAGAAACCTGAGACGATCAACTACAGAACGCTCAAGCCTGAGCGTGACGGACTCTTCTGTGCGAAGATCTTTGGGCCTATCCGTGACTACGAGTGTCTGTGCGGAAAGTATAAGAAGATGCGTTACAAGGGTGTCGTATGTGAGAAGTGTGGTGTTGAAGTCACTACTTCGAAAGTAAGACGTAACCGTATGGGGCATATCGATCTGATCGCACCTGTCGCACACATCTGGTATGTCTCATCTCTGCCTTCACGTATCGGTACGCTGCTGGGTGTCAAGATGAAAGACCTCGAGCGTGTACTCTACTACGAAGCGTACATTGTCAAGAACCCGGGTGAGGCAAGCTACGACAACGAAGGGCTGCACCCGCTTCAGAAGTATGATGTGCTCAATGAAGAACAGTATCAGCAGATCTCTTCACGCTTTGGCGATACGGGTCTGGATGCACGTATGGGTGGTGAGATTGTCCAGGAGCTGCTTGCAGAACTCGACCTTGTCGAAATGTTCTCGCAGCTTAAAGAGGAGATTGCAGCGACAAAGTCAGAAGCGAAAAGAAAGACGATTGTTAAAAGACTCAAAGTCATCGAAGCCTTCCTTCACTCAGGCAACCGCCCGGAGTGGATGATGCTGACACAGCTTCCGGTACTGCCGCCTGATCTGCGTCCGCTCGTAAGCCTTGATGGCGGAAAATTCGCCGTCTCTGACGTTAACGACCTCTACAGACGTGTTATCAACCGTAACCAGCGTCTCAAGCGTCTGGTAGAGCTCGATGCACCTGAAATCATTGTCCGTAACGAAAAGCGTATGCTTCAAGAAGCGGTCGATGCTCTTTTTGACAACGGTCGTAGAGGCAATGCGGTCAAGGGTGCCAACAAGCGTCCGCTCAAGTCACTCTCCGAAGTGATCAAGGG
>JALWLU010000208.1:0-463 GCA_026996325.1 Sulfurovum sp.
TGTCTCAGACGATCATTCCTCGCCCCATCGCATGGATCGTTACCGACGATGAGGGGGTTGTCAATGTGGCGCCGTTCAGCTACTTTACCGGACTCTCTTCGAGCCCTGCAACTGTCCTTGTCTCCATTGGCCACAAGAGTGACGGAACCCCCAAAGATACACTGGCGAATCTCAGAAAGAACAAATGCTGTACACTCTGTATGGTGCCAGAGAGCGATCTTGAAAAGATGCACTTTAGCTCCAAGGCACTCAATCACGATGAGAGTGAAGCCGATGCGTTCGGGATCGCTACAGCACCTGCAAAAGAGGGGTTCCCACCCAAGATTGTCACCTCTCCGGTTGTCTACTTCTGTGAACTGATGCAGGAGATCGAACTTGGCGGATCGACGGTGCCGGTTATTTTGGAGATCAAAGAGATCTTTGTCGATGATGGTATCGTTACCAACAGGGAAAAGCTCGATAT
>JALWLU010000208.1:473-2073 GCA_026996325.1 Sulfurovum sp.
TTATGCCTTTTTGGATGAAGCGGTCACACCGCCGTCCATACCTTAAGTCGCTTTTGTTAAAATCAGTGATCATAGCAGAAGAGAGGCCGAGATGTTGATCCGTAAACTTTTCAAATTTGAAAACGCCCATATTGTCAGAGACTGCAGTACCAGACGCTGCAGCGAAAACATTCACGGACACTCCTACAAGGTCGAAGTGCTGCTGGAGTCCAATTACCTGGATAATGGGCAGATGGTCTATGACTTCGGATTGACGAAGCTCTACATCAAGACACTGATAGACTCGTTCGACCATGCCATCACGCTCTGGAGTGGAGACGATGCGGCATACCTTGAAGCGATGAAGAGGCACTCAAGTCGCTGGATAGAGCTTCCTGTCTCACCTTCAGCGGAGCAGTTTGCCAGAGTCTTTTTTCTGATGATTGAAAAGGTGCTTGCCTCCACACAGAAGAGAAACGGCGAAAAAGAGGTGAAACTGCACAGTGTCATTGTGCACGAGACCGATACGGGGTATGCACAGGCATTCGAAGCCGATGCACACAGTGAACTGATGGGAACGATCGATCTGAACACAATAGCCTTTTCGGCACAGGTGCGCAGCGAATGGGATGATGGTGAGCTCTGGGCGAAGCTGCTGGCAGGTGAAATACTTACGGTACCGTCAAAGGTTTAGGAGGAGTTATGAAAAAACTTTTTATCGTTTTGTTGACACTTTTTACGGGGATGGCACTGCTTTCCGGCTGTAAGGACAAGCGGACCGAGGAGGCAGTCGCCAAGGCGGCGGAGCAGAGTGCCAAACTCCAGGAGGCGCATGAAACAGAGATAAGCGATGTAACCAAGCAGACTGCAACGCAGCTGGCAAAAGATACGACACAGGTTGCCAAAGAGGCGGTAGAGAGTGTAAAGGTGCAGGCGCAAGAGACATTCTCCAGGGCCAAAGAGACGATTCAGAACGTAGTCGTCGCACAGGCTCCCGGAGACCGCGGCAAAGAGCTCTATAAAGCGTGTGCCGGCTGTCACGGAGAGCAGGGGCAGAAGCATGCACTTGGCAAATCGGCACTGCTTGCAGGGCAGTCGGCGTCAGCGCTTGCAGACAAGCTCAAAGCATACAAAGCGGGCAAACGCAATACGGCAGGGATGGGTACGTTGATGCAGACCCAGCTTGCCTCTTTGCAAAAAAGTGATATATTGGCGCTTGCGGAATATATTTCGACATTTCAAACCAACAAAGGTAATACACAATGATAGAACAGATGATTACGGCACACAGTATTTTGGTAAAGATTTTTTTGGTCTTTCTGCTGGCGGGACTCTTTGTCCCCTTTATGACCAAGAAGAATCCGGCAGGTTTCAGGAAAGCCAGTTTTATCTACACGATGAGTTTCCAGGCAATCGCGACCATGATCGCCTTTACCGGCTTGGTCGTCATGGCGATGAGCGACTTCCACTGGACACTCAGTGTGATTGTTATGATCATTATCTGGGCGCTCTTGATGTATATCGAGATCAAGAAGTACAAGCTGATCAAGGTTGCCAACCTCAAGGATGAGACGACACACAAACTGCTTAGAGGAGCATTTTTGAAGATCTCCCTGGTTCA
>JALWLU010000209.1 GCA_026996325.1 Sulfurovum sp.
CACCCGTACCGACCACATCGATCGCCCTTTCCCGAAGCGATTCAGGCAGCGGCAGCTTGACAGAGTGTTCCCGCATCACCGATGCGGCAGCAGCAATCTCCTCACCTGTCTCACCTCTTTCATAAAGATCAATAAGAAAACGTCTCGCTTCCTCATCGCTCATCTCGTTGTTAAAGAGTCTCTCAAATGCTTCTTTTGTCTCCATGGCTACCCTCATTCAATTGCTTTTCTTAATAAGTAAGCATACCACAATTTTTAATTTTTAACTTTTAATTTCTAATTCAGTTCCCTGACGTACAATTCTTTCTGCGATTTTGGTATGGTCTTCGTTGCAGGTATCTGGAGTACTTCGTACGACTTTGGCCCTTTGAGATACTCTATGGTGATCTTGTCACCGATTTTGATATCTTTGGAAGCCTTTGCCTTCATACCGTTGACAAACACCACACCGCTTTTGAGCATATCGGTTGCGATGGTTCGCCGCTTAACCACATTGACTGCACTCAGCCATTTATCTACACGCATGGTTTTCCTTTAGTCGGTGTTGTAAGGGTACAACACCCTACAAAATTATTGCAAAACATTCATACCGTAGGGTGTTATCCCCCCCCGACAACACCTTTAGATATTATTGCTTGAACATCGCCTCGGCTTCTTTTGCAAACTTGTTTCCCTTCATTGTCAGGTTCCCCATCTTGTTGATGAGTCCGTCACGTTTGAGTTCATTGACAAGTTTTTTCGCTTCTGCAGGAGAGTAGCTTCCTGTCGTTACCAGAGAGTCGATCACCTCTTCAAGCGATTCGCCTTTCTGTTTCTTGAGAATACCCAACAGTGTCACACGTTTGAGGAGCTTTTTATCTTCACTGTTCATTGTGCTCTCCTTTCAATAACAACCCATTTGGTTGTTCACTACTCTTCACTCAGTAGCGGTGCGTGACTACGCACCCTACACATCTTTTTCGGTTGCTCACTACTCACTGCTCGTTGCTCATTGTTTAAACATTGCTTCGGCAGCTTTGGCTTCGGTAAGTCCTTTGAGAGTCAACTGCCCATCAAGAAGATACTTGTCCGCTTTAAGCTCTTTGAATATCCGTTTTGCCTCTTTGAGGGTGTACATACCGGTTCCCACCAGCATATACATCACCTCATCAAGTGTCTCATCTGCTTTTCTGTTCATGATCCCAAGCAGTGTCACCTGCTTGAGAAGTTGCTTATCTTCGTTATTCATAGTACATTCCTATAAACGGTGCATGATTACGCACCCTACACCAAAACTTTTAATTTTTAATTTTTCAGTGCAGCTCTTCATTGAGTTTTACTTCACGGGTACTTCTACGCGCGATGATCTCACCTGTAGTGGAGTTCTGGCGGTAGTGGATACCATTGAGTCCTTGCAGCTCTTCCCCTTTGAACGTCGTTTTGTTCTCAAGGTTTGCTTCCGGGTTGGCTGCTTTGATCTTCTCAAGCTCTTCAGGCGCGATCTTGATCTTTGTTCCTGCCAAGATGGTTACACCCGCATCGACAATACACGCATCACCAAGCGGCAGTCCGGTTACGGAGTTGGCACCAAGCAGGGTGTTCTCCCCGATGCTGATTGGGTTACCGTCTGTACCGCTAAGCACTCCGAGGATACTTGCACCTCCACCCACATCTGAACCGCTGCCGACGATTGCAGAGGAGCTGATGCGTCCTTCGACCATCACAGGCCCGAGTGTTCCGGCATTGAAGTTGATGTAACTCGCTCCTGGCATCACTGTCGTTCCTGCTGCAAGCTGCGCACCCATACGAACTTTGGACGCATCGAGGATACGTGTATTGTCATCCGGGATAATATGCTGGAGGAATCTTGGGAACTTGTCTACCGAGTCAACCGCAGGGTACGTACCGTTTAGCTTCATTTCGATCTCATTTTCTCTGAGCCACTCAAGTTCGTACGGCGTATTGCCTACCCATGCGACATTGGAGAGGATGCCAAATGCTCCGTTGAGGTTGACTTTGCGAAGCTCGGCTTTTCTCAAAGAGAGTGCATAGAGCTTCAGATAGACAGCCTCGACACTTTGCGGCGCTG
>JALWLU010000210.1 GCA_026996325.1 Sulfurovum sp.
AAAAGGGGTTTTCTGAAGATTGACAGGCTGCTGCATATAGCCTGGAGGTCTGCTGGTTTTGAGCTTCTTCTTTTTAAGAGGGGTACCGTAGTTTATTTTACTTCCTACCTCTTCTATTGGATCCATATCTTCCCCTTAGTGATATACTTGGTTTTAATAATAGTATAATGGTACTTAATATTGAGTGAAATTTAATCCCCGTAACTGCTTTATTTTTGGGCATCTATAACACGATATAGGGTAGAATACAACAAAAACCAAAGAGCCTGCCTTGAAAACAATCACTATTATCGATACCTTCGGTTTCTTCTTTCGAGCCTATTTCGCCCTGCCGCCGCTGCGCAACTCCGAGGGCTTTCCCACAGGACTGCTTACAGGGTTCATCAACCTTGTCGATTCGCTCAGGCGCGACCATGCCACCGATTACATTGTCTTTGCACTTGACAGCAAGGGGCCGACCTTTCGTAACGAAATCTATCCCGAATACAAAGCCAACCGTCCTTCACCGCCGGAAGAGCTGACAAAACAGCTTCCCGTGGCAATCAAATGGATAGAGAAGATGGGCTTTGCCAACCTCTCCAAAGAGGGGTTTGAAGCCGATGATATCATTACGACCGTTACACGCTTTGCCAGAGAGCAGGAGATGAAGGTGCGTATCGTATCGCATGACAAGGACCTTTATCAGCTCATCGATGATTCACAGGTAGTCATGTATGATTCGGTCAAACGCAAAGAGATAGACGAAGAGGCGTGTGTGGAGAAGTTTGGCGTGCGTCCGGAGGACTTTGTGGACTTTCAGGCCATTGTAGGTGACAGCTCGGACAATGTTCCGGGGGTCAAGGGGATCGGTGTCAAGGGTGCGGCGAAGCTCATCAACGCATTTCATACGCTTGAGAATATCTATGCCAATATCGAGAAGGCGGGAACGCCGCGCATTCAGAAGCTGCTGCTTGAAGGAAAAGAGAGTGCCTTCCTCTCCCGTGAACTGGTGCGGATGCGTGACGATGTCTTCGATACGCTCGATCTGAGCCGGTTCGTTTTTGAAGATAAGAACTACCTCGCGTGTCTACTCGATGATTTCGAGAAGTACGAGATGAAGCAGGCGATCAAAAAGGCCCAGACAGGTGGTACACCTCCAGAGCAGTGCGGCAGCGGTGTGAGCGCTAAGACGGCTGAATCACCTAAAAAGCCCTCTCTAACTTTTGAAGCAGTAACACTTGACAGTAAAGAGAAGCTCGATGCCGTACTGGAAAAGATCAGCAAAGATACGCTGATCGCGTTCGATACCGAAACGACGGGGCTCGATACACGCACGGCAAAGATGGTCGGCTTCTCCTTCTGTTTTATGCCGGAAAAGGCCTATTATGTTCCGGTGGGGCACAGTTATCTGGGCGTTGAAACACAGGTAAGCGAAGCTGATGCCGTTGCGGCGATAAAGAAAATTATGCAGTGTAGGGTAGTGGGGCAGAATCTCAAGTTCGACCTTGGCATGCTCTACAGCCGTTACGGACTTGAAGAGGTCATCCCCTTTGCCGATACGATGATCATGGCGTGGCTGAGCGATCCGGGAAGTAAGGTAGGGCTCGATGTGCTGGCGAAAAAGTTCTTCAAGTACGAGATGAAGCCCTTTAAAGAGATGGTCAAGAAAGGGGAGGACTTCTCCGCAGTGAGCATCGATGAGGCGACCTTCTATGCCGCGGAAGATGCCTGGATGACCTACCTGCTTTACGGGGCAATAAAGAAGAAGATGGAGCTTGGTTCCCTTTCTTACCTGCTCAAAGAGGCCAAAACGGTGGAGTACCCCTTTATCAACGTCCTTATCCGCATGGAACAGCTTGGTATCAAAGCAGACCAGGCCAAGCTCTCGGAACTGGAGCACGCATTGAGTGAAACACTTTCGTCACTGACCGAAGAGATTTACGCATTGGCGGGAACGGAGTTCAATATCCGCTCCACTCAGCAGCTTGGCGTGGTGCTCTTCCAGCAGCTTGGCCTCAAGGGGGGCAAGAAGACAAAGACCGGCTACAGTACCAATGAAACCGTGCT
>JALWLU010000211.1 GCA_026996325.1 Sulfurovum sp.
AATGCTCTTGTCTTTCTGGAGAGTCGGTACAGGTGTGAGTGCAATGGACTGCAAAGGGGTTTGCTTGTCCATATGGCTGTTTGACAAGCGCAGCACGTCATAAATGCCCAAGCCGTAAAAACGGTTCTTGTCTGTCACAATAATCTGACGGTGTTCCGACTGATACATCAGGTCGATCGCTTCACAAAGTGTTTTTTCTCTGGATATTTCTGCCACATCTGTTGTCGCGATCTCTTCTATTTTTGGAAAGTTCATAGAATAAAGTATATCCAAATAGGACTATTTTACTCTTATTTTAACGGTTTTATCAATACATACCGATCTGATGAGTATTATTGATACATATACGATACTTTCGTTTGTATTTTTTAAGAGTATTTGCCTATTGGGGCAGAAACGTCAATATACTGTTTTCCAGTTCTTTTGATCACTCTTTCTATCTAAAAAAAATACAATAGATAATCAAACCGATTAGAGCTACGATACTTCCAATTGTTTCAATGTTTTGAGTCCATCGTCTGCGTTTCACCAAGCACTCCTTGTATTAAATTTCCGAAGTATAGCTCTGTTGAGTAATGGAGGGAATGGCATTTAGAAGAAAAAAAATCTTGAAAAATGCCTATCTTTCAGTTAGGAAATTTATAGATTTTTAATATTCTGTATGCAGTAGACAGTTTTAGTAAAGTGGAATGTTTGTGTCGCTCAACACACGTTTTGACAAAAAAGCACCCTTGTTAATACGGCTTCGAATATCTTTAAGCCCCTTTCTAGCCTGAACTTCAGTTGCATAAGGACCCACGAGTACCTTGTACTTCCCCTCATTCAGTACAACAGGAGAGAGTCCCATTTCACGAAGTGTATCGAGGTAGAAGTCGGTGGGCTTGTGCCCAAACGATCCTGTCTGGATGTAGTAGGCCTCTTTTGTTGACGGCGTTTGCGATGCTGCTCCGGGAAGACTTTGGACCGCCGCCTTTTGGGCCTTTTTTACAGGCTTGGGTGCAGGTTTTGGTTCAGTCGTACGGCCGCTGCCGCCGCGGTAAGTCACCACCCACTTGATGATGTCGTTCTCCAGGCTTGCAGCGCGCCAGTTCCCCTTGCGGGTATTGACGATGATGACGACGGTGTAGTACCTGCCGCTTCGGCTTTTGACATAGCCTGCGATGTTCTTGGCGTGCTTGAGCGTTCCCGTTTTCATCCAGGCACGCTTTCTGACAATCGTACCGCGGAAGCGGCGCTTGATGGTACCGTCCACACCGGCGATGGAGAGTGTCTTCATCCAGCGCATACCGTAACGCGCGTAGGCATCATCAAGCACATCGGCCATGATCTTCGCCGTCACTTTCGATTGGCGCGAAAGACCGCAGCCGTTGTCGATGTGCGGTATGTCACGCTTCAGTGCACCGCGCGCTTTGAGAATGACACGAACGGCCCGACGCCCCTTCTCAAGCGTTGCGGGCGCACCGTACATCTTCGCACCCAGAAGCAGCAGAAGATGGCGCGCGTAGAGGTTGTTGGACTTCTTGGCCGTCTTGGAGACGATCTTCTCAAGCGGCGCGGAGTAGTGGGTGAAGAGGCGTTTTGCCCCCTTTGGTACACGCTGCAGACGCAGGGTACCTCTTACCTCTACCCCTGCACTGCGAAGTTCGGCCTTGAGTGCGTAGTAGAACGACTTGTAGGGTTTGGTAAGCACCTGGCAGATGTTTCGCTTGCCGCAGCGCTTGGAGATCTTTCCGCTAAGCCACACCTCCGGTACTGCCTTGGAGTCGTCTATCTTCACTCTCGGCCAGGAGTAGCGGCCGCGGCAGGGTTTGTTGACCCGCTGCAGCTGGTTGTGGATGACAAAGCTGCCGTCGGGGACCTTTTTGGTGACACTGTTCTGGTTTGGGGTCACACATATGGTGCTGACACGCTCATTGAACATCATGGCGTCGGGCATCGCATTGTAGGGGCTGTGCGGATGGTCGTCAAAGCCTGATGTATTGCGGCTGCCGACTTTGAAATAGCTGCGGTCGATGACAATATTGCC
>JALWLU010000212.1 GCA_026996325.1 Sulfurovum sp.
TACAGATGTGGGCAGAGACGGCATGATGACCGGTGTCAACATCGACTTCACCCTTGCCATCAAGAAGGCTTCAGGGCTTGAGACCATCGCCAGCGGCGGACTCAAAGATATGAACGACATCCACGCGTTGCTTGAAGCGGGGATTGATGGCACCATTGTCGGGAAAGCCTTCTATGAGGGTACACTCGACCTTGAAGAGGCATTCAGGGCGGTCCATGCAAAATAGCTACTACGAACTGACCATCACCCTCGATGAGCGCTATGTCGACCTCATCGCCGACTTCATTATGAACATTCACGATGAGGGGATCGAATTTGGCAAAGGCAAGCTGATTCTGCGAAGCGAGAACGATTTAACCTCGGTTAGGGATGCCCTGATAGCCTTACAGAGCGAACTTGAAGCACCTATTGCAATGGACTTCACTCTCGAACAGAAAGAGAATGTCGACTGGATCAAAACCTACCAGGAGTCCATTCAGCCCATCGAAGCGGGAAAATTCTACATCTTCCCAAGCTGGCACGCGCCAAAAGAGAATCTGATCAACATCAAGATAGACCCCGCGCTGGCATTCGGTTCGGGCCATCATGCCACGACCTTTTCCTGTCTGCAGGCCATCAGCGATGTCGTCAAACCCGGTGACAGCGTCATCGATGTCGGCTGTGGATCGGGGATTCTTGGTCTGGCGTGTACCAAACTTGGCGCAACGGTCGAACTCTGCGATACCGACCCCATCTCGGTAGAGAGCTGCAGACAGAACTTCGCACTCAACGAAGAGCGCTACAGCAGACTCTGGGAGGGCTCTGTCGACAAGGCTGAAGGAAGTTACGATGTGGTCATTGCCAACATTATCGCCGATGTGTTGCGCTTTATCGCAGACGATCTCAAAAGTGCAGTCAAACCCGGAGGTACCTTGATACTTTCAGGGATTTTAGATAAAAAAGAGACTTCGGTCACCGAAGCGTTTGAAGCACTCGCTTTGGAACAACGCATAGCAAAAGACGAATGGGTCACCCTCGTCTACAGGAAGGAAAACCATGGCTAACAACCCGAACAACAACCAAAACAATAATAACAACAATAACAATTTTTTCAACGACAATCCCCTGCTGGCCTTTGCCATCTTCTCTATTGTCATCATTCTGATCTTCAAATCGTTCGTCGGAGACGGTGGCGGGAGCCTCAGTACGATGATGAATACCCAGAAGGTATCACTCACCAAACAGGTAAAATACTCCGATATCAAAGCCAAGATCAAGGAAGGGACGGTCAAGAGCGTCAAGCTCACCCCTACAAGCGTGGAAGCGATTAGCGAAGAGGGCGGACGCAAGATCCGCTACGTGGCACAGAATGTGCCCACCTACGATGAGACCCTCATTCCCCTGCTTGAAAAGAAAAAGATCCCCTATGAAGGTGTCGTAGGCAACAGTTTCATCTCCGAACTCATCAGTATGCTGCTTCCTATTCTCATCTTCTTTGCCATCTGGATCTTTCTGGCCAAAAAGATGTCCAAGGGTATGGGCGGCGGTATTCTGGGGGCAGGAAAAGCCGACAAGCTCATCAACTCCGAAAAGCCCGATACCAAATTTGACGATGTACAGGGTGTCGAGGAGGCAAAAGATGAGGTCAAAGAGATTGTCGACTTTCTGAAGTTCCCCGAACGCTACATCGAACTCGGTGCCAAAATCCCAAAAGGAGTCCTGCTGGTGGGCCCTCCGGGTACGGGTAAGACCCTGCTTGCCAAAGCGGTTGCGGGTGAAGCGAGCGTGCCTTTCTTCTCCGTAAGCGGTTCAAGCTTTATCGAAATGTTCGTCGGTGTCGGTGCCAGCCGTGTGCGCGATCTCTTTGCTCAGGCGAAGAAAGAGGCGCCCTCCATCATCTTCATCGACGAGATCGATGCCATCGGTAAGTCCAGAGCTTCAGGCGGGCAGATGGGCGGAAACGACGAGCGTGAGCAGACACTCAACCAGCTTCTTGCGGAGATGGATGGCTTTGGTACCGATACACCTGTCATCGT
>JALWLU010000213.1 GCA_026996325.1 Sulfurovum sp.
AAGATCTTCACCTCCCGGTCGCGGTAACCGATGATATTGATGGCCCCTACACCGTTGATCTTCTGCAATGCCGGTTTTGCCTTCTCGTCGGCAAAGAGCATCAGATTCTGCAACGTATCGTTCTTGGCGGTAAGGAAGACATTGACCACCGGTGCACCGCCGATGTCAAGCTTGCTTACCAACGGCACCTTGGCATTCTTCGGAAGCTCCACTGCTGCAACCTTGTCACGCACATCGTTGGTCGCTTCGTCGATATCGCGTTCGAGGAAGAACTTGACCATCACCACCGAAGCCCCCTCGGAGCTGGTAGAGGTAATCGCATCCACACCGCCGATGCGCGAAATGGCCTCTTCGATCTTCTCCGTTACCTGTGACTCCACCGTATCGGCATCGGCACCGGGGTAGATGGTCTTGATAGTGACTATCGGAAAGTCAACGTTTGGAAAGAGCGAAGAGGGCATGCTTTTGAAACTGAGCCACCCGAAGATGACCAGCGTAAAGACATACATCAGCGTCGCTATGGGACGGTTTATCGCCAGTTTATACATCTATCCGCCCTACTTTTTTTCCGAGATGAGGATATACCCCGTACCAAAGAGCCCCGGAGCAAACCCTTCCGCCTCCACCTCCGCATGCAGTTTGCGGTTGCCGCTGTCGGCATAGGGGTAGACCTTGGAGATGGTGCCGATGTACTCGTTGGCATCCCCATCGACACGGTAGCGGAACGTCAGGCCAGGTTTTACCCTCTTCCAGTACTTCTGGTCAATGTCAAGCACCAGCTTGCGCGCCTTGATACTCTGGATCTTGAATACGGTACGTATCATCGCACCGCTGACCGCATCTCCCGCCTCGACCGACTTTTCATAGATGACGCCGTCAAAAGGCGCTTTCAGTACCGTTTTGTCGTAGAGTGCCTGCTGCAGCGCCACCTGTGCCCTGGCGTGTTCGTACTTGAAAGCGAACTTGTCAAACTGCGCCTCATCAACCAGCTTCTTGACCTTCAATTGGCGTTCATAGTCGCGCTTTGCGAATTTAAGTGCCGTTTTTGCAATCTCAAGCGACGCCTTGGCATCGCTGTTTTCAAGAGAGGCCAGCACCTCATCCTTTTTCACGACCGAAGCGATATCGACATAGACATTACCGACAATTCCCGTAGCCGTAAAGGCAAGGTCTGCATGCCGCTTGGCTTCGACGGTGAATGTCGCATAGATCTCTTCGGCTCGAAGAGCAATCGCTGCCAGAAGCAGGCTCAGTACAATCTTTTTCATCTTACAAACTCCCTTGGGTCTTTACCCGCATAGTAATAGTAGAGCGACTTTTTGATCTCGTAGTCGTACAGCGTCTCTTTGTAGCGTGCCTCCGCCAGTGTCTTCTGCGCCAGCGCATCGAGGTAGGCGATGTCGTCGACCAGCCCCGCTTCGAACTTTTTACGGATGGTTTTGTAGGTGCTCTTGGCAGCCTTGAGCGCACTCCTGGCACTCTGCATCTTCGCCCGTGTCGTCTCGAGTGTCTTTCCTGCGAGTTTGAAGTGCATCATCTGCTCTTTTTTCGCGTGGGCAAGCTTGCTCTCGAGTGCAAGTTTCTGCAGCCGCACCGCTTCGCTCTCGTGCTTCATACGCCCCTTGTCAAAAAGACGCATATTCAAAGAGAGTTTCACTTCATTCTGATGATCAAAAATAAATGCATCACCCCCACTAAGTCCGGGTATAGGTGGTAGTGTACCTGTCTTGTCGTAGTTTGAACGATAATAGGTATCGCTCACCTCTACCTGAGGCAGATAGTTCGCATCGATCGCCCTGGCGTTCTCGCCGACCGCCTTGGCCTGTGCACGCATGATCTTGATGGCATCGAACCACTCGAAACGCACGCCGTGTGGTGTGACAAAACGGCTGTTGCCAAGGTGTGTCGCATCGATACCGCTTAAGAGTCTGAGATTCTCCTGAGCCGTCTGGATACTGAGCTTGAGACTCTCGATCGTATAGCGGTTATTGTCGTAGACCGCCTGCAGCTT
>JALWLU010000214.1 GCA_026996325.1 Sulfurovum sp.
CAAAATGCATTCTACGCTGTTGCCTATCTCAGTGTTAGTGATGCGATGCATCTTTCAGACAAAAGCAGCGGCAAGATCACCTACGCGGGAGAGAGTTACAAAGCACACTTCGTACAGTTGATGCCTGCTATCGATGATGAGACACAGCGCGCAAGAGCACTCTTCGCACTCGACTCACATCCCAAGAATACGCTTATCAACACCTTTACCCAGATGCAGGTTGCCCTGCCGCCCTATACCAAAGCGGTCACCGTCAGCAAAAGCGCACTTTCTCTCTTCAAGGGTGAGTGGGTAGTCTTTGTCGAAAAGGAGCACAACGAAGCACACGAAAAAGAGGAGCACAAAGCCGAAGAGGAGGCACACGAACACGAAGAGGAGGAGCATGACGAGGCCGAACACGGCGAACATGAGCATGAAGAGAGCCCCTATGCGCCAAGGGTAGTAGAACCCATCGCCTACTTTGGCGACCGTGTTGCCGTCAAAGGACTCGAAGCGGGCGAAGAGTATGTCGCATCGGGTGTTTACTTCGTCAAATCGATGATGCTGAAGTCCTCACTCGGCGAGCACGGCCACTAGGAGCGGAGCATGAAATCTTTTTTTGAACTACTCATCCGCTACAAGTTTCTCGTACTGGCACTCTTTATCGCCATAGCCAGTTTCGGCTATCAGGCCTACCGTGAGATTCCCGTAGATGCTTTCCCGGACATCACCCCCAAGCAGGTGGTCATCTATACCGAGAGTCCCGGCAACTCCGCGGAGGATATAGAGAAGCTCATCACCTACCCCATAGAGTCTGCCATGGCGGGACTACCGGGTGTGAAGATGATCCTCTCGAACTCCATCTTCGGGCTTTCGTACGTCTCCATCTTCTTTGAAGACAGTTACGACACCTACTTCCTGCGCCAGCTGGTAACCGAAAGGCTCAACGGCATAGAGATCCCCAAAGGGTGGGGAAAGCCGACCATGGGGCCAAACACGACGGGTCTTGGACAGGTCTTCTGGTATCAGCTCAAAGACACCACTGGTAAACTCTCACTCAGCAGACTGCGTGAACTGCAGGAGTACACCGTCGCACCGCTGCTCAAGTCGGTAGACGGTGTCGAAGATGTCATCGGCTGGGGCGGTTTCGAGAAGCAGTACAACGTCCTCATCGACCCCAAACGCCTGCAGGCGACAGACACGACCTACGATGAAGTCGTCGAAGCACTCGAACGCTCAAACACCTCTGCAGGAGGTCAGTACCTCGAGTTCAACCGGGAACAGTACCTTATCAGGGGTGCAGGCTTCTACCAGAGTCTCGATGACATACGCAACACTGTTGTGCGCAGCAAGGGGGCACTTGCTGTAACCATTGGCGATATAGCCGAAGTCAAAGAGGGCAAAGCACCGCGCTTTGGGGCGGTGACCATTGATGGCAAAGAGGCGATGTTCGGCATGGTCTTGCAGCGAAGCGGCACCAACGCCGCCAAAGTGGTCGAATCCATCAAAGCCAAACTGCCGCTGGTCAACGCTGCTCTCCCCAATGGCGTAGAGATCAAAACCATTTATGACAGAACGGAGATCACCCACAAAGCGGTCAATACAATGACATCGGCACTGCTGACAGGTTCTGTGCTGGTTGCCATTGTCCTTTTTCTTTTCCTTTTTGAACTGCGTTCGGCATTTATTGTCATCATCTCACTGCCGCTTTCACTGCTAATGGCATTTTTGATGATGAAAGCATACGGCATGTCTGCAAACCTTATGAGTCTTTCGGGACTTTCTATTGCCATTGGGATGATCGTTGACGGTACCATTGTTGTCGTCGAAAACAGTTTCAGACTGATGCACGACAACCCAAAAATGGAACGTGCAGAAGTGATCGCCGAAGCAACGGCAGATGTTGCCAAACCAGTCATCTTTGCCCTGCTTATCATCGCTGTGGTGTTCATCCCTCTGCTGAGCCTTACAGGGCTTGCAGGCAAGCTCTACACACCGATGGCACTCGATATTGTCTTTGT
>JALWLU010000215.1 GCA_026996325.1 Sulfurovum sp.
GTACAGATCAGGGAGAGCTTCTGCATCATCCCGCCGCTGAGTTTTCCGGCCGGCCGGTCGGTGAAGGGGGCGAGCCCGGCCATCTCCAGCAGGCGCTCCCGATAGCTCAGAAAGGCATCATTGCGTTTCAGATTCCGGATATCGGCGAAAAAGTCCAGATGCTCCCCCACCGTCAGGTTCCGATAGAGGACCAGGCCGATCCCCTGGGGCATCAATCCGATGTGGGGTTTGAGGGGTTCCGCCTCTTTGGGAGAGTGGTAGGCGTGTCCCTCGAAAAGGATCTCTCCTTGGAAACGCTCCACTCCGGCAATGGCGTGCAGCAGCGAGCTTTTGCCGGCACCGTCGGCACCGATCAGCCCGATAATCTCCCCCCGGTCCGCCTCCAGGGAGGCCTCCTCGATGGCCACGGTATTGCCGTATCGGACGGTGACCTTCTCGACACGCAGGGCGGCGGGACTCATAGGGGCGGCAGCTCCTTCAGGGATCGGGGGAGTTGCTTCCCGTCCAGGGAAATGACGCCGGTAGCCGGAAGGCCCAGTTTGAGTCGGGGATCGACCGTAAGGGGTTTGAGGTGGACGGCAAAAACCCGCTGGATCCTGTCGCTGCGTACACTCACCTCTTTGGGGGTAAACTCGGCGTTTTGGGCGATGCGGACTACCTGGGCGGGGATGGGGTGATCGGGCAGGGCATCCAGAAAGATCTCCGCCTTGTCCCCGAGTTTGATTTTGCCGTTTTGGAGGGTATCCACGAAGATTTTGAGATAGAGGGAACGGGGATCGATGAGGGTCACGACCACCTGTCCCGCTCCCAGGACCTCTCCGGGGTTGGCGATCTTCTCCAGAACGAAACCGTCCACGGGAGCGTGGAGGGTCATTTCGTTCAGGGCTGCCTGGGCTTGATCCCGGGCTGCTTTAAGCGCATCAACCCCTTTTTGAAGTGCCTGGACCGCCTCGGCCAGAGCCTGAAGTCTCTTTTGCTCGGCCTGGGCCTTTTTGAGGGTACTGCGGGCGACCTGGAGCGCGGCGTCAGCCTGGGCGATCCGCTCCTGCATCGCGCGAAGTGCCGCCAGATCGGTCTGGTATTTGAGCTCCATTTTTTCATACGCTTCCGAGGCGATCAAGCGGCGCTGTTTGAGGTTGCGGCTGCGGTTGAGGTCCCGTTCATCCTGCTCCACCACCTCTCGGAGAGAGGCGAGTTGCTGGGGCAGCGCCTCCTTTTGTGCCTGGGAGCTTTGAAGCTGCGCCCGGGCATCCTCCAGCGCGAGCGGAACGGTTTGCCGGGCGATGGCCAGCTCTGTCTTTTTGGCAGAAAGCTCTTTCTCCTTGGCGGCGACCTGGGCCTGAAGCTGTCGAACTCTCTCCCGGGTCTCCCGGCTGTCGAGCCGGGCGAGCACCTGACCTTTGTGAACCGTCGCCCCTTCCTGGGCATTGAGCTGAAGGAGCCGGCCGGGATATTTGACATTGAGCCGGATCACATCCCCGTCCATATGTCCCACTCCCTGGATAAGGGAAGCGGGAAGGCGGGGAGGATTGAGTTTTTTGACGATGAGGTAGCCGGCGACAACCAGCAGCACCAGCGCGAGAAAACCGAGCCAGTATTGTTTGATCAGGCGCATCGGTCCTCCTTTTTGATAACGTTTCATATCTGTTTATCTGCTTTCTTGAGGTATTTTCGCGCGGCGATTCTTCCGGCCTCGATTACCTCGTCAGCCTTGTGAAAATCGAAGGTGTTGCAGACATCCATGGAGATGTTGATCATCACGTCGGGGGGGTAGCCGGCGATCCGGTAGCGGGTAAAGGCATCCTGCATTGTATCGAAGGTCTTGTCCAGCACGTCGAACATGGAAAGATTGGAGCGGTTTTCACTTTTGCGGAAGAGATCCTTGACCATTGTCTCGATCCGTTTTTTGCGCTGTTTTGATTCCCGGCTGGAGGGAACCGGGGGTGTGGGAAACTCTCCGTAGAGGTTTACGG
>JALWLU010000216.1:0-1736 GCA_026996325.1 Sulfurovum sp.
TTTATGTGTGTAGAATTACAATTTGGACATCTTTTTTACAACCCATCTGTAGATAATCCCTTTTTAACTCCCATAGTACCGGGCTTTGCTTAGGTTTTTAGCAACCCGTTTCTTTACTTTAACTCTCTTTTGGCATTTTTGACCTCCGTTATCTCTGCATAGGAGAGAAGTATTTTTCGGACGGCTGCAAACTACCTTGAGAGGTTGCCGTTCGCATCGATATCGTACTGCATCACCCTCTTGAAGAGAACCCCAAAATATACCCGTCAGGGTCTTCGATGTAAAACTCTTTGGTACCGTAAAAGGTGCTCTCAAGCACTTTGTGGATGACGGCTTGACTTTTGACCGCTTCATACAGCAATACAACATCCTCCACTTCGATGTAGAACGACATAGAAGCACCCGTCTTTTCTACCCGCACCCCAAGGTCAGCTTCAAAATTTTGCTTCTGCTGGAACATCATACCGACACTGCCGTGCATGACATTCGCCCAGAGGTACCGCTTGCCCTTCTCCATCGTATCGCCTGGATTTCTGTTCTCATCAACACACATTTTCAGTGTAAAGCCAAGCACTTCACTGTAGAACTTCACACTTTGTGCCACATTTTCGACTGCCAGATTCGGGGTTAGTTGTTTCATTATTTTCCTTTATGTTTTGATATCCGGAAAGTGACACACCATCTCATCGTAGCTTTTATACGTCTCCAGCGCTTCGATGAGGACATCCAGAGGCTCGGGAAGATTTTCGGGCAGGTCGAACTCGTTTTCCCTCTTAATAAATAAACGGAATCAGCTTCGCCACCCGCTTTTTGTAGTCACGGTACGCATCGCCGAAGTGGCGCTCAAGATCACGCTCTTCGTAGTGGAGCCCAATGAGAATGTAAAGGCTCAGTCCGGTACTGAGCAGCAGGTGCCCGTACCCCATCGCCGGTGTCGCCCAGAGTCCTGCCAGCACACCCAGCTGAATGGGGTGACGGACCACTTTGTAAAAGAGTTTCACCTCAAAAGGAAGCGCTTTGGGAGATACCCCGCGCAGGTAGTGCCACCCCTGCTGCAGCCCGAAGAGTTCGAAGTGGTTGATAACGAAGGTCGCCACAGTCGAAAAGAGCCAGGCGGCAACAAAAAGCGCACTCAGCAGACTGCCCCATACCTCTCCTCTCAAGTCCCACAGATACCCCTCAAAGGGCTGGAAGAAGAGGATGATGAGCCAAAGCAGTGCGCCTGATAGCCAGACATAGGTTGAACGCTCGATACTCTCAGGCAGCGTGCCAAAGAGTTTGCGTTTGATACTTTTGCGCGCCATCAGCGTATGCTGCAGTCCAAAAAGAAGAATGAGCAGCAGGTCGACTGCAACCGCACCAAAGCCTACATCGGTCGTGCCCCTGTCAATATGCCATGGCATCAGGTCCCAGGGTGAGATGTAGAGGATGAACGCGATCTGCCCCGACATCGCAAAGAGGTAGGAGAGAACGGCGTAGAGAAAAACGGCAGCTCTTTTCATACTTCGCTACTTTCCCTGATTTAGATAGTGCAAAAAATCATCCCTTGCCGCATACCCCGTAAACTGCGCCAGCACGGCATCGTTTTTGGGGTCTACGATGTAGAGAATGGGCGTAAAGCGTGTCTTGCCAAGCGCTTTGGGGAAGCTGTCCTTGTCGATATTGAGCATCACCGGCACGAAACGTACCTTGATCTTCGCATCGACGGCATCCTGGGAGAGGATGCGGTTCTCAAG
>JALWLU010000216.1:1746-1967 GCA_026996325.1 Sulfurovum sp.
AAGTAGCGGTTTGCCCGCCTTGAGCGCCTTTGCTCTTGCTGTGGCATACTTCTGTTCATACCCCATCGTTTTGGCGAAATTCTCGTGCGTAACGCTTCTTTTCGTCTCTGAGAGTTGCTTGTTGTCCTCCTGCCACTGCAGCTTGAACTTCTCCAGCATCTCCTCGACCGCATCGGCAAGTTCATCCTCCACATCCCCGATATCTTTCATATCAGGTGCGA
>JALWLU010000217.1 GCA_026996325.1 Sulfurovum sp.
TGCTGCTGCCATCACGCCAAGCAGTATGGGAACGACCTTTCGCGCCGCACTCAGACGGTCCTCTTTGTAGAGGATCTGTGATTTGATAATATAAAGGAAAAGTGCCGCAATCACACCACCAAGCAGTGGAGAGACGATCCACGAGGCAACGATCTTGCCCATCGTCCCCCAGGAGACGATGGCAAAGCCGCCCGCAGCGATCCCGCCGCCAAGCACCCCGCCGACAATGGAGTGAGTGGTGGAGACAGGTGCCTTGAGCCAGGTAGCGAGGTTGAGCCAGAGTGCGGCTGCCAGCAGTGCAGCCGACATCGCATAGACAAAGAGCATCGGGTCACCGCCAAAGGCAGCGGGATCGACAATACCCTTTTTGATGGTACCGACCACGTCACCCCCGGCGATGAGCGCCCCTGAAGCTTCAAAGATCGAAGCGATTACGATCGCACCGCCGATCGTCAGCGCTCCGGAACCTACTGCGGGACCGACGTTGTTGGCGACATCGTTTGCACCGATGTTCATCGCCATGTAGGCACCGAAGATCGCTGCCATCACAAGGAAACCACCGTTGGCGACTCCGCCGCCCAGCCTCTGCGCATACCATGCCACCACCAGGGCGAAGAGTGCCCCCAGCCCTACTTTCAAACCGTTCTTCATACCTTGTCCTTTACTCACTTTTTGTGCCACAGTGGCACAGAAAAGTGTCATACTTTTGCTTTGCTAATGATACAGAAATTACATTTTAGGGTGGCTTTTGAAGATGTGCCGATCTCTATCGGCACATGAAGGAGAGGATTTGAAAATTGGACTTAGAATTTATAGATCATATCCAGCTGAACACGCTCGTAGTCTGCCTCAACCCCAGTATTGCTTTTGCTTGCATACAGTGTATCGAAGAAGAAACTGCCGGCAAGATAGAGATGTTTGCCCGCTTTGTACTTCGCTCGGATCGCATGACCTTTTGCTCCGGTACCGCCACCAAAGTTGTCCGAGTCGGAGTAAGCAGCGAAAGTTGCATCCTCCTGAAGGTCTGTATAGGAGTACTTTACCTGCCAGTCGCCAACTTTTTTGGCTTTACCCAGCTTGATCGCCAGGTCGTATCCGAAGTTGTTGTCATCTGCTCCAAAGTTATAGACAACGCCTGCAGCAGCTTTCAGCGGCATCCCAAAAACATCGCCAAACTGCAATTCGGCAAATCCTTCAACGATGTGGTAGTTGTTTGCATACAATCCGTTAGCATCAAGCGTGTTTCCTTTGTCCTTCCCGAAGAGAGGGATGTTCCCCTTCAGCCCTTCATAGTAGTAGAAACCGGCACCCAGATTGAGTTTTGCACTCTCAAGCGCCAGCTTCTGCACATACTGAGCAATGAAAAGATTCACCGTATCGGCCTCATCCAAAGCATTCTCTTCCAGTGTAGGCTGGTTGATACCCAAAGTAATGATTCTGGTATCGTCTTTGTACTGGTAGTTGACACCGTTCATAGAGACGTCGTTATCCCATACAAGCTGCGACTTGATCGGTCTGTACATCATATAGGGCTCTCTACCTATTTTCAAAACGGAGTTTCCATCTTTATAGGTGAGTCCCAGTACGTTAAATCTCAATGATTGAAAAAAGTAGTCACTCAGCGGCTGATCATCAAGGAATGTCTGGTTTCCTGATGTAGGGTTACCGAAACCTGATCGCATTCCCACATTCACATGAAGTTTGTCTGTAAGATCGAGCGTCAGCCCCAGTCTTAATCGATATCGGTTTCTGTACGTATTGTCTTTATCATCCCTTTCGATACTCTCATATCTCAATCGCAGGTCACCCTTGAAGTGTACTCTCTCCATCAGGTTTTTTTCCGCTACCGGTACCTGCTCATCACTCTCTGCAAGTTTTTTCTTTTTTTCTTCGATTCGCTCATGCGGGTGTTCTACATATACATCTGCCATAGAGTGTGTCACTACTGCCGATACCG
>JALWLU010000218.1 GCA_026996325.1 Sulfurovum sp.
CCAGAAAGTCGAAGATGCAGAAGCGGGACGTGTGCCTATGACAGATATCGAGCTTGAAACACTCAAAAAAGAGAAGCTGCGCCTCAAAGACGAAGCGTACAAAATGATCCTTGAGTACAAAAAGAGCAAAGAAGCATAAGTACAGGCGGACCTGTTCCGCCTGTGCCCTTTTTACCTATTCTCCCTTTTTACTTTTCCCCCTTTACACCCATAAACGAGCAAATACACCATGACAACACCATTCTCCACCCTCAAGACACTTCCAGAAGCACTATTGACCACCCTAAGCGAGCAGGGTTTTACAGCAATGACACCCGTGCAGGAGCGCTCTATTCCACTCATTCTGCAAGGTAGGGACCTTTTGGTGCAGTCCAGGACGGGTTCGGGGAAAACCGTAGCGTTCGCACTCCCCTCACTAATGATGACAAAGATTGAGAGCAACAGGCCTCAGACACTGATCATCACCCCCACCCGTGAACTGGCCGAACAGGTCGCCGAACAGGTGCGTACGCTTGCTTCCGCACTGCCAAACTTCAAAGCCGTTACACTCTACGGCGGCGTACCGCTGCGTTCGCAGGCAGATTCGCTTGCCAAGGGTGCACATATGATCATTGGCACACCAGGACGCCTGCTGGACCACCTCTCAAAAGGCACGCTTGAGCTTGGCACTATCGAGCGTATTGTGCTTGATGAAGCGGACCGTATGCTGGAGATGGGCTTTTACGATGACATTCTAAAGATCGTCTCTCAGGCAAAAAGGACAAAGCAGCGCCTCCTCTTCTCCGCCACCTTTCCGGAGAGAATCAAGACATTGGCCCAGAAACTCCTGAAAACGCCGGAGATCATCTCCATTACCCCCGAACATACCGAGGACCATATAGAGACTTTCGTCATCTCCACACACAACAAGGGTAAAGCGCTGCAGCAGGTCATCAACAGCTTTGCACCGGCATCTGTACTTATCTTCTGTAATACCAAGGCCGATACCATCACCCTGACACAAAAGCTGCAACAGGCCGGTCACGCCGTAACGACCATACACGGAGATCTGGAGCAGGAGGCAAGACAGGAGGCCATCATCCGTTTTGCCAACAGTTCGCGTCCTGTGCTGGTTGCGACCGATGTCGCTTCACGCGGCATAGACATCGACAATGTCGACCTTGTTGTCAACTATGACCTTCCTTTTGACAAAGAGGTTTACACACACCGTATAGGCCGTACAGGGCGTGCAGGTGCTTCAGGTAGAGCTGTTTCACTCTACACACCCGGCAGTACGAAGACAGCCTACATTCTTGAAGAAGCAAAGAATCTGGCACTTGAAACTGTACGGAACGGCCGTGACTTCAAGATCGTTTCACACTTTGAGACCATAGCGCTCAATGGCGGAAAGAAGCAGAAGCTACGCAAAGGGGATATTCTTGGTACCTTCTGTAAAGAGATAGGGTTAGAAGCTAATCAGATCGGCGCCATTACACTGATGGCGAACCGTACCTACATTGCCATTGACAAAGCTGTTGTCAAAAAGACACTCTCTATGCTGAAATCCATACGCATCAAAAAGCGAAAATATATCGCCTGGCAGCTCGACTAATCCTCTCCGAGGATCTCTTTTTTTCGTTTTTGGCGAATGAGATAAAAAAGAGTAATGAAGGCTATGCTTGCCAAGGCAATCAGCGTTGCCGTGTGCAGATACTGGGAGATAAGCGCTTCGTTCGATCCCACCAGATACCCTACCGCAACCAGTACAACCACCCAGATACCGGCTCCCAGTGCGGAGTAGAATGAAAACTTCACAAGATTCATCCGTGCCAGCCCTGCAGGCAGGGAGATAAGCTGCCTGATACCCGGAATCAGCCGTCCATTGAAGGTAGAGAGTTCACCATGCTTTGTAAAAAAGGTTTCGAGCTTGTCGAGGGTTTCGGGTTTGACAAAGAAGTATCTTCCGTATTTCAGC
>JALWLU010000219.1 GCA_026996325.1 Sulfurovum sp.
CACCCTTGATGGGTCTGTAGAAACTCAGCCACCCCGAACCCGAGTTGAAACGGTCACGGGTATCAAAGAGCGCATCGCCGCTGATGGTGTCGATGAAGACACCGTCACCGGTGTGTTTGAACTTCTCATACCTCTTGCAGAAGCGGCTCTCTGTCCCTTTTTCGAATGCGACATGAAACGCTTCGCTCTTGGTCCCCAGCTTGAAGGCACCGACTGCTTTGTAGAAGGCTTTTTCATCCATATATCCTACATGGCGCCAGACCTCTTTGCCATCTTCGATGAGAAGCAGCGTGGGAGTGCCGTTGACGGGACCCTTGAGTTTGAAGCCGCTTAGCTGTTTCGCTTCGGCGATGCGCAGCGGCAGTGAGCCGTGGTAGTGGTCGAGCACGTCGAACTTGAAGTCTTCACAGAAGCGGCAGCGGGGTGCGGTAATGACGAGTATCTCTTTGCCGCCAAGCGGTGTGGTCTCGTCACTCTTTTGCTTTTGTGCGGTGAACTTCACGCCCGTTGCGTGGTTGGGACAGTAGCCCGAAGGGTTCTTTTTGAGGTAGTCCTGGTGGTAGCTTTCGGCTGGCCAGAACCTTTTGAGCGGCTTTATCTCTGTGGTAATGGCGCCGTAGCCTGCTTTGGTCAGGAGTTTCTGATATTGCGTTTTTGTTTCGAGTGCTGCTCTTTTTTGCTCCGGCGTGGTGTAGTAGACGGCGCTTCGGTAGTTGCTGCCCACATCGTTGCCCTGACGGTTCCTCTGTGTGGGGTCGTGCATCTCCCAAAATGACTTGATGAGCTTCTCTATGGATACTTTGCTGTCATCATAGACGACTTGGACAGATTCGGTATGGTTGACGATGCCTTTGGGAGTATGGTTGCGGTATTTGAGAACGGTATCGTAGGTTGGGTTGTCGTAGTTGCCGCCGGCATAGCCGGAGACGGCTTTGATGACACCGGGCATCTGCTCAAAGTGCTTTTCGACACCCCAGAAGCAACCGGCTGCAAAGATGATGGTCTGCGGTTTGGCAAAGAGGGTGATGGCAAGTGTAAAAAAGAGTATGGCTGTTTTCATCGTTTGTTTCCTTTGAAATAGATATCCGAAGTGTAGCAAAAAAATGTGTAACGGTGTGGAGTATAACTCCGGTCAACGATTAAGAGATGTCATTTTGGATAATTTGGCTATAATACGCAAAACCCGTGAGTGTATCACGCAAACAACAATGAACGGAACGACATGCCTCAGACAAAAGAACCAAACGACCACATCCGAATCGGCGAAATAAACACCCTCAAAATCGAACGCGACACAGACTACGGCTACTACCTCAGTGCCAAAGATTACGAAGAGGTGCTGCTGCCCAATATTTACATTATGGAAGATGAGATGCCTATGGGCAGTCTGCTCGATGTCTTTGTCTATACCGACAGTGAGGACCGGCCGGTTGCGACAACGAAGATGCCCTATGCAAAGCTGGGAGAGTACGGCTACTTTACTGTGGTGGACTACAAAAGCTACGGCGCTTTTGTCAACTGGGGGCTTCCCAAAGACCTCTTCGTACCCCTTTCGCAGCAAAAAGAGTACTTCAACATCGGCAAAAAGTATGTGCTGCGGGTCTGTCTGGATGAAAAGACAGGCAGACTCTACGGAACGCAGAAGATAGGAAAGTACTTCAGGCGTGACCTCAAAGGGCTGCAGCAAAATCAGGCGTGTGAGATGCTTGTCCTTGCAAAAACGCCACTTGGCTACAAGGTGATCATTGACAACCTCTATGAGGGGATGCTCTTTGAGAACGAGATCTTCGAGACGCTGAGGGTGGGTGACAGAAAAAAGGGTTACATCAAAACGGTACGCAAGGACGGGAAGCTCGATATGTCGCTGCAGCCTATCGGCAAGGCGGCAAAGCTTACGGTAGCGGAGGGTACGGTGCTGCAGCTGCTTAAAGAGGCGGACGGCAAACTCCCCTTTACCTACAAAAGCGATGCGGAGGCGATTGCCAAAACGTTCGGGCTTAGCAAAAAGAGTTTCAAGCGTACGCTTACCGCACTCATCGATGCGGGGAGAATCGAACTGCACGAAGATGCCATTGCACTCAAGGAGGAAAAATGAAAATAGTCGGAGTGATGCTGATTGCAGCAAGCGCACTTTTTGCCCTCTCGGGCGAAGCGGTTTTTGAGAAGAAGTGCGCCTCCTGCCACAGCGAATACTATATTCCCCAAAGCAGACTGCTGGTTAACTACCGGCATAACAACAAAGACCTGAACCTGACTGCCCCCACAGTGACGGAACTCTCCTTTCGCATCAAGGACCAGGTGGGTGACCGTACGTTGGATGCGGAGGGACAGAAGTTCGAGATAGAGGAGTGGCTGACGCGCTTTCTCAAAGAGCCCAAGGCGTTCAAGACCATTTTGCCAAAAGATGTACGCAAAGCGTATGGCCAGATGCCGCCGGTGTTGGCCAGCGAAGAGGAGATAGAGGCGCTGGCGGATTTTTTGTATGAATATGCCGAAACGATGATGGTCAAGCATGGTGTCAAGCGCTATAGCTATGATGAAGCGCGCAAGATCGCCCAAAAAGAGGGTAAGATCATTCTCATAGAGGGGTACCTGCCATACTGCAGAGGGTGTATCTGGATGGACCGCAACGTGATGGTGGAACCCGAAGTCAAAGCGGCACTCAACAGCGATTTTGTGCTGGTCAGAAAAAACCTGCTGATCGAAAAGCTGCCGCTTGGTATCAAACGTCTTGGAACACCGTCGTTCTACTTCATTACAGGTGACGGTAAAAAGGTGATAGATATGGTCGAGGGGACAGGGACCAAAGCGGAGTTTCTTGAACTGCTTTCGCAAATGAAAGCAAAGGCACACAAAGAGTAAGCACACCACTTGATGAAATTTTTTCTCCTGATTTTACCGCTGTTGCTCTGGGCACAACCCTTCAAGGTGGCCAGTTACAATGTCGAAAATCTCTTCGATGCTGTACGTGATGGTACGGAGTATGCGGAGTTTCTTCCCGGAAAGCACGGCTGGAGTGCGCGGATGGTCGAGAAGAAACTCAACCACACTGCCGAAGTACTCTGCGATCTCGATGCGGACATTGTCGGACTGCAGGAGGTGGAGAACGAACGGATCTTCAGAGCACTGCAAAAGCGTCTCAAACGGGTAGGCTGCTCCTACCGCTACGGGGTCATTACTGCAAAAAAGAACGCTTCGGTGCAGGTGGCGCTGCTGTCGCGTTTTCCCATAAAACATCATAAGGATATTCTGGTCAGTTATGCCGATGGCGTGCGTGATATTCTTGAAGCCGATGTAATTGTGGAGGGGTACCCGCTGAAGCTCTTTGTCAACCACTGGAAATCGCGAAGCAACAGGGGGTATGAGAGCCGGCGTATTGCTTATGCCAAGGTACTTAAGAAACGTATTGAAACCCTGCCAAAGGGGAGTGAATACATCATTCTTGGCGACTTCAACACCGACTACGATGCCTATCTTACCCTGCCAAAACGCTTGAATGATACCGGCGGCAGGGTAGGATTGAACCATCTGCTTGGTACGGTTGGCAACGGTGAACTTCTAAGTGAAGCACAGGTGCAACGCAGCAGAGGCACAGTACACTACGACCTCTGGCAGGAGCTTACGTTCTCTCAGCGCTGGAGCCACAAGTTCTATGGCCACAAAAGCACACTTGACCACATACTGCTTCCAAAAACGATGTTTGACGGCAAAAGGATCGACTACGTCAATAACTCTTTTGGTGTCTTCAGACCGCGTTACCTCTTTACCAAAAAGGGCTACATCAACCGCTGGGAGATCAAAGCGGGGAAGCATACGGGCAGGGGATACTCCGACCATCTGCCCATCTATGCGATGTTTGATACCAAACCCTACGTTCCCTCTGCCAATGACAGTGTGCAGCAGCCTGTTGTCGGTACGATCGAAACGCTTTATGAAAGAGAGAAGCTGACACAGTCCATTATTTTGAAAGATACCGTCGTGCTTCTCAAACGCGGCCGCTATGCTGTGATCAAACAGTCGCCAAAAGGGAGAGGCATCTTTGTCTTCGGTGCGGTGCGCGGACTGGAGGAGGGAAAGCGCTACGACCTGCGTGTCGATGAGATCGGCAGCTACAGGGGCCTTAAGGAGATCACTGCGATGGTGAAACTCAAAGAGAAAGACAGTGTAGCACTCGAAGGCTATTACGGTTCGCTTGCAAACCCGCGAATGAACGAAGTGGTGCGAAACATTTCAGGAACGTATAAAAACGGCTATTTCTACACCGGAAGCCACAAAATACCCCTCTATTTCAAAAACCGCAAACTCACTCCCAAAAACGGCACAAAACTTACCATAGACTATGCGCATATTGGATATTATAAACGTATACAGCTGGTGGTTTACAGCAAAAAAGATTTTCACATAAGGAAGTAACGATGGCGTACTACAACTGGATTCTTGCATTTCATGTTATGAGCTTTGTCAGCTGGATGGCGATGCTCTTCTATCTACCGAGGCTCTTCATCTACCACCGAGAGAATGCCGATACCAAGGCCTTTACCGATGTGGTGGAGGTGCAGGAGTACAAACTGATGAAATACATCGGCGTGCCGGCGATGTGGGCGACGATCCTCTCCGGCGGTACTATGCTCTACCTCAACAGCGGAATCTTCAGCAGTGGCGGCTGGATGCATGCGAAGCTCTTTCTGGTCGCACTGCTGATTGCCTATCACTTCTCACTGGAGAAGATTAGGAAGATCATGGTCGATACTCCGCACTTCAAAAGCAGCAAGTGGTTGCGTATCTACAATGAAGTACCCACACTGCTGATGATCGGTATTGTGATCATGGTTGTCGTTAAACCGTTTTGATAAGTAGGCTTCTGAATAATTTGTTCGCAAGGTTTCACTCAATGGCGACAAAGGAGCACCCAACCCGAAGGGCAGCTTTGCCATTTTCGACTGCCAGAGCTATTGAGTGAAACCGATTATTTTTAGGGATCTCAATTATTTTGTGTTATAATCGGCTGATATAAACCAATAAAAAAGGATTACCTCCATGGAACTACCAGCTTTGAAACTGCCGGCAATCGATTTGCCGTTTGATGTACCTGTTTTGCTTCACCCACCGATCGATCACTTTGCGATCGCGATCCCTGTAATCGTTCTGCTGGTTGAGATCATCAATCTCTTTGCCAAAAAAAGAGCGATCGGTGTGATCGCATTCTTCCTTCTGGTTGTTGGTATGCTTGCAGCATTTGCTGCCTACTATACCGGTACGATCGACGGTAAAGAGGCTTTCGACGGACTGACTCAGGCGGGACAGGCGGAGCTTAAAGAGCATAAGCTGCTTGGAACCTACCTGGTGATCGCTTCAGCAGTGGTCGTACTCTTCAAACTCCTTTCGGCAACAGTGAAAAAAGGGCTGATGAAAGCACTCTATCTGCTGGTCCTTATTGTATTTGTTGCCGGTATCTTCAAGCAGGGACATGATGGCGGAGAGCTTGTCTATGAGTATGGTGCGAACGTCGAGCGTGTCGCAGACCTTGACAGTGAACTCTTCGATGCAAAAGAGGAGCTTGACGAACTCAAAGAGGAGATGAAGTCAACCAGCGAAAAAGCAGCGGAAAAAGTGGAAGCTGTCAAAGAGGCGGTTTCCGAAGCAGTCGACAGTGCAGCGAAAAAGACTGCTGAAGCGGTAGAGAGTGCGAAAGAGAGCACAGCGGCTGCAGTCGAGACTGTAAAAGAGAAAAGTGAAGAGGCTGTCGAAGCCGTCAAGGAAAAGGCTGCAGAGGTGACAGGAAATGCACCGGCGACTGAGGTAGAAAAGGTTGAAGCGGCGCCTGCAGAAACGGTGCCTGTGGAAACTCACTAAATCACAGTGTTCCGGTCAGGATGTCCCGTCATCCTCGTCCGGAAGCAGTTCGTATGTCTCTTTGGGCGGGACCTTTTTCAGCTCTGAGAGGTACTGTGCCATCTGATCGATTTCATCGTCACTCAGCGCTTTGGCAAAGGAGATCATTACCGTGCCAAACGCAGAGCGTGTTTTCCCCCTTTTTAAATCCTTGAGTCTCTCTTTGAGAATGTCGGCTCTTCTTCCCATCAGTTTCGGTGTCGTACCAATCCCCTCTGCATAGATACCGTGACAGGCACTGCAACCATTTTTCATATAGAGTGCAGTCATTGCTTTGTCCCGTTGTGCTTTGGAAGTATCTTCTGTAGCAAACACCAGCAAAGAGGCACTCAACATCAGAAATAGAGGTTTCGTCATGTGTACTCCTTTTCTTGTTTAGTAGTGTATTTTAGCCAAATAGAGTCCCTGGGCAGGTGCCAGTTTCGTGACCGCACCCGATTTGGCATCTATCTGTGCTTTGAGTGTTTCCAAATCGCTCATGCTGCGTGCACAGGACATGGCAGCTTCGACCATCATCCGTACCTGCGAGCGCAGAAAACCGTCCGCTTCAAAGACAATGATAAATCTGTTTTTGTTGGGATAGGCAAATGCTTTGTAAACAGTTCGTACAGTGGTGTGGATCTCAGAACCGGTTTTATGAAATGCCTGAAAGTCATGGGTGCCTTGAAAGAGTGTCAGTGCCCTGTTGAGCAGTGTGAGGTCGAAATCACAGGGGTAGTGGGCGATGTAGTTTCGTTCAAAAACTGAAATATCTTCGGTACTGAAGAGATAGCGGTAACGTCGCCGTTTGGCCCAGAAGCGGGCATGAAAATTGTCATGGACCTGTTTAAGAGAACGAAACTGTATGGCTTCAAGCCGTCTGTTGAGGATGGTACGCAGTTTTTCAAGGTCTTGCCAGTAGTCGGGCAGGTCGAAGTGGATCACCTGCCCTGTGGCATGTACCCCTCTGTCGGTACGGCCACTACCGATTATCTGTGTGTCGATCTGAAGCTGTCGCAATGCGGCTTCTATCTGCCCGGTGACGGTCTGTGGCGTGCTTGTCTGACGCTGAAAGCCGTAAAAGGCACTGCCGTCGTAGGCAATGATGGCCATGACGCGCATCAGAAGTACCTTGCCACCCGTCTTTGGAAGAGCAGGTATCCTGCAGAGAGTGTCAGTACTATGGCTGCGGCAAGCAGCATCGGGTTCCCCCATTTCTCAAGCGAAGAGGCGGTAAGGTAGAGCAGCAGTGTCGTACCGAAGATGACGGTAAACGCGTGGTTGGACTGATATCGCGGATTGATCATGGCAAAAGCGGCGACCAGATAGAGTGCAAGCAGGGGGATGAGGCTGACATAGAAGAAAAAGAAGAGCCGGTGCATGATGTGTCTGTCGGTTGAGGCCTTTTTCCAGTATGCGATGATATCTTCGAAATGAAAACGCTGTTTCTTTGCCGTATCGAATGCTTCAAGTGTCTTGTACTCGGCTTGCTGCAGGTGGTCCTTGCTGTAGGTGTAGCCAAAGCCGTCCATGAGCAGTAGGGATGTCTGCCCGTTCTTTTTGTTCATCTTTCCTTTTTTGGCTGCAAAAAACTGTTCGTTTGTTATATCGGTCCGGTTGTAGATAACCAGGTTATGAAAGAGTCCGTTCTCCTCTTTCTCTTTGACATAGACATAGAAGTCACCGAACTTCTGTCCCAGTTTTCCCGGAATGATGTTCAGTTTGGCCTCCGCTTTTTTTTCATCTTTGAACGACTTGTAGAGCTGTTTGCTCATGGGCATTGCCAGAAAGGAGATGGTCAGCAGCAGCAGTGAAAAGAGCAGGGCGATAAGCCATATGCCGCGCAGTATCTTTCCTGCGTTCATGCCAAGTGCGTAGAGGGCGATGAGTTCATTGTCTGTAGAGAGGCGCAGCAGCGTATTGGCCAGTGCAGCGATAAAAGAGAGCGGCAGGGTGTAGAAGATGATATCGGGTACCGAGTAGCTGAAGAGTTGCAGCAGCTCACCGAAACTGATCTGTATCTGGGCAGTCAGTGCGGAGATCTTGACAAGATAGATCAGTGCAATGATAAAAAAGAAGGGCAGGAAGATCGTCATGAACGACTTGGTGAAGTTCGTTGAGATGTAGCCCCTGATGCTAACCATAGATCAGCTTCTCCAGCAGTTGTGTCGCCTCTGTGTCATAGATGTAGACAATGAAGGTGGCCATTGCAAGGAAAGGAACGAACGGTACACCGCTGTCTCGCTTGATGAGCGCGGGAAGCATTGCCAAGATCGCCGAGAGGAAGATGGCAACGAAGAAGTTTGGAAAACCAAGCAGTGCTCCCATCGTGCCCGCGACGATAACATCGGCACCACCCATCGCTTCTCGGCGCGCAAGCAGTGAGGAGAGCAGACCGATGAGGTAGAGGCCGCCCGCGGCAATGGCTGCATACATCGCAGCATGCAGAAAGTCTGGCTGTATCAGGGCGAATGCGAGTGCGGCGAAGTTGACATTGTCAGGTACAGCCATATATTTGAAGTCTATCATCACCAGCGCAAAGAGTGCTGCAAAAGAGCCTGCCACAAAAGGCAGGTACCAGACCAGACCCAGTTTGAAGTAGAGGGCGACAAATATCAGGCCGGTGACAAACTCCACCATAGGGTACTGTTTGGCAATCGGCTCGCCGCAGAAAGCACACTTTCCTCTTAGGAAGAGCCAGGAGAGGATTGGGATGTTGTGGTACCACTTCAGCGGTGTCTGGCAGCTCTGGCATTTGGAGGCGGGGAAGACGATGCTCTCACCTTTTGGAATACGGTAGATGACCACATTCAGAAAGGAGCCGATCATTGTGCCAAAAAGAAAAACAGCCAGTGCA
>JALWLU010000220.1 GCA_026996325.1 Sulfurovum sp.
ACCTACCTCTTTCCGGAATCCATGGATTCAACGGAGATCTCCGACGCACTGCTTAGACGCGGGGTAATCATACGAAATCTTGCCTCCTATGGCATGAATGCGGTGCGTATCACGGTGGGGACGGCACGGCAGAACGACATCTTCTTCAAACACTTTTCCGAGGTGATCGGATGAGACGTGTCCAGGTAGCCAAGGCCGGTACATACAAGAGCAAGCCTCTGAAGCTTGAGAAGTTCATGGCCAGAGAGCCGGGTTGCCAGGGTGTGGAGAAGATTACAAAAAAAGAGATCAAAGCAATCGCACAGAGACTGAAGCTTCCTTTCGATGAAGCCAATGTCCGGTTCGCAAAAGCGGTGATAAACGCCTATTTGACAAAGCAGTAGAGAGATGATGGATATCAAACACTATACGACTGAAGAGCTAGAAGCGGTAGCGGAGCAGATCAGAGAGCGGATCCTTGCAACGGTGAGCAAGAACGGAGGGCACCTGAGTTCTACATTGGGGGCAACGGATTTGATTGTCGCGATGCACAAGGTCTTCGATGTGACCAAAGACCCTTTCATCTTCGATGTTTCGCACCAGGCATATGCACACAAACTGCTGACGGACCGATGGGACACTTTTGAGACACTCAGGACCTTTGGCGGCATCAGCGGCTATACCAAGCCCAGCGAATCACCCTATGACTATTATGTTGCGGGACACAGCTCGACTTCCATCTCTCTGGCGGTTGGGGCGGCCAAAGCGATCGCACTGAAAAATGAGGATCGTATACCTGTTGCCTTCATCGGGGACGGTAGTATGAGTGCGGGTATGGTCTATGAGGCGCTCAACGAGCTTGGGGACAGAAAGTACCCGGTAGTAATCATCCTCAATGACAACGAAATGAGTATTGCCAAGCCCATAGGTGCGATCTCCAAACTGCTTTCGCAGACGATGGCAGGCTCCTTCTACCAAAAGTTCAAAGGAAAAGTGGAGAAGATGCTGGAGCACTTCCCCGAAGGTGCTACCTATATGGCAAAGCGCTTCGAGGAGGGTTTCAAGCTGATTACACCCGGTGTACTCTTTGAAGAGATGGGTATTGAGTATATCGGTCCGGTCGACGGACATGACATCGCCGCTCTCATTGAGACGATGGAGGTGGCAAAGAGTCTTGGTAAACCTGTGATCGTTCATGCTCAAACCACAAAAGGAAAAGGGTATGAGATTGCAGAAGGTACAAAAGAACACTGGCACGGTGTCGGAGCCTTCGATACGAAAACGGGAGAGCCTTTCAAAAAGAGCAGTGTAAAGTCCGCTACGCAGATATTCTCCGAAACACTGGTGAAGATGGCTGATGAGGATGAAAAGATCGTCGGTGTGACGGCTGCCATGCCAAGCGGTACCGGGCTGAGTGCGGTAATGAAGAAGTATCCTGAACGGTTCTGGGATGTTGCTATTGCGGAACAGCATGCTGTCGCTTCAATGGGCCCTCTTGCAAAAGAGGGATTCAAACCCTTCTGTGCCATTTATTCCACTTTTCTTCAGCGTGGCTACGACCAGGTAATTCACGATATCTGTCTGATGAATCTGGGGGTAGCATTCGCTATCGACCGCGCTGGGATCGTAGGAGAGGATGGGGAGACGCACCAGGGGGCATTCGATGTCTCCTATCTTAGAGTTATCCCCAACATGACTTTGCTGGCACCCTTCAATGAAACGGGGATGAAAAAAGCGATGGCGTTTGCAAGAGACTTCGATACGCCTTGTGCTTTCCGCTATCCACGCGGTGCGTTCCTTGCAGAAGATTTCGATGTGCCAGATTTTGAACTTGGCAAGGCGCACCTGCTGCAAGAGGGTGAGGGTGATGTGCTTTTCATCGGTTACGGAAACGGTGTGGGCAGGGCGCTTCAGACAGCACGGTTGATGGAAACGGAGCCTGCGG
>JALWLU010000221.1:0-522 GCA_026996325.1 Sulfurovum sp.
TTCAGGGAGACCTTCATGATGATGTCTGTCATCCCCTTTGCCATCTTTGGGGTACTTCTGGGGCACTTCCTGCTTGGCGTCAACCTCTCGATGCCCTCCATCATCGGAATGCTGGGACTTTCAGGTGTCGTAGTCAACGACGGTATCATTATGATCATGAACCTCAAGAAAGCACGAAATATTGAAGAGATTTTCCACTACGCCGCCAAGCGTTTCCGCCCTATTATGCTCACCTCCATCACTACCCTGATTGGGCTTTCCACACTTATCTTCTTCCCGACAGGACAGGCGGCCATCTTCCAGCCCATGGCCATTGCTCTTGGGTTCGGACTGGCGTGGGGCACGGTGCTTAACCTGCTCTATCTGCCTGTGTTCTATACGATTCTGAATGAAAAAAGACTTACTGCACAGCAGTAAAAATCTCTTTTGGCCCAATAGAGAGTGCTTCGTACTCGAACGTGCAGTCATTGTTTGGTTTGGCACCCTTGGCGCTCAGAGCAGCCACCTCTTTTTTCGCCGCTT
>JALWLU010000221.1:532-1897 GCA_026996325.1 Sulfurovum sp.
CTGCTATGCAGTTTCGCAACGACTGAAGCGCCCATGAATCGCCCCTCTTCCACATCCGAACGCCAGTGGACGTTACAGACCATTCTGCTCTCACCGTAGGCTCGGCCTCTTGCGAATATCGCATCGGCACGATCGGGTGTGATTTGGGCAAGTATCAGCGCCCAGTCCCATCCTATGGCAGTGTGCCCGGAAGGGTAGGAGCCATCTTTGCGAAGCAACTTCTCTTCATGCGTGTACAGATGGGCTGATTGTTGAGCACAAAAGGTTGCAGCCGCCGGTAGTGATTCTTTGCCGTATAGGTCGAGAGCCCCGCATCGGCCAGTGTACGCTGCAGCAGCAGGTACAGATGCGGCGTGTGCTCCTTGTCGATGGGCACGCCAAGCGCACAGGAGAAGACTGTTGCCGCGTTGGGGAAAGAGAGGTCTGCGTCTTTAGCAGACAGAAGAGCACCTAAACACAGCAACAGTATCGGTATTCGTTTCACTTCCTACTCCCTATGGCATATACTTATCATTTTTACAGAACAATACTTAGAAGATGATATTCCCATTTTTGAAAAAAGATGCTATCCTACTCAAAACAGACCAAAGGACTCCAATGAGACTCAAACAAACCACACTCAAACTTCTCTTCACCGCTTCAGCGGCAGCACTGTTTTCAGGGTGTGCCGGTAACAGTTACAACGCTTACGACAATCGAAGCTATCAGGACAAAGAGATTGACAATGCTGCACATAAAGCCGCACAGGATGCTGCAAATTCACTCTCAGCCCAAGATATCAAAAATATCAACAATCTGAAAAAGTAGCCAGCATGGAAGCATTCAACCGTTATTTTCTGGACACCATCAAATACCGCTATGCCAAGTTCGACGGCAGGGCATCACGAAGCGAATTCTGGTACTTTACTCTCTTCTATACTCTCATCAGCATTGCTCTGGCATTCGTAGATTTCCTTATGATCAACCCCATGCTCGGTGCAACACCAGACCAGGCAGCACGAGGCGGACTTCTCCAAATCCTTTTTGCACTCGCGATGCTGCTTCCATCCATTGCAGTAGCCGTCAGAAGACTGCATGACATCGGCAAAAGCGGCTGGTGGTACCTGATTGCCTTCATTCCAATTGTCGGACCGTTTGTTTTACTCTACTTCTTCGTACTAGACTCACAGCCGGGCAGCAACCAGTACGGTCCAAACCCAAAAGGCATGTAGAGCCTTTTGCTCTACTTGCTGCTGTTGTTCTCCGCCGGCTTCACCCGGTCACAGAAGCGCTTGGCACGCTTCTCGTATGAGGCCAGTGTCGCTCTGGCAAGGTCGTCATCGCGCATTTGATTTTTGTACGCTTCGGCTTTTTGGGTAAAGAGTT
>JALWLU010000222.1 GCA_026996325.1 Sulfurovum sp.
CCTTCTCGTCACCCTGAATGACGGTAACCTCCGTAGGGGTGCTTCCCATAATGGCATCGAGCGTATCGACAGCCTGTTTCTTGCTGAGGACCTCGAGGTACTTGCCGACCAGTACGAAGGTGATGATCATCGCCACCGAATCGAAGTAGACCTCTCCTCTTTGGGTGACCATCGCGTAGATGGAATAGAGGTAGGCCGAGAGTGCACCCGAAGAGACAAGGGTGTCCATGTTGACAATTCTGTTTTTGTAGCCGTAATAGGCACCTTTAAAGAATATCCAGCCGCTATAGAAAAGAACGGGGGTAGCCAGAATAAACTCAGCGACATTAAGAATATCTTTGAAGCGCTGCTCCATACCTCCAAAGTAGCCTGCATAGTGGGCGATGGCGATCCACATGATGTTCATTGAGCCAAAGACAGCTACCAGAATACGCGAGTAGTACTCCTTGCGTGTTTTTACCGCCCGCTCCTCCTGTAGCTTTGGATCGTAGGGATAGGCGTTGTATCCGATGGATCGGATGGTTTCGATGATTTTTGAAAGTTTGATTTCTTCTGGGTCCCAGACAACCTTGGCTTTGTTGTTGGTGTAGTTGATTGTCGCGTCTATGATGCCGTCGAGTTTGTGGAGCACCTTTTCGTTAAGCCAGACACAGGCTGAGCAGTGGATGCCCTCAATGATGAGGTAAATTTCGTTCAGACCGTCTTCTGTGGTTTTGATGTATTTATTTTTGAACCCTTCCAGATCGAACTTCTCAAGGTCATCACTTTTTTGAAGTGCAGGTTGCAGTTTCTGGTCGCCGAGTTTGTCGTAGAAACTATCCAGCCCTTCCTCTTCAAGCAGATGGTAGACTCCCTGACACCCTTTGCAGCAGAAGTAAAGTGTTTTGTCCCCATGCGTTTCAGTCAGCATCACCGACTCGTCAAATTCAAGATGGCAGTGGGTACAGGGAACTTTTGGCAAAGGTGACATCCTTACAGGAAAATTTTAAGAGATTTTATCCAAATGTGGGTAAAATCCTGCATGGAAACCGCATTGACCCTGACGCTCATTCTCGTTGTTCTGGAACTCTTCGAAGCAGCTATGCAGAGGGCCGATACCCTTTATGGCGTTGTGGAGCGTCTCTACTTCTGGTATAAAAAGAGTATCTTTCTTTTCTTTCTGATACACCCGGGATTCTACTATATGCTCTTTGTGGTCCTCGCCACCGACAGCCTCAACTTCTATACCGTTGTCATCATTGCTATGAAGGTCTTTGACATCTTCTACAAACTTGAATTGATCAAGGCAATTTTCATAAAACAACAGGTTCCTGATGAGTTGGCTGCAATGCTGCAGTGGCACATTCCGGGATGGTTTTTCCTTACAGGCGTACTGCTTTACCCGCCGCTGCTCTACTATGGGCTGCAGTGAAAGTTTGGGTTATTGGGAACTGGATACCAATACCAGGCTTCACTTCAGCAGACTCATGCAAAATCTCTTCACTCTTATACTGATCCCTGATCGATCATGGAGTCCGCCACTTTCCTGAATCCCGCGATGTTAGCACCCATAACGAGGTCACCTTCGTGGTCGAACTCTACAGAGGTGTCATAGCAGGTGTCAAAGATGTTTTTCATGATCTGGCGCAACTTGATGTCGACCTCTTCGAAGGTCCAGTGGGACATGCTGGCATTTTGGCTCATCTCAAGCTGGCTGGTAGCGACCCCTCCGGCATTGGCCGCTTTTCCTGGACCGAACCAGGTCCCCTTCTCTTTGAGGTACTCAACTGCGTCGGGAGTGGTTGGCATATTCGCACCTTCGTTGACGAGGATACAGCCGTTTTTGACCAGTGTCTTGGCATCTTCGAGATTCAGTTCGTTCTGTGTAGCACTTGGAAAGGCGATGTCGC
>JALWLU010000223.1 GCA_026996325.1 Sulfurovum sp.
ATGAATTTTAAAATAGGAATAAGTATGGAGGCAAAGAGAATCACCAGTGCAATAGGGTAGGAGCCATGCTCCCAGAGATAGACGATACCGCCGAAGATCGTACTCTCCTCGATGTGTCCGAATTTTTTGGTAATAAGCATCGGGTAGATATTGGCAGGGATATAGGCGATGATAGCTGTGATAAGGTAGGCCCAGCTCCTCTCCGTCTTAAACCGGCGGTGCTTGTAGATATGTGATCCGCAGCGGCGGCAGCGGTTCTCTTTTCCCTTATCGAGGTTGACCGCTTCACAGACCGGACAGCGCAGCAGGCTCTTCTCATCGACTTCCATGCATGCACTCCTCTTTGCCGTAGTGGCGTCTTCGCAGCATCCATATCTCCGATACATGTACACTCTGGTTCAAATAGATATCAAGCAGGACAAAGACCGCAAGCGCCCAGAAGGAGATACCCATATGAATCTGCGCATAGCCGATGAGCTTCACCAGTGCGACGAAGATGCTCACTAGAAATATTTCACTCATATTCCACGGCTTTAGATGAGAAAGCAGTATCAGCAACTCCTTGAGCGTCTGAGGAGACCCCTTGAACTTCAAGATCGAGAAAATGAGAAGGTAAAGCAGCATAATCAGCAGCGGAAAGAGAAAAATAAGAAACAGACAGAGCATTCCCACGATGTAGAAACCGTTCTCAAAGAGGCTCAGAAAAGTTTTCGTCAACGTGATATACTGTGTATGCCCCAGTATCTCAATCTTGACAAGCGGAAAAAGGTTTGCCAAAAAGAAGAAAATCAGTGCCGTAATACTCAGTGCCAGTCCGTGGTCGATCAATTTACTGTCGTAGCGGTAGAGCACGCTTCCGCATTCACTGCAGCACGCTTTGGCACCGTCTTTGACGGGGACCTCTTTGTGTACGGTATGGCATTTGTGGCAGATGACAAGTTCATCGAGCGCCGCTTCGCTTTCAATTTTCATGGCTATAATTATAACCAATGAAAATAAGGGGAACAGATGCGTATTCTCTCCATAGGCAAAGCACTCAGCCACGACAAACTCACCATCGACAATATTGATGCATCCAGCCTAACCAAACACCACGATATCGAACGCTACGACTATGTCATTATCAATGGGGGAGACGGTACCATACGGCGTGTGCTCAAACAGCTACATACCTTGCAAAAACAGCCGGTCTTCATCCTAAACCCCACCGGCTCTTTCAATGTTGTTGCAAAAATCCACAAAGCTCCTCCCATTAAGAGCGTACTGGATACACTTTCCGAGGGTATCACACCTCCAGTCCAAAAGCACCACATCTTCAAACTCAATGATGAACTCTTTCTCTTTTCAGCAGGTAACATGGGTGACCTGCAGCATATTTTTCTCTCAGAAACACTACGCTTTGGATGGCTCAAACAAGGCATGGTCAAATACATCCTCGCAGTACTCTTTCTTCTCCCCGTTCACCTCATCATGACCCCTTTCATGCTGATGAGTTCCACACGCTTCTTTATCTTCACACCGCTGCGATTTGTAAAGAAGTTCGGCAGTTTCCATGGTGAAGTAAAGGCGCTGGATATCGACCTTGACAACGACTACAACATGCTTGAACTTGATGGTGACATCGTGACAGTTAAAGGAAGACACCTGAAAATCCGCCAGGCGGGCAATGTCCGCATCGTAACCGGCAAACGCAAATAAACAATACCCCCCCCTCTTTCTTCGGCTGCATCCACCTAAGGGAGTGTATATCCTCTCAAAGCTCTTTATGCATCTTCCGGTAGTAGTCGACCACACGCCGGTCGACATGAATGACACGCTGTAGGTAATGTGCCAAATTTCCACGGCCAAAGTCTATCTTGAGCCTTTTGGGGTCGATGGCGCG